>NZ_JBITBT010000005.1:0-480604 GCF_044452505.1 Amycolatopsis sp. NPDC051903 | reverse complement strand
TCAAGGCGGGAAAGCGTGCCTTGACACGGGGTCGGCGGCCGTGTGGAAGCTTCGGATCGAGGTGCCGGGCAGGGACTGGGCGCATCCTCAGTGGGTCTGTTGGCGGCGGATTCGTACGCGTGATCCGTCGCCGATCGAGGTGGCTGGCAGAGGCTCGTTTCTTCAGACGCACGGTGCGAGCCCGGCGACCACCCCTCAAGGCGACGGACTCCGATCTACCCAACCGCCACCCGACAACGCAACAACACCCGCACCCAGCCCCCCGCCCGGCACCTCGATCCGAAGCCCCCACGCGGTCTGGATCACCTTGTCAAGGCACGCTTTCCAGCCTTGACAAGGTGATCCAGACCGTCGTTACCATCATCGGCTTCGGGGTGCACTCCCACGTGACACGCCCCTGCGAAGGACCGCGTCCCGTACGAGGACCAACCGTCACTTCAAATAAGACCGCCCCTGCGTCACAGCCGCATACGCATCAACAGCCCCGTGTCCGTAGAACCCGTTGAACGCCGCATCCCCCGCGCAAGTCGCGGTGAACGAGTCGTCGCGGCCTTCGTCGAGGTAGTCCACCGTGCGCGGCACGGGGCACGCGATGGGCGAGGCCGTGCCCTCGAGAACCCGCTGCACCGCATCCGGGTCCATCCCGAACGCCGCCCCGCCGCCCTTGCCGTACTGGGAAACGATCAGCGCCGCCACGCCGGTCGCGTGCGGGGTCGCCATCGAGGTTCCTTGCAGCCATTGGTAATACCCGACGCGGCCGTCAGCGGCGACTGCCTTCTGCACGCCCAGGGCGACTCCGGCCGGCGTCACGTTGCCGGCGGCGTCGATGTTCCCCTCGGCCACGCCGACGTTGTGCGGATAGGCCGAAAGGATCTCGTTCTCCACCGTCCGGTACCACGGTGTCCCGAACCCGTCCCGGAAATATCCGCCGGGCGCGGAAACGGAGATCTGCTCGGTGCCGTAGTTCGAGTAGTCCGCCTTCGCCTGCGACGGGCCGAAGGCGCCCACGCCGATCGTGTGCGGTCCCTCCGTCGGCATCGTCAGGCACGACGTGTTGTCGATCGGGCGCGGGTGCGCGGCGCTGCTCGGGTAGTCGGGGCTCGTCGCGTCGTCCTGCGGTGCGCCGAGGTCGGTGTGCTCGTTGCCCAGCGCGACGACCATCGTCACGCCCTTGCGGTGCGCGTAGTTCAGCGCGCGCGTCGCGGCCTCGATGATCGTCCGCTGCTCCGCCTGCTCGGCGGGCGAATCGGCTGGGTTGGCGCGGCAGTTGTACAGCCACGGGTCCACGTAGAACGACATGTTCACCACGTCGATCCCCGCGTCGCCGGCGTACGTCAGCGCGTCCACCATCGGCTGCAGGAAGAAGAAGCCCGCGTCCTGGCCGGCGCGCAGGTTGACCAGCGACACGCCGGGCGCGACACCCGACACGCCGAAGCCGTTCGCCGCCGCGCCGATCGTGCCGGCGACGTGCGTGCCGTGGCCGTTGTCGTCGTGGTCGACCGGGTCGACGCAGCCGCGGTACTCGCACGGGCCGTCCACCACGGTGCCGTTGACGTCCGCGACGATGTCGCGCGTGAAGTTGCGCGAGTCGGCGCGGTCGAAGTTCGGCGCGATGTCCGGGTGGCTGCCGTCGACGCCGGTGTCGATGATGCCGACCTTCACGCGCTTGCTGCCGGGCTGCACGGTCCGCGCGAGGTCGGACCGCGTCGACTTCAGGCCCCAGAGCTCGTCGTCCAGCGGATCCGTGCCCGAGCGAGCGCGCTTCGAAGAAACGGCCCCGCGGCCCTCCTTCTCCACCACGTTCGGTTTGACCTTCTTGCCGCCCCGCGGCGCCGACCCGATGGCCTGCGAGCGCGCCGCACCGAACACCGCCTGGTCAGCGGAAACCCGCGAAGCGAACCCCGAAGCCGGGGCCGTCGCGGTGATCAAGCCGACGGCCCGGTTGGTCTCCACCACGGTGCCGCCCGCGGCGCGCACCGCCCGTTCGGCGGCGCCGACGTCCGAGCGCGCCAGCACCGTGAACTCCGTGACGGGGCCCGCCGGCTGGGCCGACGCCACCGGGACGAGGGCGCCGGACACCAAGCCGATCAGGGGTACCGCGAGCAGCAGTCTGGGTCTTTTCACTGGTCCTCCTCAGGGAAAAACCGACACTGCAACGTACATACCGGACACGCGCCGCAGCAATCGGCAAAAGGAGGAACCCGACTAAAGTCAGGGCACCACCGACTGGGCCTCGGCGAAGTGGCAAGCCGAGAGGTGCCCGTCGGTGCGCGGTTCGAGCTCCGGCACCTCCGTGGCGCAGATGTCCTGCGCCTTCCAGCACCGCGTGCGGAACCGGCAGCCCGACGGCGGGTCGAGCGGGCTCGGCACGTCGCCCTCCAGCCGGATGACCTGCCGCTGCCCGCGCACCTGGGGGTCGGCCACGGGCACGGCCGAGAGCAGCGCCTGCGTGTACGGGTGCGAGGGCCGCTCGTAGATCTCGTCCTCGGTGCCGATCTCCACGATCTTGCCCAGGTACATCACCGCCACGCGCGTGGACAGGTGCCGGACCACGGACAGGTCGTGGGCGATGAACACGTACGACAGCCCGAACTCGGTCTGCAGCTCGCCCAGCAGGTTCATCACCTGCGCCTGGATCGAGACGTCCAAAGCGGACACCGGCTCGTCGCAGATGATCACCTTCGGCCGCAGCGCGAGCGCCCGCGCGATGCCGATGCGCTGGCGCTGCCCGCCGGAGAACTGGTGCGGGTAGCGGTTGACGTGCTCGGGGTTGAGGCCGACGACCTCCAGCAGCTCCTGCACCTTCTTCGCGCGCGAGCCCTTCGGCGCCACCTCGGTGTGGATCTCGAACGGCTCGCCGACGATGTCCCCGACCGTCATGCGCGGGTTCAGCGACGTGTACGGGTCCTGCAGCACGATCTGGATCTCACGCCGCAGCCGGCGCAGCTCGCTGCCGCCCAGCTTGAAGATGTCGCGGCCCTCGAACGTCGCCGTGCCCGAGGTCGGCTCCTCCAGGCGCATCAGCACCTGCGCGAGCGTCGACTTGCCGCAGCCGGATTCGCCGACGACGCCGAGCGTTTCGCCGGCGTGCAGGTCGAACGTGACGCCGTCGACGGCCTTGACCTGTCCGATGGTGCGCTTGAACAGCACGCCCTGGCGCACCGGGAAGTGCTTGACCAGGTTCTGCACGCTCAGGATCGGGTCACGCACGGGCTTCCACCACCTCTTCGGCGAAGTGACACGCACTCACCCGGCCGAAACCGAGGCTGTGCAAGGGCGGCCGTTCCTCCGAACAGCGTTGTTCCGCCCGCTTGCAGCGCGGGTGGAACGGGCAGCCGGACGGGATGTCGAGCAGGCTCGGCGGCAGCCCCTTGATGGTCTCGAGCGTCTGTCCTTTGAGGTCCAGGCGCGGCAGCGAGTCCATCAGCGCCGCCGTGTACGGGTGGCCCGGCGACCTGAACAGCTCGTGCACGTCGGCCTGCTCCACGATCCGGCCCGCGTACATCACGGCGATCCGGTCGGCGACCTCGGCCACGACGCCGAGGTCGTGGGTGATGAGGACGAGGCCCATACGCCGTTCGCGCTGGATTTCGCCCAGCAGGTCCATGATCTGAGCCTGCACCGTCACGTCGAGCGCCGTGGTGGGTTCGTCGGCGATCAGCAGGTCCGGGTCGAGCGCCAGTGACATCGCGATCATCGCGCGCTGGCGCATGCCGCCGGAGAACTGGTGCGGGTAGTCCTTGATCCGCCGCTCGGCGGCCGGGATACGCACCAGGTCCAGCAGTTCGATCGCCCGGCGGCGAGCGTCCTTCCTGGACAGTCCCTGGCGGACGCGCAGCTGCTCCTCGATCTGGAACCCCACGGTGAACACCGGGTTCAGGGCGGAGAGCGCGTCCTGGAAGATCATCGCGATCTCGTTGCCGCGCAGGTCGCGGCGCCGTTCGGGCGTGGCCGCGAGCAGGTCCTCGCCGCGGTAGCGGATCGACCCGCCGGTGATCACACCGGGCGGCACGTCGAGGATGCCCATCACGGTCTGCGCGGTCACGCTCTTGCCGGAGCCGGATTCGCCCAGCACCGCCAGCGTTTCGCCGGCGTGCACGGAGTAGCTCACGCCGTTGAGCACGTTCGCGACGCCGTCGGACGTGCGGAACTCCACGTGCAGGTCGTCGACCTCGAGCAGCAGCTCGTTCTCGGTGTCGGTCATCGGCTGCTACCTCGACTTCGGGTCGAGCGCGTCGCGGATCCCGTCACCGAGCATCACGAACGCGAGCACGGTGATGGTGACGAACGCGCCGGGGAACAGGAGCATGTGCGGGTCGGCCCGGAAGTAGTCACGCGAATCGCTGATCATCACACCCCACGAGATCACCGGCGGCCGCACGCCGATGCCGAGGTACGCGAGCGTCGCCTCGGCGCCGATCGCCGCGCCGAGCGCGATGGTGGCGTAGACCAGCACCGGCGCGAGCGTGTTGGGCAGCAGGTGCCGGAACACGATGCGCGGGGTGCTCGCGCCGAGCGCGCGGGCGGCCTTCACGTAGTCGAGCTGTTTCGCCACAAGCGTCGCCGAGCGCATGATGCGCATCGCGACCGGCCACGTCAGCACCGCGATGGAGCAGACCACCTGCACGACGATCGTCACCTGGCCCGGGTTCGAGCCCGGCGCGTTGAACGTGGTCAGGATGACGATCGCGCCGAGCACGAACGGCAGGCCGGCGAAGATGTCGCCCAGGCGCGAGAGCAGGCTGTCGATCAGGCGGCCGTAGTAGCCCGCGAGGATGCCGACCAGCGATCCGAAGAGGACGGTCAGGATCGTCGCGAACACGCCGACCAGCAGCGACGCGCGGGCGCCGTAGATCGTGCGGGCGTAGACGTCGTAACCCTGGTTGTCGTAGCCGAACCAGGCGTCGGCCGACGGGCGCTGGTTGGCCTTCGTCAGGTCGCCGACCCCGGGGTCGACGTGCGTGAACAGGCCCGGCGCGACCGCGATGAGCACGATGAACAGGATGATCACCGCGGAGATCACGAAGGCGGGCTTGCGCCGCAGCTGGCGCCAGGCGTCGCCCCACAGGCTCCGGGGCTTCTTCGTCGCGGTGGCGGAGTCGTCGATGCGCGACAGCTCCGCCGCGTCGACGCCGCCGCCCCCGACGAGGTTGGGGTCAGTCATAGCGGATCCTCGGGTCGAGAACGGCGTAGAGCAGGTCCACGATCAAGCTCATCAGCAGGTACACCACCACGAGCAGCACCACGACGCCCACGACGGTGGCGCTCTCGCGGTTCTGGATGCCGCGGAAGATGAGCCCGCCCAGGCCGTTGATGTTGAACACGCCCTCGGTCACGATCGCGCCACCCATCAGGGCGCCCAGGTCGGTGCCGAGGAACGTCAGCACCGGGATCACCGAGTTGCGCAGCAGGTGGATGCCGACCACGCGCTTGTGCGGCTGGCCCTTCGCGATGGCCGTGCGGATGTAGTCGGCGTGGCGGTTCTCCGCGATCGACGTTCTCGTGAGCCTCGCGACGTAGGCCATCGACAGGCTGCCCAGCGCGATGCCGGGCACGATCAGCTCCCCGAACGACGGGTCGTCCGACACGCTCGCGTCGATGATGCCGAGCTCGGTGCCGAGCACGAGCTGCAGCACGATCGCGGTGACGAACACCGGGAGCGAGATCAGGAACGTGGTGGAGACCAGCACCAGGTTGTCGAGGAAACCCTTGCCGCGCAAGCCGGTCAGGACGCCGGCGGTCAAGCCGATCACGGCCTCGATGATCACCGCGACGATCGCCAGGCGCAGTGTGATCGGGTAGGAGTTGGCGATGAGCTCGCCAACGGAGTTGCCGTTGAAGGTCTCGCCCCAGTCACCGGTGAACAGGCTGCCGAGGTACTTGAAGTACTGGACGATCAGGTTGTCGTTCAGGTGGAACTTCTCGGTCATGAGGTCGATGTAGGCCTGCGGGCAGGCCGTCTGACCGCACTTGCCGGAGAAGGGATCACCCGGGACGGCCCACACCAGCGCGTAGATCAGGAAGGTCGTTCCGAAGAACACCGGGATCAGCTGGAGCAGGCGTCGCAGGACGTAGCGAATCATGCGTCAGTTCCTAGGAGTGCGCGCCGGGCGAGCCGCGGACCGTCCGATCGCGACGGTCCGCGGCTGCCCTGGTGGTGGGACGTCGGTTCAGCGCGTCACTTGGTGACTTCGACGGACGAGTAGTCGGCACGGCGGCGGAAGTCGAGCGTCACGGTCTTGACGTGCTTGGACTTCGCGGCCACCCCCTTCTCGTCCCACACCGGGATCGACGGCAGGTCCTTGGCGATGGCGTCCTCGGCCTGCTGGTACAGCTTGATCGCGGCGTCCTTGTCCGGCGTCGAGTCGGCCTGCTCGAGGAGCTGGTCGACGGCCGGGTTGGAGTACACCGAGTCGTTGGACGAGGCGCCCGTGCGGTAGATCGGGTTCAGGAAGTCCTCGATCGACGGGTAGTCCGCGGACCAGTCGGAACGGCCCATGCCGGTGAGCTTGTGGCCGGTCACGATGCTGCGCCACTGGCCGAAGTCGGTGGCGGGCACGAAGTCGCACTCGACACCGAGCACGTTCTTGATGCTGTTGCACGCCGCCACCAGCGGCTCCTTGCGGCCACCGTCGGCGTTGGACGCGATGGTGAGCTTGCCCTTGAAACCGGACTTCGCGAACGCCGCCTTCGCCGCGGCCGGGTCGAACTTGCAGAACTGGCAGACGCCGGGGCGGTAGCCCGGGATGCCCTGCGAGAGGTAGCCGTCGGCGGGCACGTAGGTGTCGTTCATGACGGTCTTGGTGATCTGCGTGCGGTCGATCGCCATCGAGACGGCCTTGCGCAGGTCGAGGTTGTCGTAACCCGGCACGTAGTACGGGAGCGCGATGGTGCTGATGCCGAGCAGGTGGCCGGTGACCAGGTTGTCCTTCAGGTCGGTCTTGTACTTGCTGCCGGCCAGCGCCGAGGGCGGGAGCGCCTCGATGAAGTCGAGCTGGTTGCTCAGCAGGTCCTGGTAAGCGGTTTCCTGGGACGCGTAGATCTTGATGTCCAGGTCCTTGAACTTGACCTTGTCCTGGCCCTTGTAGTCGTCGAAGCGGGTCAGCTTGATGCTCACGTTGGGCGTGCGGCTGACGAACTTCATCGGGCCGTTGCCGATCGGGTGCGCGGCGAAAGCCTTGGGGTCCTTGAAGAACGAGTCGGGCAGGGGCGCGAAGGCCGTGTAGCCGATCTTGGTGGTGAACACCGAGAAGGGCGCTTTGAGCGTCACCTGGAACTCGTAGTCGCCCTTCACGGCCAGGCCGGACATCTTGTCGGTGGTCGGCTTGGCGTTCTCGTCGGCCGGGTGGACGTCGTCGTAGCCCTGGATGTTCTCGAAGAACGTGCTGTTGATCTGGCCGTTGGGCGCGTAGGCGCCGTAGTTCCAGGCGTCGACGAAGTTCTTGGCCTTGACCTCGGTGCCGTCGTGGAACTTCCAGCCCTGCTTGATCTTGATGTCGAAGACCTTGGAGTCGGTCGTGGTGATCGACTCGGCCATCTGGTTGTAGGGCTGGGCGCTGTCACCCTTGAAGGCGACGAGTTCGGCGAACATCGCGTCGACGGCCTTGCCACCGCCGAGCTCGTTGGTGTTCGTGGGGATCAGCGTGTTCTGCGGCTCGGTGCCGTAGACGGTGAAGGTCCCGTTGGGATCCACCTCACCGGACGACCCGCTGCTGCCGGAGCCACCGCCGCACGCGGTGAGCACCAGTGACAAGGTTGTCACCACCGCAGCGGCTCCCCAGAACCTGCGTGAACGCCGCATGTTCCCTCCATCTCGTGATCTTAAAAAGTGAGAGGGACGTTAGCGGCAGATGGTGCTCAGTAACCAGGTCACTCGATTGCAAAAGAGTGACAACCTTTGCGTTCACCCTGCCAGAGCACAACCAAAGTATTACTGATCACCGACGGTGCCCGGGTTGCTCCACTCAAGCGAGCGACAGGGCGATTCCGTCGAGGATGTCGTGCTCGCTGACGATCAGCTGGTCCGGACCACCGCGCCGGGCGAGCTGCTCCGCGAGCACCTGGACGATGACCGCGCCGCCGCCGATCACGTCGACGCGGCCCGGGTGGATCACCGGGTTGGCCGCGCGGGCGGCGCGATCTTCGGCCAGCAGCTTCGTGGCGAGGCGGTCGATTTCGGCGTGGGAGAGCTTCGACAGGTGCGTGCGCTCGGAGTCGTACTCGGGCAGCTCCTGCGACACGGCCGACAACGTGGTCACGGTGCCGGCGACGCCGATCCAGGTCTTGGCCTTGGCGACGTCGACGACGTCGAAGGCCTCCTTGAGGATGGTCTCGGCCAGCGCCTTGGCCTCGGTGATCTCGTCCGGGGTGGGCGGGTCCTGGGTCAAGGCGCGCTCGGTGATGCGCACGCAGCCGATGTCCACGGACTTCGCCGCGAGCACCTCGGCGCGGCGCCCGTCCCACGTGCCGAGCACGAGTTCGGTGGACCCGCCGCCGACGTCGACGACCACGAACGGCCCGTCGTCCGGGTCCTGCTCCCCGACGGCGCCGGTGAACGACAGCCGCGCTTCCTCGTCGCCGCTGATCACCTCGGCCTCGACGCCGAGCGTCTCGCGGGTCATGGCGAAGAACTCGTCGCGGTTGCTCGCGTCACGCGTGGCGGACGTCGCGACCATCCGCACCTTCTCCACGCCCTTCCGCCGCGCCGCGACCGTGTAATCCGCCAGGGCGACGCGCGTGCGCTCCAGCGCTTCGGGCGCGAGCCGGCCGGTGGCGTCCACCCCCTGCCCGAGCCGCACGATGCGCATCTCGCGGTGCAGGTCGCGCAAATCCACCGTCCCGTCGTGACGCGGCGTCAACTCGGCGACGAGCAGGCGGATTGAGTTGGTCCCACAGTCGATCGCGGCAACACGAGGCATGGCGTCGACCTTACTGGGTGGCGGCCGGGGCTCTGGTGTGCTGCCGATCGGTGCGGGTCACGGCGCCGGGGCTGTTCCCGATTGTGGCGCGCCAGGGCGCCGAGGAGTTGCCGGTTGGTGGTCAGGGCTCCAGTGCGATGCCGACCGGATCGCACGACACCCGGCACCCTGCCGGCCGGGGCAAGTCAGGTGCCGAGGAGTTGCCGATCCGCGACCCCACAGCGCGAGCACGCGGCCGACCGGAGCCCACGACACCGGGCACACTGCCGGCCGGGGCGAGTCAGGTGCCGAGGAGTTGCCGATCCGCCACGCCACAGCGCGAGCACGCGGCCGACCGGAGCGCGTCACGACGCCAGCGCGCTGCCGGCCGGCGAAAGTCACGGCGCCAGTGACCGGCCGGGTCGCGTCGATCAGGGACCGACGCTGCCGATCCGTGCGGGTCGAGGCGTGGGGAGTTGCCGGGCCGGTCGGCTAAGGGAGGCGGGTCACGGCTGCGGGGAGTTGCCGGTTGGGGCAGGACTCGAGCTGTCGCCCGGCGGTGGTGATGACGGGCTCGGCTGGCCGCACGGGGGCAGAGTCGGGGTTGTCGGGCTGGTGCTGCTGCTCGACGGCGGCGGCGTCGTTTCGGGGGTGCTCGTGTCGCTGACACAGGTCGGTGTGGTGGTGGTCGTCGAGGTGCCGGTCGTTTCGCTCGACGGCGGGATGGACGTGCCGCCGCTGCCGCCCGGCGGCAAGGTCGTCTGCGTCGGTGGGGTCGGCGTGATCGGCGTCGTGGTCGGCACCGGGGGCGGGGGCACGGCCGGCGGGGCCGGGACCGCCGCTGCGTTCGGCGCGCCCAGGGGGATCTGGCTGTCGGGCAGCGGGGCGACGCCGTTGCGGTACGCCTCGGCCCAGAGGATGACCGTGTTCACGTAGACGTCGGAGTTGTTGTAGCGGTAGATGGCCGTGCGGAGCTGGTCCGGGTTCGCCAGGTCCAGGCCACCGGAGCAGAGGTAACGGGCGGTCGCGAGCGAGGCGTCGAAGAGGTTCTCGGGGTCGGCTTTGCCGTCGCCGTTGCCGTCGGACGCGTAGCCGCGCCACGTCGCGGGGATGAACTGCGCCGGCCCCACCGCGCGGTCCCAGACGGTGTCGTGGTCGAGCGTGCCGCCGTCGGTGTCGGGGATGGCCGCGTAAGGCCCGGTGCCGTTCAGCTCCGGCCCGAGGATCGGTTCGAGCGCCGTGCCCGCCGCGTCCACGTACCCCCCGCGCGCGTGGTTCGACTCGATCCGCCCGATGCTCGCGACCAGTGCCCAGTCGATGTGGCAACCCGGCTGCTCGTGGGCGAGGATGTTCGCCGCGTTGTGGTACGCGGCCAGCGCCGTCGTCGGGATCCCCAACGGCCCGTTCGGCAACTCGTACGCCGGCAACGGCAACGGCAACGGCACCGGCGACTGCGGCAGGCTCCCGTCCACCGCGACCTTCTCGACCTGCGGATTCTGCGGGTCGTACCCCTGCTCGAGCGCGACGTCCCGGGTGTGGCTCGTGGGGAGCGCTCCCGCCCACGCCGCCACCGCCGTCGCCCCCGCCACCGCCGGCACCACGGCCAGAATCCCCGCCGCGACGGCCACGACGGTCCGGTGCCGCGACGTCAGTCTTCGTCCGCGGTAGCGCGCTTTCCTCGCGGCCACCTTGACCCGCCGGGGGTTGCGGCGCGGTGGCCGGGTCGGCCTGGGTCTTTGCTCTGGTTCGGGGCTTTCGGGTGCGGCTTGATCTTCGGGTTCGGCCGGCTCACCGGTGCTGTCCGGGGTGGCTTCACCCTCCGCACCTTCGACGGCTGCCGCTTCGGTCTCCTCGGCTTCGCCCTCCGAAGCGGTCTCCGCGGCTTCGCCCTCTGCAGCGTCGCCTTCTGCGGCTTCGCCCGACGCGGCAGTCTCTACGGCTTCAGTCTCCGCGGCTTCAGTCTCCGCGGCTTCGGTCTCCGCGGCTTCGCCCGGCGTAGCGGCTTCCCCGGCGTGGCACTCTGCAGCATCGTCCTCCGCTGCATCAGTCTCCCCGGCTTCAGCCGGCGCGGCGGACTCCCCGGCGTCACCCTCGATAGCTTCGCCCTCTGCGGCTTCAGCCCCTGCGGATTCGCCCAGCGCGACGGTCTCCGCGACTTCACCCCAAGCGACTTCGCCCTCTGCAGCGTTGCCCTCTGCGGCTTCAGCCCCTGCGGATTCGCCCAGCGCGACGGTCTCCGCGACTTCACCCCAAGCGACTTCGCCCTCTGCAGCGTTGCCCTCTGCGGCTTCAGCCCCTGCGGATTCGCCCAGCGCGACGGTCTCCGCGACTTCACCCCCGGCGACTTCGCCCTCTGCAGCGTCGTCCTCTGCGGCTTCAGCCTCCCCAGCGTCGCCCTCAGCCGCGTCGCCCTCTGTGGCTTCGGTCGGCGTGGCTTCGGTCGGCGTGGCGTCGGTCGGCGTGGCGTCGGTCGGCGTGGCTTCGTCCTCGACGGCGTCAGTTTCGACGCCGTGGGTCTCTACCACGCCACCGGCGCCTGCAACCTCGCCCGAGCCCCCAGACTCGGCGCCTTCAGCTGCGTCGCGGGGTTCGCTTGCGTCATCGACAATTTCGGCTTCGGGCAGGCCCAACCCTTCGGCGTCCGGAGCCTCGACCTCGCCGTCCGGACCGTCGGGTTTCGGTGCGTCGCCGTCGGCCGGGTTCTGCGGCGGCGTGGCGTCGCCTTCGGGGGTGGCGGCGCGGCGCTTGCGGGCGAAGTGCCCGAGTCCGCGTGGCGCCCGCATGCTCCGAACCCTCCTCGGGGTC
Organism: Amycolatopsis sp. NPDC051903; assembly: GCF_044452505.1. Taxonomy (NCBI): domain Bacteria; kingdom Bacillati; phylum Actinomycetota; class Actinomycetes; order Pseudonocardiales; family Pseudonocardiaceae; genus Amycolatopsis; species Amycolatopsis sp. NPDC051903. Next base: position 468,902 of record NZ_JBITBT010000005.1, on the reverse strand, counting down.
GCCCGGTGGTGGCCCCGATCGTTGCCTACGTCGTGTGAAGATGCCGTACTCAGCTTGGCGGCGGGTCACCCGTACGGGAACCCACAGAAGTAGTAACTGCCCGCCTGTGCGGACTATCTGCGCACGGGACCGTCGCGTTACCCGGCCGCGCAGTCGCCCGACGGCCAGCCTTGGGTGCGGATCCATTCGAGGGTTTCGTCGCCGAAGGGGTTGACGCCCGGGCCGGCCGCGAGGGTGTGGGCGAGGTGGACGTGGAGGCACTTCACGCGCCCCGGCATGCCGCCCGCGGTGACCTGCGTGCCGAGGGACTCGATGGCGTCGCGCTCGGCCAGGTAGGTCTCGTGCGTGCGCTGGTACGCCGCGGCGAGCTCGGGGTCCGTCTCGAGCCGCGCGGTCATCTCCTTCATGATCCCGGACGCCTCGAGCGTGCCGACGAGCGACGTCAGCCGCGGGCACGTCAGGTAGTAGAGCGTGGGGAACGGGGTGCCGTTCTCGAGGCGCGGACTCGTCTGCACCACCGACGGGTGCCCGCTCGGACACCGCGCCGCCACGGCCCGCAATGCGCGCGGCGGCCGGCCGAGCTGCTCCGCGATGATCTCCCGGTCGGCCTCGCTGACCGGCTCGAAGCGGGTACTGCTGTTGCTGCTGTTCACGACGTCCAGGCTAATGCCGCCGACCGGCGGGCCTTGCTCACCCTCCGCCTGCACCCCCGACTTGTCCACAACTCGGCTCCCCTGTGGACAACTCCCGCGCCGAAGCCTCCGCGCGACCCCGCGCCGGTAGACTGGGACGGGGACGCCCCCCGTGGAGGGCGGGGGACTGTTTCGGGGCCGGAGGGGGCTGGCAGCTGGGGAAATGGGCTGTGGCGAGCGGAAAAGTGACAGGCCTGATTCGGGCCGATTCAGGCGGATCCCGGGCTGACGGTTTCCAGGCTGACACCGGGCGCGAGAGGCCTAAGGGTGCGCGGAGTTCGGGTGTGCGAAACGGCCGCGCGTCGGGGCGGCACAGCCGTCCGCGCCGCCGAGGAAGAGACCGACCGCTGCGATTCAGGGCACTCAACCCCGGCAGCCATGCCGAGCGCCCAATCCGGGTGAAACGCCAGACAGCTACCTGAAGGCGCGGCCCCGGCCGGCCCGCACGCCCAAACTCCGATGCAGCGGTCAACCCCGGCGAAACGGCGAAGCACTCACCCGAGCACCCCACCGTCCAGAACCAACGAACTCACCCGCCGGAAACCTGGTCCCACAGCTTGTCGTACCAAGACCCCTGCGGAACCGAAGCCGGTCCAGCGGCAGGCGGCGGCGAGGCGGGCTGGTCCTCCGGCAGCTGCACGATGTACGGCGACTCACCGGGCTTCACGTACCGCAGCCGGCGGCGGGCCTCCGCCTCGATCTCCGCCGGGTCGCTGAGCTTGGCCTTCTTGGCGCGCAGCTCGTCGACCTGGGCCTGGAGCTGGGCTTGCTGCGCTTCCTGTTCGCGGACCTCCGAGCGCTGGCTCAGGTAAGTCCGCAGCGGAACCGCGACGGTGAACGCCAGCGCGCACACGACGATCGCCACCACGGCAGCGCGCCGGGTGGTCGACATGCCGAGGACCTTGGCCGCGCCGGAGGCGCGCTTGGCCGCGAGCCCGCGGCGCAGGCGGGTCCGCGTCGTCTCCCCGCCGGCGGCCGCGGCGGCAGCTGAACGACGGCGCGCCGATGCCGGGCGGCGGGTGCGCGTGGCCCCGCCGCCCTCCGAGCCGGAGCGCCGGGTCCGCGCGGACCCCGCGCCGGTGCCGCCGCGGCGGCTGCGCGCCCTCCCCCGGTCGGCCATCAAACCCTCAGGCCTCCGCGGTGAACCGCGGGAACGCGAGGTCGCCGGCGTAGCGCGCGGCGTCCGCGAGGGTCTCTTCGATGCGCAGCAGCTGGTTGTACTTCGCGATGCGCTCGCCGCGCGCCGGGGCGCCCGTCTTGATCTGGCCGACGCCCGTGGCGACCGCCAGGTCGGCGATGAACGTGTCCTCCGTCTCACCGGAGCGGTGGCTCATCATCGACTTGTAGCCGTACGACGTGGCCAGCGACACCGCGTCCAGCGTCTCCGACAGCGTGCCGATCTGGTTGACCTTCACCAGCAGCGCGTTGGCGGCGCGGCGGGTGATGCCTTCCTCGAGCCGGTCGGGGTTGGTGACGAACAGGTCGTCGCCGACGAGCTGGACCTTGTCGCCGACCTCGGCGGTCAGCTGGACCCAGCCGTCCCAGTCGTCCTCGCTCAGCGGGTCTTCGATGGACACGAGCGGGTAGTCGCGCAGCAGTTCGCCGTAGTAGGCGGACATCTGCTCGGCGCTGCGCTTGCTGCCCTCGAACGTGTAGGCCCCGTCGGCGAAGAACTCGGTGGCGGCGACGTCCAGCGCGAGCGCGACGTCGCGGCCCGGCGCGTAGCCGGCCTTCTCGATGGCCTGCAGGATCAGGTCCAGCGCCTCGCGGTTGTTGCCCAGGCTCGGCGCGAACCCGCCCTCGTCGCCGAGGCCGGTGGCCAGGCCGCGGCCCTTCAGCACGCCCTTCAGCGCGTGGTACACCTCGGTGCCCCAGCGCAGCGCCTCGCGGAACGACTCCGCGCCGATCGGCGCGATCATGAACTCCTGGATGTCCACGTCGGTGTCGGCGTGCGCGCCACCGTTGAGGATGTTGAGCATCGGCACCGGCAGCACGTGCGCGTTCGGCCCGCCCAGGTAGCGGAAGAGCTCCAGCTCGGCCGACTCGGCGGCGGCCTTCGCGACGGCCAGCGAAACGCCGAGGATCGCGTTCGCACCCAGGCGCGACTTCGCCGGCGTGCCGTCGAGGTCCACGAGCTTCTGGTCGACGATCCGCTGGTCCACGGCGTCGACGCCCACCAGGTCGGGCCCGATCTCGTCGAGCACCGCGGCGACCGCGCGCTCCACGCCCTTGCCGTTGTACCGGCCGGTGTCCCCGTCACGCAGCTCGACCGCTTCGTGTTCGCCGGTGGACGCACCCGACGGGACGGCGGCCCGCGCCAGCGTGCCGTCGTCGAGAGCCACCTCCACCTCGACGGTCGGGTTGCCGCGCGAGTCCAGAATTTCGCGCGCGCCTACCTGCTCGATGAGAGCCACGCCATGCTCCTCAGTGGGTCGTGCCTGCGGTGACGCCGCCCAGAGTAGCTGTCCGCGTCTTTCACCCGTTGGAGGCTCGGCCGTTCAGCTCAGTGCTCCCGGACCTCACCCGAACGCACCTCACGCCACCCCGACGGCAGCTCGACGGTCTGCGACGTCTGCTCCCAGAACGTCCAGCTGTTGCCACCCGGATCCGCGACGGTGAACACGCGCGCGCCGTACGGCTGGTCCTGCGGCGGTTCCGGCACGGCGTCGTCGCCCAGCGCGGTGCGCACGCGCTCGTACTGCGCGTCGACGTCGGTCACGTAGATGATGTTGAGCTGCCCGACCGGTCCCTCCACGCCCTTGGCCGTCCAGTATTCGGGACCGACGCCCGCCAGCTGGACCCGTCCGGCGCCCGCGCAGAGCGTCGCCTGGAAGACCTCGCCGGACGCGTCTTCGAACCGCACTTCCTCCGTGAAGCCGAAAACCCTGGTCAACCACTCGACGGCCGCGGTGGCGTCGGAGTAGTAGAGGTAGGGCGCGAGGCCGAGGTAGCCGGGTTCCTGCTCGCTGCTCATGGCAGGACAGTCCACCACGACCCGTCCGCCGCCTCGTGCTACCCCCTCGACAGCGGTATCGTCAGAGTGACCATGACGGACGCCGCAGCAGCACCAGAGCCCACCGGCGAAGACCGTTTTCGTGCCTTCCGCCAGGGCGAGGATCTGGTCGAACGCCACCGCCCACTCGACGCGCTCAAGGCCCTCCAACCCCTGCTCGACGACGACAAACCCAGCGTGCAGCTCCTGCTCGGGCGCGCCTACTTCCACTCCGCGCAGCTCCGCCGCGCCGAACGCGCGTTCACCCGGGTCCTCGAGCTGGATCCGACGGACCACTACGCGCGTTTCGTCCTCGGACGGACCCTCCAGCGCCTCGGCCGGTTGGCCGAGGCGCTGGCGCAGCTGCGCATGGCGTCGGCCATGAACCCCGTGCCGGAATACCTGGAGGCGATCAGCGAGGTCAGGGCACGGATCACCTTGCGGGACAACTGAGTTCTCGGTTCCCGGCCTGGGGTTTCGGTGGGCTGGGGGGGGTGGCTCGGTGTGCTGTTGGGTGTGGCCATCCGGCGGCTGCGGCCGGCCGGTCGGCTGATCCTCGGGAGTCCCCGCGCGAGCGAAGCTTGAGTCATCGCAGAGATCGACTCGAGGAGCAGAGATGACCGTGCTGACCGTGATCGGAACCGTGGCCGGACTGCTGGTGCTGGTGCTCGGCGCGCTGGCTCCGGTGATCGTGGAGCTCAACGACCGCTTCCCCCGGAAACCCCAGACCGCCGCGCGACTGGAGCCGGCTCGCAAGCCTTCGCCGGCTTGGGGCCGGAGCGCACTGCCGACCCACTGACCGGGTATGGCGCTCTTCGTGAGCTGGTACTGGGCGCCGAGACTGCTCACTGACGGTCATCGGGATGGGCCGGAGCTCGTCGCCTGTCTGCTGAGTGCGCCACCGGCTTCTGGTGAGTTTGTGCCGTGCGCCGAGACCCCTCGCCGGCGCACATCCGATCAGGGCCCGGGCCCTCCGTCTGTGGACTGATCGCGCATCGACGTTCGCGAGTGGGCGCCGCGCACCCGCGACCGCTCGTGGGCGCTCATCGATTCGGCCCCACAGCTCGCTGCCGACCTGATGACCGCCTTAGCGCTTTTCGTCATCGCGTGCCGCCGCATCGCCCGTTCCATCCACAGCCGACCCACTTGCGGCGTGGTTGTCCACAGATTCCGCGAACCCCGTTTTCGGGGCCCTGACCTCGATGGCACGCGAACGAGCCGAAGCCGATCAAGATCTCTGCTCGGTTCCGGCTCGCTCTTGAGTTCGTGTTCCGCCGACGCCTGGCGATACCTGGGGCCTGGAGCCCTTGGCCAAGACCGTGCCGCGGCGGGACACGACAGGTGGCGATCCGGCCGGGACGCCTTGTCCTGACCACGGACCGTCGAGTCCTTGGTCGAGACCGGCGGACCACACCCGGCCGGGTCACCACCGCGCCTGCTGATCAAGGATGTCGCTCGTGGTTCGAGCCCGTCCGCACGACCTACACCCTTGCTTATCGGGAGCCCGCAGCTCTGGCATCAAGACCGGACTCGTGCGAATCGCTGGGATCGTGAACGGCTCAGAGCAAGTCGGCAAAGGTGTTCTGCGGGATCGACTGGGCCGAGCGGCATCACGACGTGGCCCTGGTCGACGCCGAGGGCAAGCTGGTGGCCAAACGCCGCATCGCCGAGTCCGCCGACGGTTTCGCGGAGCTGATGGCGCTGCTGGCCGACGCCGGCGACAGCCGCGAAGCCCCGATCCCGGTGGCGATCGAGACCCCGCGCGGACTGCTGGTCGCCGCGTTGCGGGAAACCGGCCGGGCGATCTACGCGATCAACCCGATGGCCATCGCCCGCTACCGGGAACGCCACACCGTCTCCCGCAAGAAATCCGACCGCGCCGACGCGATGGTCCTGGCCAACATCCTGCGGACCGACGCCCACGCCCACCGGCCGCCGCCCGCCGACACCGAACTCGCCCGCGGGGTCGCGGTCCTGGCCCGTTCCGCCCAGGACACAGTCACGCCGCACCAAAGCCTTGCAGGAACTGCGGTCTCTGCCGCGCGAGGACTACCCGGTCTTCCTGGCCGCGTTCTACCGCAACGGCGCCACCAACCTCGCCGGCCCCGAAGCCCGCCACCTACTCGCGCTCGCCCCGACACCGCCGGCCGCCGCCAAGCTCACACCTGCCCGGATCGCCACCACGGCGGCGCGCCGGCCGCCAGCGCGGCATCGACGCGCTGGCCGCAGAACTCCACGACACCTCGCGGATTCCGCAACGACGGCAGCTTCCCTTGGTCGATAAGTCTCAGGCCGCCATCGAGATGTTCCAGCAACACCCTGACCACGAGGTGATCACCAGCTTCCCCGGCATGGGAGAACTCAGCGGGGCCCGGCTCCTGGCCGAGATCGGCGACGACCGCACCCGATTCGCCGACGCCCGCGCTCAAGGCCTACGCCGGTTCAGCACCCGTGACCAGGGCCTCCGGACGCAGCATCGCGCCGCCTGGTCAAAAACGACCGCCTCAACGCAGTCGGTTTCCTCTGCGCCTTCGCCGCGATGCCTCGCCCAGGCCCGGCCAAAGACCACTACAACCGCCGCCGCGCCCGTGGCGACCGCCACGCCGCAGCGATGCGGCACCTGTTCAACCGCACGCTCGGCCAGCTCCACCACTGCCTCCACACCGGCCAGACCCACGACCCGATCAAGGCCTTCGGCGAACCTGGCCGCCAGGCAGAACCCGCCGCGGCTTGACAGTTAGCGAGATCGGAGGTCTCGATGGGCTGGAAGCGGGACGCCCCCTTGGGAGGGCGGGGGCCTGTCGTCGCGGGGGTGGGGGCGAGGCAGCCGAAGGTGATGGGTTACGCCGGTGCCGCCAGCAAGCCCTGCAGATAACGAGACTCAGCCCGCTCCAAAGCCAGCCGCACGGCGCCCGTGATCACGGCTTGCTCGCGTAGGGGCGAGGCGGCGACGCGGGGCGCGGCGACGCCCAGGGTGGCCAGGTGCGAGCGGATCGGGGTGGCCAGGGCCTCGCCGGCGGCCGCGACGGCGCCGGAGATGACCACGAGTTCCGGGTCGAGCAGGACGCCGATGGTGGCGATCGCGGAGGCGACCGGGGCGACGGCGGCGGAGACCGCGGCGGCCGCGGCCGCGTCGCCTGAGGTGGCCGCGTCGAAGACCGACTCGGCGGGGCGGCCGGTGTGGGCGCGCAGCAGCGAAGCGATCCCGTCCGCCGAGGACGAGTCGCCCATCAGTCGCAGGAAGTCCAGGCCGCCGGCGGAGGACTGGTGGCCGCGGACGAGCCGGCCGTCGACGATGATCCCGGCGCCGAGGCGTTCACCGGCGAGCAGGCAGACGACGTTCTGCGCCGACACCGCCAGGCCGCGCCAGCGTTCGCCCAGGGCGGCGAGGTTGCAGTCGTTCTCGACGAGGACGTCCCAGCCGTAGCCGCGCGTGAACTCCGCGCGCAGGTCCAGGTCCAGGAAGCCCGGGATGCCGGTGCGCAGCCGCACCACCCCGTCCGCGCTGACGGGACCGCTCGTGCCCACGCACACGCACAGCACCTGCCCCACCCGCACGGAAGCCGACGCGAGCGTCGCCTCTAGCAGCGCGCGCACCGAAGCCACCCGCGAAGCCGCGCCGATCGAGGGATCCGGGAACACCCGTTCCGACGACACGACGTCGGCACCGCGCAGGTCGGCGAGGCGCACGCGAACGGTGTGCGCGCCGATGTCCACGCCCAGCACGTAACCCGCGCCCGGCCGGAACGCGAAGACCCGCGACGGCCGCCCGCGCCCGGCGACGGGGCCCGCCTGCTCGTCGACCCACCCGAGCTGCTTGAGGTGCTCGGCGGCCGCGTGGACGGTCGGGCGGGACAAGCCCGTGCGGTCCACCAGCTCGTTCGTCGACATGGCTTCGCCGCGGCGCAGCTGCTCCAGCAGGCGGCCCGCGTTGAGCCGCCGCACCAGGGCGGACCCGGCGACCTCGCTTGACACCTCTCCCACGCGCTGCGACTATACCGCAAGGCCATTTAATATATGCCCTTTAAAAAAGGTGGTCACCGTGGACCGTCAACCGATGCGCCAGGTCGTCGCGGCCAGCCTGTCCGGCGCCGCACTCGAGTGGTACGACTTCAACCTCTACGGCATCTCCGCCGGCCTGATCTTCGGCAAGCTCTTCTTCCCCACCGTCGCCCCGATCTACGGCACGCTCGCCGCGCTCGCGACGTTCGGCGCCGGCTTCGTGCTGCGGCCGCTGGGCGCGCTGTTCTTCGGCCACTTCGGCGACCGGCTCGGCCGCAAGCGCACGCTCGTCGCGACGATGCTGATCACCGGCCTCGCGACGTTCCTCGTCGGCGTGCTGCCCGATTTCCGCACCGCCGGCGTCTGGGCGCCGATCCTGCTCGTCACGCTCCGGCTTGCGCAGGGCTTCGGCCTCGGCGGCGAATCCGCGGGTGCGACGCTGCTGACGGTCGAGCACGCGCCCGAAGCGCGCCGCGGGTTCTGGGGCAGCCTGCCGCAGACGGGCGCGTCGATCGGCTACCTCATCGCGCTCGGCATGACGAGCCTGTTCACCGCACTGCCGCAAGAGCAGTTCCTGACGTGGGGCTGGCGGATCCCGTTCCTGTTCAGCGTCATCCTGCTCGTCGCCGGCCTCGTCGTGCGGCTGAAGATCCAGGAGACGCGCGACTTCCGCCGCGTCGCCACCAAAGCGAAGCTCCCGCTCGTCACCGCCCTGCGCAAGCACCCGAAGGAGCTCCTCGTCGCGTTCGGCGCGCGCGTCGGCGAGGCCGGCAGTTCGCAGATCTACCAGCCCTTCGCGATCTCCTACCTCACCACGACGCTGGGCTACGGGCCGAGCGTCGCACTCGTGGGAGTGTTGCTGTACAACGTGATCGGCCTCGTGCTGATCCCCGTCGCCGGCGCGCTGTCCGACCGGCTCGGGCGCAAACCGATCTACCTCACGGGCGCGGCGATCGTCGCGCTGTCCGGGTTCCCGTACTTCTGGTTGCTGGACAGCGGTTCCGTGCCCCTGATCTGGCTCGCGACGAGCCTCGCCGCGGTCGGCGGCGCGGTGTGCATGTCGGGGCTGCAGGGCACGTTGTTCACGGAGATGTTCAGCGTCGAGGTGCGGTACTCCTCGCTCGGGATCGCGACGCAGATGTCCGCGCTCGTCGCCGGGTTCGTGCCCGCGGTGACCACGTCGTTCCTCGTCGGCACGGGTGGCGCGAGCTGGCCCGCCGCGCTCGTGCTCGTGGTGCTGGGCCTGGTTTCCCTCGGTTCGTCGTTCGCGCTGTCCGGCCGCAAGGCGCAGCAGAAAGCATTGGTGACACTGTGAAGAACGTGCTGGTGTTCTTCACCGACCAGCAGCGCTGGGACACGACGGGAGCGCACGGCAACCCGCTCGGGCTCACCCCGAACTTCGACGCGCTTGCCGCGCGCGGGCTGCTCCTCGAGCACTCGTTCACGTGCCAGCCCGTGTGCGCCCCGGCGCGCGCGACGCTGCAGACCGGCACGTACCCGACCACGAACGGCGTCTACCGCAACGGCATCCCGCTGGCGCGAGAGGTCCCGACGCTCGCGCAGCAGTTCGCGCGGCACGGTTACGAGACCGGCTACCTCGGCAAGTGGCACCTCTACCGCGACGAGTGCCCCGGTGCGGTGCCTGCCGAAGACCGGGCGGGTTACCAGCACTGGCTCGCCGCCAACCTGCTGGAGTTCACGTCGGACGCGTACGAAACCACCTTGTACGACGAGGAAAACCAGCCCCGCACGTTCGCCGGCTACCGCGCCGACGCGCTGGGCGACGCGGCCGTCGACTTCGTGCGACGGGACCGGTCGGACCCGTTCTTCCTGTTCGTGTCGTTCCTCGAACCGCACCACCAGAACAGCCGTGACGACTACCCCGCCCCCGACGGCTACCGCGAGCGCTACGACGGCCGGTGGGTTCCCTCCGACCTCGCGGCGCTGCCGGGCGGCAACTGGCCCGAGCACCTCGGCGGTTACCTCGGCATGGTCCGCCGCCTCGACGAAGTGCTCGGCCGGCTCGTAGAAGCGTTGGCGGACAAGGGAATCCTCGACGACACAGTCATCCTCTTCACCTCCGACCACGGCAACCACTTCAAGACCCGCAACGGTGAGTACAAGCGCAGCTGCCACGACGCGTCGATCCGCGTCCCGACCGCACTGGCCGGCGCCGGCGTCCACGGCCGCCACGAGCGGCTCGTCAGCCACGTCGACCTCCCGCCTACGCTGCTGGACGCCGCCGGCCTGCCCGTGCCGGAGTGGATGCAGGGCCGTTCCGTGCTCGCCGCGCCCGAAGGCCCCGACGACGTCCTCGTCCAGATCAGCGAGTCCGAAGTCGGGCGCGCCCTGCGGACGCGGCGCTGGAAGTACTGCGTCACCGCGCCGGACGCGGACGCCTGGGACGAGCCGCGCGCCGACCGCTACGAGGAGACCTACCTCTACGACCTGGAAGCCGACCCGGACGAGCTCACCAACCTCGTCCACGACCCGGCGCTCGCCCCCGTCCGCGACGAACTGCGCGAACGGCTCCTGCAGCGGATCGTCGGCTCCGGCGAGCCCGAACCCGTGATCGGCTAGAGCGCGACGCTCGCGGCCGCGTACGAATCCGCGGCGGAGAACACCGACTGCACGTAGTCGACGGACGCGTTGTAGAAGAGCATCGACCGCCACCAGCCCTCGGGCGTGCCGAGGTCGTCGCCGCCGGAGCACAGGTAGCGGGCGGCGGTGAAGGCGGCGTCGTCGATGTTCTGCGGGTCGGCGGGTTTGCCGTCGCCGTTGGCGCGCTCGGCGTACTTCTTCCACGCCGCCGGCTGGAAGCGCAGCGGGCCGAGCTCGTGGTCGGCCTTGCGGTCGCCGTCGAGCTTGCCCGCGTCGGTGTCCGGCCCGACGGGACCGCTCACGATCGCCGGCGTGACCACCCCGGTCGCGCCCACGGCGAGCGCCGGCGACGACTGGTGCCCGATCCCCGCGAGCGTCGCCCACGACAGGTGGCACGCCGGCTTCTGGCGCCGCATCCACATCTCCGCGCGCCCGTACGCGGCGAGCACCCGCGCGGACAGTTCCGTCTTGCCGGCGACGCGCGTGGCCCACGCGTCGAGCTCGGCCTGGTCCGACTCCGTCGGCCGGTCGGGCGGCGCGGCCAGCCCGGCGCGCGGCGCCTGCGCCCCGCTCTGCGGCCGCTGCGGCTGCACGGAGAACGATGAGGGAGCGGGCGCGGCGGGCGCCGCCGGAGCCGGATCGGGGTTGCGCACCCCGATCGTCACCACCAGCACGATCCCCGTGAGCACCAGCCCCAGCGACAACGCGATCCGGCTGACGTAACGACGAGGCGGAGACGCCTGAGTGGTATCGGCCACCCGGACAGGTTACTTCTCCCACTCCGGCGTGACGCCAGATCGGGTGATCACGCTTCGGGCGGCCTCGAGGCGGCGCGCGGGCACCGAACGTCACTCGCTCGACCAGGCGAAAAGCAAGCGGACAGTTAACTCAGCAGCCCCAGCAGCCGACATCACACAATTTGTTATCGAGCCGCCGTTCACGGCCCTGACCTGCGGTTACCCTAACCTAACTCCGGCGTCACGTCCGGTTTGCCCGGATCGTCGCCCACGCGCAGGCGTACGCTCCTCTGGACTTACAGGCAAGGCTTACCTAAAAACATCTGGTCCGGGTACGCGGAGGAGGTCTGAGCAGTGGTGTTTTCGAGCGCGCTCATCGGGTTGCGCGAAGGTCTCGAGGCGGCACTCGTCGTCAGCATCCTGGTCGCCTTCCTCGTGAAGACCGATCGCCGCGAAGCACTGAAGTTCGTGTGGCCCGGCGTGGGCGCGGCAGTGCTGTTGTCGGTGGCCGTCGGCGCCATCCTGACCTACAGCACGGCGCAGCTGAGCTTCGAGCACCAGGAGCTGCTCGGCGGCAGCCTCTCGATCGTCGCGGTCGGGTTCGTGACGGCGATGATCTTTTGGATGCGCAAGGCTTCGCGGCACATCGCGGCGGAGCTGCGCGGCAAGATGGAGGACGCGCTCAAGGTCGGCCCGGCCGCCGTGCTGCTGCTGTCGTTCCTCGCCGTCGGCCGCGAAGGCCTCGAGACGGCCGTGTTCTTCTACTCCGCCGTGCAGACCGCGCAGTCGGACACGATCCAGCCGCTCATCGGGTTCGTGGTGGGCATCGCGGCCGCGGTCGTGATCGCGTACCTGCTCTACCGCGGCGCCGTGCGGTTCAACCTCGCGAAGTTCTTCACCGTCACCGGGGTGCTGCTGGTGTTCGTCGCCGCCGGCGTGCTCGGCTACGGCCTGCACGACCTGCAGGAGGCGCAGTTCCTGCCGGGCCTGACCACGCTCGCGTTCGACGCGTCGAGCGCGCTGCCGGAGACCTCGTGGTACGGCGCGCTGCTCAAGGGCATCTTCAACTACTCGCAGCAGACCACCGTGCTGCAGGCGGTCGCCTGGGTCGCCTACGTGGTCATCGTGCTGCCGCTGTTCCTCAAGCCCACCAAGAAGAAGACCGTTCCGGCTGAAGCCGCTGCGGCCGGTGTCAAGGAGTGACCGTGCCCCTTTCCCCCCGAACCCCGCTGGCCCTCGTGGCCGGAGTCGGCGCCGTGCTGGCCCTGTCCGCGTGCGACAGCAAGGATTCCGCTTCGGGCGGCGCCGCCGCGGGTGGGCCGATCAAGGTCGACGCGTCGGACACGTCGTGCGCGGTCGCGACGAACACCGCCAACGCCGGCAACGTGACGTTCGAGATCACCAACAAGGGCACCAAGGTCACCGAGTTCTACCTCTACGCCGAGGGCGACCGGATCATGGGCGAGGTCGAGAACATCGCACCCGGCCTGAACCGGCGGCTCATCGTCGAGGTCCCCGACGCCGGCAAGTACCAGACGGCGTGCAAGCCGGGCATGGTCGGCGACGGCATCCGCGGTGACTTCACCGTCACCGGCGGCGCGCAGAAGCAGGGCGACACCAACGCGCAGAAGGCCGACGCCACCAAGAGCTACGCCACCTACGTCGCGAACAACAGCGCGGCGCTGGAGACGGAGACGGCGAAGTTCGTCGACCTCATCAAGGCCGGCAAGGTCGACGAGGCCAAAGCGGAGTACGCGCAGACGCGCGTGTTCTACGAGCGCATCGAGCCCGTCGCGGAGAAGTTCGGCGACCTCGACCCGCTGATCGACGTGCGCGAGGCCGACCTCGAGCCGGGCCAGCAGTTCACCGGCTTCCACCGGCTGGAGAAGGACCTGTGGGTCACCGGGCTCAAGCCCGACAGCCCGCAGGTCGCCGACAAGCTGCTCACCGACGTCAAGGACCTGGTCGCCAAGACCAAGACGCTGCAGCTGAGCGCGCTCGACCTCGCGAACGGCGCGAAGGGCCTGCTCGACGAGGTCGCCACCGGCAAGATCACCGGCGAGGAGGAGACCTTCTCGCACACCGACCTGTGGGACTTCCAGGCCAACGTCGACGGTTCGAAGGGCGCGATCGCCGCGCTGCGGCCGATCCTGCAGGAGCGCGACCCGGCACTGGTGTCCACTCTGGACAAGCAGTTCACAGGAGTGCAGACGCTGCTGGACAAGACGCGCAGCGGTGACGGGTTCAAGTACTACAACCAGCTGTCGCAGGACGAGATCAAGGCGTTCGCCTCGGCGGTCGACGCGCTGAGCGAGCCGCTGAGCAAGGTCGCGGAGGTTGTGGCCCAGTGAGCGAAGACGGCACGCGAGTCTCCCGTCGCAAGTTGTTCGGGCTGGCCGGGGCGGGCGTCGCACTGGCCGGCGCCGGCGCCGCGGCCGGGGTGGGTTTCGACCGGGTCGGGGACACCCCGGCGCAGGCCGCGGTGACCACTGTGGACTTCCACGGGGCGAACCAGGCCGGCATCGTCACGCCGACCCAGCAGAACCTGCACTTCGCGGCGTTCGACGTGACCACTTCAGACGTCGGCGAACTGCGGCAACTGCTGCGCACGTGGACCAACGCGGCGCGCCGGATGACGGCGGGCCAGGAGGTCGTGCCGAACGGCGCGGTCGGGGGCGCGGCCGAGGCCCCGCCCGGGGACACGGGTGAGGCGCTGGACCTGCCGGCCTCGGAGCTGACGCTGACGATCGGGTTCGGCCCGTCGCTGTTCGACGGCCGGTTCGGCCTGGCGGCGAAGCGCCCGCCGCAGCTGATCGACCTGCCGCTGTTCCCGAAGGACAAGCTCGACCCCACCCGCACCGGTGGCGATCTGTGCATCCAGGCGTGCGCCAACGACCCGCAGGTGGCCGTGCACGCCGTGCGCAACCTCGCGCGGCTCGGGTTCGGCGTGACGGAGGTGCGCTGGTCGCAGCTCGGGTTCGGGCGCAGCGCGTCGACGTCGCGTTCGCAGGCCACGCCGCGCAACCTGTTCGGTTTCAAGGACGGCACGAACAACATCAAGGCCGAGGACGCCGACATCCTGCGCAGCGAGGTGTGGGCCGAGGCGGGCGACGGGCAAGCCTGGATGGCGGGCGGCACGTACCTGGTGGCTCGGCGCATCCGCATGCACATCGAGACGTGGGACCGCGAACCACTGGAGGGCCAGGAGCAGATCATCGGCCGCACCAAGGGTTCCGGCGCGCCGCTGGGCCAGACCGCCGAGTTCGACGAGGTCGACCTGGGCGTCGGCGGCGCCGGCGGCGTCCCGCTGATCGCGGACGACGCCCACATCCGCCTGGCGTCGCACCAGACGCTCAACGGCACCCGCATCCTGCGCCGCGGCTACAACTTCGTCGACGGCTCCGACGGCGTCGGCCACCTCGAAGCGGGCCTGTTCTTCCTGGCCTTCAACCGCGACACGCGCAAGCAGTACGTGCCGATGCAGCAGGCGCTGTCTTCGAAGGACGCGATGATGGAGTACGTCCAGCACACCGGCTCGGCGCACTTCGCCGTCCCGCCGGGCGTCTCCCCCACGGGCAACTGGGGCGACGGCCTGTTCGCTTGACTTCAAGTGCACTTGAACCCCCATCGTGGGGGTCATGTTCACACCCGCCGAAATCGAGTACTTGACCACGCAGGACCTCGGCCGCCTGGCCACCCAGCAGCCGGACGGCACCCTGCAGGTCAACCCGGTTGCCTTCACCTACAACCCGTCGATCCCGTCGCTGGACATCACCGGCGCGGGGTTGGCGGCCAGCCGCAAGTACCGCAACGCCGCCGCCAACCACCGCGCCGCCTTCGTGGTCGACGACCGCCCGTCCCTCGACCCGATGCGCGTGCGGTTCCTGGAGGTCCGCGGCCGCGCGGAGGTCCTGCCCGCCGCTTTCGAACCCGACGGCCACCTGGACGGGGCCGTGATCCGCATCCACCCGGAGCGGATCCTCAGCTTCGGCATCGACGACCCGGACAAGCCGCCGATGGAAACGCGGTCGAACAACCGCGACGTGGTGCGCTAACCGCGCCGATCTACGTCGCGCGTCGGGAACCCGTTGGTCGGTGACCCGCCGCGCCGGTCGACAGCTTCGACGGTGCGGAGTCTCCAGGCTTGCCAGAACGCGCTGACGGTGACCCAGGCAAGGTGTGCGTTCACGGGGAAGAGCTGCCGCGCCGGGGTGAGCGTGTCGACCGACGTGTCGCCCTCGGTCCGGCGGCGGGTGAGGTTCGCTGCGGAGAACCCGGGACCGAAGACCTCGAGGATCATCCCCAGAAAGGAGAGGTGCCCGAGCGTCTCGAGCTGGAGCCGGTGCACGGTGGCAGCGTCAGCCGTCGCAGTCTGGGTGATCACCCGAGCCAGAGGGCGAAAATCGGCTGCTGCATGGGCGGCCTCTTCCCGCGCGTTCGCGCCGGCGCGAACGCGCGGGACGTCATGGATCTGCAGAGCCAGTCACACCGTGCTCAGCTGCACATTCTGGTTGTCGGTCGTCCTGAGCAGGCGTCCGCGTCGTCGGCAACGGACGCGCCACCGCCGGGACTAACGGCGGGCACCCCGCGCCGAATACGCCCCCACGCCCACCACGAACACCACCCCCGCCACCCACCAGGTCACCGCGGTGTCCGCGGGTTGCAACGGCCACGCCACCACGCGGCGCAGCGCCGGCGGGTCCGGCGGGGTGAACAGGGCGACGACGGTCCACAGTAGAGGGAGCGTCCAGCCGAACTGGCCGCCGAAGAGAGTGGCGGCGAGGCCGGCCAGTCCGGTGAGGCCGAGGGCGTCGCGCACGACCACGCTGGTGGGGACGGCGAGGGAGCCTTGCACGGCCAACAGCACGAGCGCCGCGAGGACGCCGACCAGCAGCACGTGCGCGAGCCGGCGCGGCAGCCAGCCGAAGGCGGCCGTGCGGTCGAGGTCGACGTCCTGGCCGGACAGTCCGACGGCGGCGACCGACACGGCCGCGGCGAGGGAAAGCGACGCGAACAGCACCGACCAATCACCCCCGGCGGCCACCCGGACCAGCGCCGTGCACAAGACCAGCGCGGCCAACGACGGGCCGAGCGCCCGGGAGCGGGTGTAGAGCGTCAGCCATCTCATCGCGACGCCCCCGTGAGCGCCGCGTACGGGTCGCCGGTGCACGACTGCTGCGCCTGGCGCGCGGCGGCGACGCGGGCGAGCTGCTCGTCCGCAGGCAGCGCCCGCAACTTCGTCCACGCGTCACGCACCAAGCGCGGGGTCACGTCGCCGAGCGTGTTCGCGTGCGGCAGCGGACGCAGGTCACCGAGGAGCCAGGACGCGACGACGTACCGCGCCGCCAGTTCACCGGCCAGGCCGGAGCAGGACGGGCCGGCCGCGAGGAGCTCGAACTCGAGGTCCGCACCGGAGAGCCCGGTCAGCGCGGAGCTGTCACGCCGGACCTGGAGCGTGGCGGGATCAGCGGCGCCCGGGTGGGTGGCGTACAGGGATTCCGTCGTCTCGACGATCCGCGAAGGAGCGGACGGCAGCTTGGCGAGCTTCGCCAGCGCGGCTGCACCCGGACCGGCCACAGTGGACAGCCACCCCGCGTGCAGGCGCGTGACGCACACCGGCCCGTCGCAGACGAGGGCGGCTGCCTCGGCGTCGGGAGTGGTGTTGCCTTCCGCCGAAGCGGGGAAGAGCGCGACCGCGACGGCCACCCCCACCACGGCCGGGAGCATCGCGAACCAGCGGCGCACGGCGAGAACCAGGAACCCCGTGGCCGCCAGGCCCAGGAACCAGCACAGCTGCCCCACCGAAACCGAAACGGCCGGGACCACGTACGCACTGCGCGGCTGCGCGGCCGCCGGTGAGAGCAACGCCAGCCAGTTCGGCAGCCGCTCCTGCACAGCGCTCCCGCCGACACCCGCCATCTGCAGCACCACGGTCACCACGAGCGCCGCCACGCCGGCGGCCGGCGCGGTCAGCGGGTGGGGCAGCAGGCGGCCGACGGCGAGGCCCACCGCCACCCCGGCGAGCACCGACACGATCCCGGCCAGCAGCGGCAGCACCCACGCAAAGCCGAACGGTCCATCGTGGACGATGACCTGGACCAGGCCGACCACGACGAGCACGAGGAAGCCGGCCACAGCGGCCACCCCGATCGCGAGCCCGGCCTGCGCCGTGCGGTGCGCGACGGGACGCGGGGTCGTCGACAGGAGCTCGTCCATCCCGGACCGGCGGTCGCGCATGCCCTGGATCGCCGCGGCGGCCACGATGATGGGCCACAGCAGGGAAAGGGCGTAGCGCGACCACAGGACCGACGGGGTCCACTGCAGATCCCACGCCTGGGCGTCCTTCCACCACGGCCCGGAGAACAGGAAGAAGTACCCGAGACCCACGGCCAGCAAGAGGAACACCAGCCACGGCGCGACCGTGCGCCGCAGTTCGGTGCGCAGCACGCTCACCACGCACCCCTCCCCGGCTCGTGGTTCAGCAGCGCGGAGTAGCCGCGCTCGATCGGGCTGTCGCCGATGTGCTCGGGGGTGCCCGCGGCGGCCAGTTCCCCCGGCGTGCCCTGGAACACGAGCTTGCCCTCGGCGAACAGCACCACGTCGCTGCACGCCGTCGCCACGTCCTCCACCAGGTGCGTCGACACGACGACGCACGAGTCCTGCCCCAGTTCCACCATCAGCTCGCGGAAGCGCACGCGCTGCGCCGGGTCGAGGCCCGCGGTGGGCTCGTCGAGCAGCAGGATCTGCGGGTCGTTCACGATGGCCTGCGCGATGCCCACGCGGCGGACCATGCCGCCGGAGAGCGTTTTCAGCCGATCGTCGGCGCGGTCGGCGAGTCCGACGCGTTCGATCGCGCGCTGCACGGCCGCGGGAACGTCCTGTTTGGACATCTCCTTCAGCCACGCCATGTACTCGACGAACTCACGCACCGTGAACCGCTTGTAGTAGCCGAAGTTCTGCGGCAGGTAGCCGATGCGCCGGCGCAGGCGGCGCTGATCGATGTGTCCCCCGACCGACTCACCGAGCAGCGCCAACCTGCCGTCCGCCGGCCGGAGCACCGTCGCCAGTGCCCGGATCAGCGTGGTCTTGCCGGCCCCGTTCGGGCCCAGCAGGCCGTGGACTCCCGTCCCCAGCGTGAGATCGAGCCCGTCGACGGCCATTTTCCGCCGCCCGACCCGGACTTTCACTCCTTCGGCCTGGATTTCCCAGGCATAGGCCGACGGAGCGACCTCCGCGGCTTCGACTGACCGCACGTCCATCATCCCCTTCTTCCCTCAGCGGTGCGCGTTGAGCCGGGTGAAAGCACTCCTGCGGAGCACCACGACCACGGCCGTCAGCGCGAAGATCCCACCCCACACCGGCAGCGCCCCCGGTTGCAGCGCGAACGAAGAACCCCTGGCGAGCGACGGCACCACCAGCACGCCCAGCCACGCGACGACCAGCACCCCGGCCGCCCGCGTGACCCCGATGAGCGCGCCCAGCGCGAGCGTCCCCGTGGTGAACGCGAGGCTCGGCAGCAACGCCAACCCCAGGTTCGCGCCGGTGAGCCAGCCCGCCACGAGCAGCACGGGCAACACCACCACGAGCACCGCCGTCGTCCGGCGCAGCACCAGGTCCAGACCGGCGCGCGGGCTCGCGGCGACCACCTCGTACGCCGGGTCGATGCCGCGCGCCCACGACGCCGCCACCCCCAGCACCGGCAGCACCGGCGAAATCACCTGCACGAACGACAAACGACCGGAGAAGCTGTGCTCGAACACCACCCCGACGACGCCGACGAGCAGCAGCATCAGCAGCCACGGCAACATCACCGGCGTCACCCAGCTGCGGGCGAACGCCTTGAGCCGGCCGGGTTCCGGCTGCGGCTGCGCAGCCAGGCCGGGCTGGAGCTCACTCCACACGGTCTCGAGGAGACCGTCCGATGTGGTCAACGCGGCCAGCCGGCTCCGGCACACGGCGCAGTTCTCCAGGTGGGCTTCGGTCGCCCACACCCGGTCACCCGGCAGGTCCTGTCCGGTGGCGTAGCCGGTGAGCAACCGGTCCGAGACGTGGTTCACGACAGTGCCTCCCGCATGGCGATCCGCGCCCGGCGCGCCCGCGTTTTCACAGTTCCTTCCGGCAGCCCGAGCAGCACGGCGGTTTCGCGGACGGACAGCCCGTCGAGCACCATCGCCTGCAGCACCTGCCGCAGCTCGGGAGCGAGCGTTCGCAACGCATCGCCCACGTCGTCGCCGACGCCGGCCGCCAACGCGATGTCCTCGGCAGCCGGTGCGACCACATCGGCTCGCGTGACGACCGGCGGCTGCGCGTGGTGCGCCCGCCGCCGGAACGCGTCGACCAGCCGCCTTGCCGCGATCGTCCACACCCAGCCGACGGCCGAGCCACCGGCCGCCGCCCCTGCGAACGACCCGGCCGCGCGCCACACGGCGAGGTACGTCTCCTGCATGACCTCCGCGACGACCTGCTCGTCGGTGCAGCGCCGCCTCAGCCGCACCACCAGCCACGGCGCCGTGCGGCGGTAGAACTGCTCGAACGCCGCCCGATCGCCCCGCGCGGTGCGGCGCAGGAGGTGCTCCTCGTCGGGTTCCGGGTGCTTCACGATGGGCAAGACGCCGCGAACGGTCCCACGGTTCTCACTCGACTGTGTGCTGCGTCACAGTCAGCGCCCGACGTGGAGGACCAGCCGGCCGCCGGGCGGCAGCGGATCGGGCGACGGCGTCGTGCTGAACGCCTGGATGGCCAGCGCGGCGAAGCGCCGGGACGCGGCCACGCGGGCGGCGGGCGAGGCGGCGTGGATGCCGCCGTTGGCCATGATGACGAGGAGCAGGTCGTCGACGACGAAATCGGCCCGCAGCCGGCCCGTCGCCTTCGCCCGGCGGGCCAGCTCGGCCAGGCCGGCGATCGCGGTGTCGCGTGCGGTGTCGAAGTCGACGGCGCGCGGGAACTTCGAAAGGAAGGCCGCGGTGAAGCCGCGGTCGCGCGCGTGCACGTCGAAGAGCTTTTCGATGACCAGGCGGAAACCCCGCCACGGATCGGCCGCGGCGAGCCCTTCGGCGACGATCTCGTGGCACACGTTCAGCTGGTCGGCGAAGGCCTCGCCGGCCAGGGCTTCCTTCGTCGGGAAGTGCCGGTAGAGCGTCGCGGGCCCGACGCCGGCGCGGCGGGCGACCTCGCGCAACGGCACGTCGAGGCCCTCCGCCGCGAACACCTCGCGCGCGGCGGTCAGGATGCGGTCGCGGTTGTCGCGCACGTCGGAGCGCAGCGGCGACGTCTGAGTCAACTGATCAGCCACGCTCTCACTTTAGGCGAAACGGACGCCCCCGTCCGTTAACTTCGGCCGCATGAAGGCAGTGCAGATCAAGGAATTCGGCCCGGCGAGCGGGCTGGTCGTCGTCGACGTCGAGCAGCCGGCCCCCGCCGCCGGCGAGGTGCTGATCCGGACGGAGGCGATCGGCGTCGGCGGCGTCGACGCCGTCATCCGCCGCGGCACACTCGGCAGCTACGGCTTCACGCCGGGCCACGTCCCCGGCAGCGAGGTCGCCGGCGTGGTCACCGCCCTCGGCGACGGCGTCGACCCCAGCCGGCTGGGCCGGCGCGTCTGGGCGTTCACCGGCGTCGGCGGCGGTTACGCGGAGCACGCGGTGGCCAAGGACTCCGACACGCTCCCGCTCCCCGACGGCTTGGCGGCCGAGGACGCCGTGACGCTCGGCAGCTCGGCCCCCGTCGCGCACTTCGGCCTCGAACACGCCCACTTCCAGCCCGGTGAGTCGCTCCTCGTCCGCGGCGCGGCGGGCAGCATCGGTCTCGCCGCGATCCAGCTCGCGAAGCAACGCGGCGCGAGCACGATCGCGGTGACCACGTCGAGCGAAGCCCGGGGCAAGCGCCTCAGCGAACTCGGCGCGACGCTGGTCCTCAACCGCGAGGCCACCCGCGAACTCGGCGCGAGCCACGACGCCGACCACCGCTTCGACGTCACCCTCGACCTCATCGCCGGCCCCGACCTCGGCGATTTCCTCGGCAAGCTCAAGCCCAACGGGCGCCACGTCGTGCTCGGCGTCGTCGGCGGCATGCCGCCCGCGGACTTCGGGTCGGTGCTGCTGCGCCACTTCCGGGAGTCACTGTCGTTCGCCAGCTTCAGCGCGGACACCGTGGCGCCCGAGCAGCTGCACCGCAACCGTCAGGAGACGTTGGAAGCCGCCGCGCGAGGCGAGCTCGTGTCCGTGGTCCACGAGGTCCTCAAGCTCGACCAGGCCGCCGAAGCCCACCGGAAGATGGACGACGGTGAGGTGTTCGGGCGGATCGTCCTCACCCCCTGAGCAGGGGTCAGGCGCCGGCCGCCGCGATGAAGTCGCGGACCGACGTCGCCGGGTCGCCTGCCCGCACGAGGGCCTCGCCGACCAGCACGACGTCGGCGCCCCAGCTGCGGTACTCCGCGACGTCACCCGGGCCCGCCACCCCGGACTCCGCCACGCGCACGCGGTCGGCCGGGATCTGCGGGGCCAGCTCCTTGAAGACGGTGCGGTCGACTTCCAGCGTCGTCAGGTCGCGGGCGTTGATGCCCAGCACCTGCGCGCCGGAAGCGACCGCCCGGTCCAGCTCCTCGGCGGTGTGCGATTCGACCAGCGGTGTCAGCCCCAGCTCGACGGCCAGGCCGTGCAGATCCGTCAGCAGCGAACCCTCCAGCGACACCACCATCAGCAGCGCCAGGTCGGCCCCGTGCGCCCGCGCCTCCCACAGCTGGTACGGGTCGACGATGAAGTCCTTGCGCAGCACGGAAACGTCGACTCGCGAACGCACCGCGTCCAGATCGGCGAGCGAGCCGCCGAAGCGGCGCTTCTCCGTCAGCACGCTGATCGCCGCCGCGCCGCCCTGCTCGTACTGGGCCGCCAGCGACGCGGGGTCCGCGATGTCGGCCAGCTCGCCCTTGCTCGGGCTCTTGCGCTTCACCTCGGCGATGATCGACACGCCGGGCGCGCGGAACGCGGGCAGCGGGTCCCGCGCCGGCGCCGCGTCACGCACGCGGGCCTGCAGTTCGGCCAGCGGGGTCGCGCTCTTGCGCTCCGCCAGATCCTCGACGACACCCTCGAGGATGCCCTTCAGCACACCCAGACCCACGACGCGCCTCCTTCCGACCGGGAACACCACCATCCTCGGCCGCGATCACCGCGAACGCACGCGGGAGTAAGCCCGATCACCGCGTGCCGCGCCACCGAGGGCACGCACAGTGTCCGTCGGGCTCCGCCGAACGGCTCAGCCGGCCGGCCAGAACTTGCGCCACCCGTCGGCCTCGAGCGTCGAAGGCTCCACGCCGGCGTCGCGCGCCGCCCGCTCCGCCTCGCGGATGTCGGCCGCGAACTTCTTCGCGACCGCCCGCAGCTCACCCTCCGGGTCGATCCCCGCGCGCCGCGCCGTGGCCGCCACGCGGAACAGCTGCGCCGCCGCGGCCGAACCGGCCGGGAACAGGTCCAGCGGAATGCCCGCGCGCCCGCTGCGCTGGCCGAGCTTGCCCGCCAGCGCGACCGCCGGCTGGCCGAGCGCCACACCGTCCACAATGGATCGGCGTTGCTTTTCGGCCTGTTTCAGCTCTTCCCAGTTGAGTTCCTGGCGCTCGGCCGTCGCCACGCGCTCGGCGTCCGCGAAGATGTACGGGTGCCGGCCGACGAGCTTGGCCACCAGCGCGCGAGCGACGTCGTCGATCGTGAACGGGTCCACCACGTCCTCAGCCGCGACGCGCGCGTGGAAGAGCACCTGCAGCAGCACGTCGCCGAGCTCTTCGCGCAGCGCTTCGCGGTCGTTCTCCTCGATGGCGTCGAGCAGCTCATAGGTCTCCTCGACGAGGTACTGGCGCAACGATTCGTGCGTCTGCACCGCGTCCCACGGGCAGCCGCCGGGCGAGCGCAGCGTGTCCATGACCTCGGCCGCTTCCAGCAACGGCGGCACCGGCGCCGCCACCACGGACGCCCCCGCGGCGATCAACGCCGCCGCCGTCGGTTCCCGCACGGAGCCGACGATGAGCACGAAGTCGCGCCCCACCGGCGCTTCCGTCACGGGCGGCACCCCAAACGCCGACGCGTCGAGGTCCGAAGCCGCGTACACCGCCGAGCTGCGCAACAGCCCGACCGCCGCGGCCGGGACGGTCGCCCCGCGGGCGACCACCACCACGGAACCGGTCACGGCTGGGCCGGCGACGGACCCCGGACCGGCAGCACGACACCCTGCAGGCTGTTCGCGTTGGCCGCGAGGTCCATGCCCACCGGGTCCCACACGCCGTAGCGCGGGTTGATCTTGTAGTCGACGTCGCCGACGTACGGCTGCAGCATCCGCACCCCGATGTCGCTGATCTGCTGGGGTGTCGGCTGCCGGGCCTGGTCCGTGGGCACCGGCTTGTCGTCGGAGCGCTGCCGCACGATGCCGACGATCCACGAGGCGGGGTCGGTCGTCGGGTTCAGCTGGAACGTGAACGCGGTGTTCGCCGGCACGCCGAACAGCGGCGTCGTGGCGGTGGCCGGAGCCGAGAGCGCCGTCAGGGGTTCGCCGATGTTGCCCTGGGCGCCCTTCGCCAGGTCTGCCTGGATGGCGCTCGGGTCCGCGGCGTAGGCGTGCACCTTCTGGAAGGCCTCGGCCCGAGCAGCCGCCGCGTCCGGAGCCGGGGTTTCGGCGTCGGTGGTCGCGGCACCGATTTCGGTGTAGTCGACGCTGACCGCGAGCTTCGGCAGGTACTTCGCCGTGAGCTGCTGCTCCAGGTACGCGTCGGTGAGCGCCTCGCGGTGGTCACGCGCGCGCTGCACGAGCTGCGTCACGGCCGCGGGCTGGTCCTGCGCGAGGTCCTCGGGCATCGGCCCGGCGAGCGGGTCGCCCTGGGCCAGCGCGGCGGAGATGGTGGCCGGGTCGGCGGTGAGGCCTTCCTTCTGCGCGGCCTTCTGCACGACGGCGTGCAGCACTTCCTGGCGCACGATCTCCCGGCCCACGAGGTCGAGCTTGTGCTGCGCGGCGAGCTGCTGCGCGTACGGCTGCTCGCGCACGGTCTTGTCGATCAGGTTCTGCACCTGGTCGATGGTGGTGACCTGACCGTCGATGACCGCCGCGGTGGTCACCTGGCTGGGCCCGGCGCCGCACCCGGCGAGCAGGAGTGCACCGGAAACGACGGTTACCAGCGCGCTAGTCCGCTTTCCCACGCTAGGGCGCCCCATGATCCGCATCACAGGCCATACCCTCTCACACGCCCGTCCCCGAAACGCAACACCATCGTGGTCCACGACGGCCTATTGTCGACAAATGGACTCTTGGTTGTCGATCGAGGTCCTCGACGGGGAGTTTTCCGCGCACAGCTGGCAACGCGCGCACGGCGACAACCTCACCGAGGCCGCCCTCACCCACGGCGCCGAACAGTGGACGTGGCACGTGCACCGCTGGGGCGTCACGCTCGAGATCGAGTTCGCCGACGAGCGGCAACGCGACCGCTTCAAGCACCTGCCCGCCGTGACGGCCGCGCTCGACGCCGTCCCCGACCCCGACCGCGGCCTGCTCGTCTACAACGGCCGCGGCGGCGGCACGGGCTCCCGCGAGCCCCGCCACCCGCGGCCCCTGCCCATGGCGGGCGCGGGGGCGCTGCCTACGCCGAAAGAGGAAGTCCGTTTGCAGCTGGCGACAGGCGAGCCGCCCATGTTCCAGCTCAGCTCACCCGGCTGAGCAGCTCACGCCAAGCGACCGCGGGGACGGTGAGGTGACCGGCCTCGCGGTCTTTCGTGTCCCGGACCAGCACCTCAGAACCAGTCGCAACCTCAACGCAGTCATCACCGTTCGGGCTGTAGCTGCTCTTGTGCCAGCCGACCTCGACGCAATCGCCGCCGTTCGAGCTGTAGCTGCTCTTACGCCATTCGAGGGACATCCCGCCGCGCTCCAGGTGAGTAGAGGTCTGTCGCCAATCTGGCGACAAGCTCCCTCGATTCTGCCTCACCGAGCGCAAGCGCACCAAGACGTTCGAGAACACCTTGGTAGACCTCGATCTCCTCTGCCTTCTCAAGAAATAGCGATGTGATCTCACTGTCGATGTATGCGACGGGCTGGAACTTGTCAGAGTTGATCAGCTGAAAGTGGCCTGACACTCCGGGATGGCCACCAGCCGCCATCGGCACGATCCGGATCGAGATGTTCGGTCGCACCGATAGCTGCAGCAGCTGGTGCAGCTGGCCGGACATCACCGCTTTGTCCCCTTGCCCGACTGGCAGCCGCACCACGAACTCATGGATAAAGAACTCGAAGGTCACCAGCGGGCGCTTCGACAGGATGACCTGCCGTGACATTCGAGCAAACACTCGCTCGTCAACATCATCTTGCAGTGGAACGTTTCCGGTTTCGTTGATCAGCGCTCGGGCATAGTCCGAGGTTTGCAGCAAGCCCGGCACGATCGTGCCCTGGTAGGCGGAGATCGCGGTGGCGCGTTCTTCGTGCCACACCAACGTTTTCACCTGTGCCGGCAGGTTCGGGTAGGTCTCCAGCAGGCCGGGCTCGTCGAGGTCTTCGCACAGGGCGTAGACCTCGGCGGCCTCGTCGCCGACTACGCCCATGACCGTGAGCATCTGGACGACGTCGAGGTACTTGCCGCCGCGGCGTCCGTTGAACATGTTGGAGATGCGGGTGGGCGGCCAGTCCAGGCGCCGCGCCATCTCCCGCACTCCCCAGCGGTGCTCGGCCATCAGCTCGCGGAGGCGGGCACCCAGCTGGCGACTGCGCACGGTCGTCGGGCGATCAAGCATGAGCGGAGAGTACGGCCGAAACCGCTTCCGCTCCACCGTTCGCGCTGGTGGTTCGCCCGAAGAGGCGCGGTGTCACCAGCCGGGTACGCCGCGCCGGATCACGCGGCGGCGGGCGTTTTCGTGAGCTGGGCGAGCAGGCGCGTGCACCAGTCGAGCAGTTCCTGGTCGCGCAGCGTCGGGGCGCCCATGCGGCCGCCGGCCGGGCCTTCCGTCGGCTTGGGCACGGACACGGTGTTGGTCACGGCCTTGTACAACGCCTTGGGGTACAAGCGCTTCAGCCGCACCAGCTGCGAATCGGCCAGCGGCAGCGGCGCGAACCGGATGGTGTTGCCCTGCACCGCGACCTCCGTGACGCCCGCCGCGCGGCAGGTGTGGCGGAACGCCGCGACGCTGAGCAGGCGGTTGACGGGTGAGGGCGGTTCGCCGTAGCGGTCGACGAGTTCTTCGCGCACGGCCTCCAGACCGGCGGTGTCGGGCGCCGCGGCGATCTTGCGGTAGGCCTCCAGGCGCAGGCGCTCGCCTTCGACGTAGTCGTGGGGGATGTGGGCGTCGACGGGGAGGTCCACGCGGACTTCGGCGAGTTCTTCCTCTTCGGCGGGCTCGGCGCCGGCGTGGCGGCGGAAGGCGTCGACGGCTTCGCCGACGAGCCGCACGTACAGGTCGAAGCCGACGCCCGCGATGTGGCCGGACTGCTCCGCGCCGAGGATGTTGCCCGCGCCGCGGATCTCCAGGTCCTTCATGGCGACGGCCATGCCCGCGCCCAGTTCGGTGTTCTGGGCGATCGTCGCGAGCCGGTCGTGGGCGGTTTCCGTCAGCGGTGCTTCCGGCGGGTAGAGGAAGTAGGCGTAGCCGCGTTCGCGGCCCCGGCCGACGCGGCCGCGCAGCTGGTGGAGCTGGGCCAGGCCGAGCAGATCGCCGCGTTCGACGATGAGGGTGTTGGCGTTGGAGATGTCGAGGCCGGTTTCGACGATCGTGGTGCACACGAGCACGTCGTACTCGTTCTCCCAGAAGCCCTGGATGATCTTCTCGAGCTTGTCCTCGTTCATCTGGCCGTGCGCGGTCACCACGCGCGCCTCCGGCACCAGCTCGCGGATGCGCTTCGCGGCCTTCTCGATCGAGGAGACGCGGTTGTGAACGTAGAAGACCTGGCCGTCGCGCAGGAGCTCGCGGCGGATGGCGGCGCCGACCTGCTTGTCGTCGTAGCCGCCGACGTAGGTCAGGATCGGGTGCCGGTCTTCCGGCGGCGTGAGGATCGTGGACATCTCGCGGATGCCGGCGAGCGACATCTCCAGCGTGCGCGGGATGGGCGTGGCCGACATGGTGAGCACGTCGACGTGGGTGCGCAGCGCCTTGATGTGTTCCTTGTGCTCCACGCCGAAGCGCTGTTCCTCGTCGACGATCACGAGGCCGAGGTCCTTGTAGCGAATCCCGGTCTGCAGCAGGCGGTGGGTGCCGATGACGATGTCGACCTCACCGTCGGCGAGCTGTTGCATGATCGCGTCGGAGTCGGTTTTGTGGGTGAACCGCGAGAGGCCCTTGATGGTGACCGGGAACGACTGCATGCGCTCGGTGAACGTGTTGAGGTGCTGCTGCGCGAGCAGCGTGGTGGGCACGAGCACGGCGACCTGCTTGCCGTCCTGCACCGCCTTGAACGCCGCGCGCACGGCGATCTCGGTCTTGCCGTAGCCGACGTCGCCGCAGATCACGCGGTCCATGGGGACGCCGCGTTCCATGTCGGACTTGACCTCGTCGATGGCGGCGAGCTGGTCGTTGGTCTCGGTGAACGGGAACGCGTCTTCGAGCTCGCCCTGCCACGGCGTGTCCGGGCCGAACGGGTGGCCGGGCGCGGCCTGGCGGGCGGCGTAGAGCTGCACGAGCTCGGCGGCGATCTCCTTGACCGCGCGCTTGGCCTTGGCCTTGGTGTTCTTCCAGTCGGAGCCGCCGAGCTTGTTGAGCGTGGGCAGCTCGCCGCCGACGTAGCGGGAGATCTCGTCGAGCTGGTCGGTGGGCACGAACAGGCGGTCGCCGGGCTGGCCGCGCTTGGAGGAGGCGTATTCGAGCAGCAGGTACTCGCGCGTGGCGCCCGCGACGGTGCGCTGCACCATCTCGACGAACCGGCCGATGCCGTGCTGGGTGTGCACCACGTAGTCGCCCGCCCTGAGGGCGAGCGGGTCGACGGCGTTGCGCCGCCGCGAGGGCATCTTGGTGTTGAGGTCCTTTGTGGACGTTCCGGCGGTGGCGCCGCGGCCCGTCAGGTCGGCTTCCGAGAGCACGACCAGGGCGCGCTCAGGGGAGACGAACCCGTCGACGACGGCGCCGCAGGCGACCGTGACGACGCCGGCGGGCGGGACGTCGGCGAGGCCGTCGCCGGCCAGCGTGGCGGGCACTTCGGCGCTGGTGAGCTGCTCGACGGCGCGGCTGGCCGTGCCGTGCCCGGCGACGACGAGCACGCCGGTGCCGCCGGAGGCGACGTGGGCGCGCAGGTCGGTCATCGCGCGGTCGAATTCGCCGCGGTAGGCGGGGGCGGCTTCGACGCCGATCACGTAGACGTCGGGGTCTTCGGTGGTGAGCTGCGTGAGCGTCCACCACGGGCGCTTGGTGTCCTGGGCGTGCTCGGCGACCTCGGCGAGGTCGCGGTAGGCCGACGCGCCGAGGTCGATGGGTGCCTGTCCCCCGGCCGCGGCCGTGGTCCAGGAGGCTTCGAGGAACTCCTGGCCGGTGCGCACGAGGTCGGCGGCGCGGGCGCGGATCTTCTCCGGGTCGGCCAGCAGCACGTGGCTGCCGCGCGGCATGGCGTCGGTGAGCAGGGTGAGCTCGCCTTCGCACAGCACCGGGATGAGGGCTTCCATGCCCTCGACGGGGATGCCGTCGGCGAGCTTGGTGAGCATCTCGGCCAGGTGGGCGTCGGCTTCGTAGGTGACCGCCAGCTCGGCGGCCTTGGCCTTCACGCTCTCGGTGAGCAGCAGCTCCCGGCACGGCGGCGCGGTGACGCGCTGGATCTCGCCGGGCAGCGACCGCTGGTCGGAGACCGCGAACGCGCGGATCTCGCTGACCTCGTCACCCCAGAACTCGACGCGCACGGGGTGCTCGGCCGTCGGGCCGAACAGGTCGAGGATGCCGCCGCGCACGGCGAACTCGCCGCGCTTCTCGACCATGTCCACGCGCGTGTAAGCCAGCTCGACCAGGCGTTCCAGCAGGCCTTCGAAGCTCTGCTCCTCCCCGACGACCAGGTCGACGGGAGCCAGCGAACCCAGGCCGGGGGCCATCGGCTGGATGAGGCTGCGGACCGTCGAGACGACGACCTTGAGCTCGTCGTCGCCCGTGTGCAGCCGGTGCAGCACCTCCAGCCGCCGCCCGACGGTGTCCGCCCGCGGCGACAGGCGCTCGTGCGGCAGCGTCTCCCACGAGGGGAAGTCGACCACTCTGCCCCGGCCGAGCAGCGCCTCCAGCGCGGCCGTGAGCTCGTCGGCTTCGCGCCCCGTCGCGGTCACCGCGAGAACGGGCTTACCCGCACCTTTGCGGCTCTCGTCCTCCGCCAGGGCGGCGGCGACCAGCTGGCGCGCGGTGACGGGGCCCTGCAGCTCGAGCAACGGCGCACCGGCGCGCTCGACGACCCCGCGCAGGGCGGGGTCGGGAAGGATGGCGTGGAGGAGTCCGGACAGTGGAGCGTCGGTCACCGGTCCAGCCTACGTCCCGGAGGTCGTGGTGCGGGGGTGCCCCAGCCAGGTGGTGAGGGCGGCTCGCAGGTCCGCGTCGTCGATCTCGCCGACACACGCCCAGGCGACGTACCCATCAGGGCGGATGAAGGCGGCAAGTTCCTGGTCGGCGAAAGCGGCGGGCGTCTTCCGGACGACGGTGAGGCGGTCGTGCCACGGGGCGGCGTCCGTCCGGGCGTGGGTGTCGAGGAGGACGGCTCTGCCTTCGCGGAAGTGGGTCGCGAGGATGGTGCCGTCGGTGAACGGCAGGTCGGGGACGCGGCGGCCGACGAGCGGATGATCGCCCTCGCGGCCGTAGTGCTGCCAAGTGCCGCTGATCTTGGTGACGACGTGGGTGGCGCCGTCGGGGGTGTCGAGCAGGTCTTCGAGGACTTCTCTGAGTGAATCGGCTCGGGGGCCCCGGGCTTGGTTGAGGGCGGTCTGGGCCATGCTCCAGCGCTGGGCCCACGCGCCGATGGGATGGCGCTCCCGCGTGTAGGTGTCGAGGAGCGTTTCGGGCGCATTGCCGGTCGCGACGAGGGCGAGCTTCCAGCCGAGGTTCACGGCGTCACCGAGGCCGACGTTCAGCCCCTGCCCGCCGGCGGGTGAGTGGACGTGGGCGGCGTCGCCGGCGAGGAGGACGTGGCCCTTGCGGTAGGTGGTGGCCTGGCGGGTGGTGTCGCTGTAGCGGGTGGCTTGGTGGACCTTCGTGACGGTGATGTCCGTGCCGGTGGTGCGTCGCAGGCTGGCTTGGAGTTCTTGCTGCGTAACGGGTCCGTCGTCGTGGGGTGGGGTGAACTCGACGGTGTGGATGCGGGTGTGCCGGCCGGGGCCCCAGCCGCCGGCGGTGTAGGAGCCGTGCGCGGTGTGGTGCCAGCCGTCGGGGCTCAGCGGGCGGTCGAGGCCGACGATGGCTTGGCGGCCGTCCCGGTTGTGGCCGGTTCAGCCGGCCCGCCAACGACGCTGCTACGGCCTGCGCAGCCGAGCGTCACGGTCTCCTCCGCTGAGCCCGGTATTCCTGTCCGCGCTTGTCCGACTGCTTGTAGACGACGTCGGGTGCTTCCGGTGCCGGCCACACGGAGATCAGGTAGTCCTCGACGGGCTCCGAGACGTTGAGATGTGGCGCGATGTCGCGGCCGCGCGCGTGCACCCGCACCCGGTAGGAGCCGGGTCCCGCGTGGGCCAGTTCGGGGAAATCCGGAAGATGTTCCCCGGTGCCGTAGACGATCAGTTCCCCGTACTCCGAATCCACCGACACCTCGGCGACTTCGTCCCAGCCGTCGAGCTCTACCGAGTCCGGCTCGGTGTCGAGCGCCCGCGCGGTCACGGTGACCGAACCCGTGTGGATGCCGGTGAGGACAACCGCCCCATTGATGAAATCCGTCCCCACGAGACCATTGGCATAGGCAAGGCTTGGGAATGGCAAGTCCGCGCTCAAGTCTCTGACGGCGAAGTTCCCGTGACTCAGGAACAGGTCAGCGGTCTCGGTCCACACCAGCTCGTTCACGCGTTCCTACCGTACCCACCCATCGCTACCCCGTCCACGTTCTTGGCCGCCACCGCCCCGGGAGCCAGCACGCCAACACCGGACCCGAAGGCCGGACGGGCCCGCCGCACACGTGCCGGCGGGCCAGACCCGCAGGCTCGTGTGCGACGCGAGACGAGCCGTCCGCTCAACCGGCCCCCGTCACTGCTTCACCAACGTCCCCACGTTGATGTGCGGCCAATCGATGTCCAGGAAGTTCAGGATGATCGTCTGCGTGTACTGAAGCTGCAGGAACTCACCCAGCACCGGATCCGAGACCTTCTCGATCCAGAACACCGCCGTCATGCTCGTCGCGTTGGCGTTGGTGGTCACGAAGGGGATGTTCTGGATGCCGCCGGCCGAGCCGCCGATCACGTCCGTTGTGGACAGTGGCAGGACGACGGTTTCGGTGATCTGCTGGTTCTTGATCGCCTCGGTGAGGACGACGTTCGGGTTGGCGATGGCGCCCGCGGGGATGCCCGGGGGCAGCGGGGTGGTCGT
Source organism: Amycolatopsis sp. NPDC051903 (assembly GCF_044452505.1). Taxonomy (NCBI): domain Bacteria; kingdom Bacillati; phylum Actinomycetota; class Actinomycetes; order Pseudonocardiales; family Pseudonocardiaceae; genus Amycolatopsis; species Amycolatopsis sp. NPDC051903. The sequence continues at coordinate 437,401 of NZ_JBITBT010000005.1, read as the reverse complement.
GAAGGGCGCCAGGTACTGCGCGTTGGTGACGGGCTGGCCCGTGCTGTGGGTGATGGGCGTCGAGTCGGCGGGGTCGATGCGGGGGCCGCCCTGGACGGTCAGGGGTTGGCCCTGCGCGAGGAGGGCGTCGCCGTGGGGGATGGTGGCGAGGCGGGCCACGGTTTCCGGCGCGGCGGGCGCGGTGGTGGCCGGCACGTCGAGCCACTGGCCCGTCTCGAAGTGCAGGGCACCGCCCGTGACGGCGTCGCTGATCTGCTGCGTGTAGTGCACGCCGCGGAAGAAGATGTCGTCCTGGGCGGAGCCGCGGTTGGGGACCGGGGCGCCGATGGGCGCGAACTCCAGCGTCTCCTGCGTGGCGCTCAACTGCAGGAAAAACGGCTGGTTGTCGTGTTTGTCGGGGCGGGCGATGAGGTTGAAACCACGCCCCATCCACCGGCCGGGCAGCTCGCGCAGGGAGCGCAGCGTCGCCAGGTCGGCGGGGGCTCCGGCGCGGAACACGTGAGCGGTCATGACGGAACTTCCTTTCCGTGGCAACGGATCCCGCGTTCGGGGATCCGTTGCGGACACGGAACGGCGGCTCAGCCGGGTTCACGGGTTCACTCGTTCGGGCAAGGTCCGCGTCTGCCAGGGCAACCGGAAATGGCCGAACGGGCCGGAATCCGCGTGGTGCTCACCGGTTCCAGTCGGGGTCGCCGATCATGACCGCACTTCCTTTCCGTGTCGTCGGACTGATGCCGGTGACACGGATGGGCAGTGTTGATCGGTTCAAGTCAGCTGGGACACAACTTCGGCGACCCGCGGGAGCTGCTCCGCCACCGCCGACGGATCGATCGCGCCGATGCGGATGAGCACGTGGTCCGCGTCGGCGTACGCGCGCAACCCGGCGGCGACCACCGGTGCGGGGCCCGTCAGCATCGTCTGGATGCCACCGATGACGGACAGCGGACGCTGGTACGTACCTTGCGCGTAGTCCTCCAGCACGGCCCGGCCGCGGTCCGCGTCGTCGTCCACGTACACCGTCGCGAACAGCGCCGGCGTGAACTCGCGTACCGGACGAATCGCGGCCAGGCCCCGCGCGTAGTCGGCCGGGTCGGGTGGGTACGGGAGCCAGCCGTCGTACAGCTCGCCCGCGCGCCGCAGCGCCGACGGCGTCGCGCCCGCGAGCCAGATCGGCGGCCCACCCTCGCGCGCCGGCCGCGGGACGTCCGGCAGCCAGTCGTAGTGCAGCACCTTCCCGTGGAACGAGCGGGGGCTGCCGGTCCACAGCTCGCGCCACAGGCGGACGACGTCGTCGAGGTGCGAGAACCGCGTCTTGAACCGCACGCCCACCAGGTTGAACTCCGGCTCGCTGAAGCCGGGGAACCCGGCGCCGACACCCACCACGAGCCGGCCGCCGGAGATCAGGTCGAGGGACGTGAGGGTCAGCGCGGCCTGCACCGGGTGCCGGAACGCGGGCAGCAGCACGGCGGTGCCGACCGTCACGCGTTCGGTGGCCTGCGCGACGGCCGTGAGCAGGGTCAGTGGTTCGACGCGGGCGCGCACGAGCGAGTCGCCCGCCCACACCGAGTCGAAGCCGAGGCGTTCGGCCTCGCGGGCCAGGTCCACGAGCGCGGAGACGTCACGCAGCTGAGCCAGCCCAGCCGGCACGAGAAGTCCGAATTTCATGCCGACGAGCATTCGGCGCGCCGGGGTCTCGCGGCAATTCCCCGGGGGGAATGGCGCGGCCGCGCGGCTTCTGCTTGCCTGGCGACATGGACATGGCGTTCCCCGACGCGCTGCGCGACGCGCGGACCCGCCGCCGCCTGAGCCAGCTCGACCTGGCGACGCGGGCGGGCACCACGCAGCGGCACGTGAGCTTCCTGGAACGCGGCCGTTCGGCGCCCGGCCGCGGGATGGTCGTGCGCGTGGCCGAAGCGCTGGGCCTGCCGCTGCGCGAACGCAACGCCCTGCTGCTCACGGCGGGTTTCGCGCCGGGCTACGCGGAGACGCCGCTGGACGACCCCGCGCTCGCGCCGGTGCTCGAGTCGCTGCGCGCGCTGCTGGACGGGCACCGGCCCTACCCCGCGCTGATCGTCGACCGCTACGGCGTGCTGGTCGCCGCGAACGACGCGTTCGCCCTGTTAACCGAGGGGGTGGCGGCGGAACTGCTGCGCCCGCCCGTGAACGTCCTGCGGATGGCCCTGCACCCCGGCGGCATGGCCCCGCGCATCGCCAACTTCGCCGACTGGGCCCAGCACGTGCTGGAACGCCCCCGCCAGGGCCTGCCCGACCCCCGCCACCGCGAGCTGCTGGAAGAACTCACGTCCTACCTGCCGGAACCGTCGCCGCCTCCCGCGGACCACCTCGGCTTCGCGGTGCCGCTGCACCTCAAGACCTCGCTCGGCGACCTGCGGCTGATCACCGCCATCACCCGCTTCACGACGGCCGTGGACGTGACGATCGCGGAGCTGAGCCTGGAAACCTTCCTGCCGGCGGACGCGGAAACGGCCGCCCGGCTCAGACCGGCGTGACGCGCAGCAGTTTGTCGTCCGAGCCGTTGGACGTGGTCACGTAGAGGCTGCCGTCCGGGCCGGAGCGGACGGCGCGCAGGCGGCCGAAGTGCTCGTTGAACTCCGGCGGCAGCGTCACGTGCGTGACGTGGGCGGCGGCGTCGAGGTGGAGCAGCAGGAGTTTCTGCCCCTTCAACGCGACCACGGCGAGCGCGCCTTCGTTCGGCCCCCACCGCGGGCCGGTGAGGAACGCGTCGCCGGACGTGGCTTCCGTGATGTTCCCCGAAGTCCACAGTGGACGAACTGCGTCCGGGAACCGCTTCGTGTCCGTCATCGGCACACTCTCGTCGTACGAGGAATCCGTGCCGCCCTTGGACGGGTCCCAGCCGTAGTTGCCGCCGGGGCGGATGAGGTTCACCTCGTCGTCGAAGGTGGGGCCGTGTTCGGATGTGAGGACCTGGCCGGTGCCGGGGCGGACGGCGACGCCCTGGATGTTGCGGTGGCCGTAGGTGTAGATCCGCCGCTCGTTCGGGTCCGCGGAGGAGAAGAACGGGTTGTCCGGCAACGGTTCCCCGGTCTTCGCGTTGATGCGCAGCACCTTGCCGCCGAGGCTGTGGCGGTCCTGCGCGATGGTCGGGCGCGCGGTGTCGCCCGTGCCGACGAGCAGTGCGCCGTCCGGGGCGAGCGTCGGGCGGCAGCCGGAGTGACGGCCGCTGGGGTTCACGGGCAGGCCGGTCAGCAGGTTGCGCACCTTGGTGGCGCTCGCGCCGTCGGGCGCCAGCCGCCACGTGACGAGCCGGACGTCGACGGCCCGGTCGCCCTCCTGGTGCGTCTGGCACGTGGTGAATTCGCGCGACTTCGCGAAGTCCGCCGCGAGCACCAGGCCCATGAGCCCGCCTTCGCCCTGCACGAGGACGTCGGAGAAATCGGCGCGGACGTCGGACGTGCGGCCGGCGCGGATCAGCGCGAGCTTGCCCGGCCGCTGCGGCACGAGCAGCGAGCCGTCGGGCAGGAACCCGATGTCCCAGCCGTGCTCGAGCCCGCCCGCGACCGTCTCGACGCGGAACCCGCCCGTCGACGCCGAAGACGGCGCGCTGGTCAGCGGAGGCGACGACGAAGCCGCCCCCGAACACCCCGCGGCGACCGCCGCGACCACTGCCAGCAGCACGACTCCGGGCTTGCGCATACCGTCCAGCATGCCCGACAAATCCGGCGATCGCGGATCATTCGCCGGGCCGGACCAACCCGGACTCGTAGGCGAACACCACCGCGTGCACGCGATCGCGCAGGCGCAGCTTGCCGAGCACGCGCCCGACGTGCGTCTTCACGGTCGTCTCGCCGATGAAGAGCTTGCCCGCGATCTCGGCGTTCGACAGGCCGCGCGCGATCAGCCCGAGCACGTCCTTCTCGCGTTCGGTGAGGGTGTCCAGCTGCGGCTGCGCGGCCGGGCGCGCGGTCAGGTAGCGGTCGAGCAGCCGCCGCGTGACCGAGGGCGACACCATCGCGTCGCCGCGCAGGACACCGCGGATGGCGACCAGCATCTCGTCCGACGGCGCGTCCTTGACCAGGAAGCCGCTCGCGCCCGCGCGCAGGGCCGAGTAGGCGTACTCGTCGAGGTCGAACGTGGTGATCACCAGCACGCGCACGGCCGGCAGCTCGGCGCAGATCCGCCCGGTGGCGGCGACGCCGTCGAGCACCGGCATGCGCACGTCCATCAGCACCAGGTCGGGCCGCCGCGCGCGGGCGATCTCCACCGCGGCCGCGCCATCGCCCGCCTCGGCGACGACCTCCAGGTCCGGCTGGCTGTCGACGATCATGCGCAGCCCGACGCGCACCAGCTCCTGGTCGTCGCAGATCAGCACCGACGTCATCCGGTCTCCCCCGTCCGCAGCGTCGCCCGCACGCGGAACCCGCCGTCCGGCAGCGGGCCCGTTTCGAGCTTGCCGCGGTAGAGCTCCACGCGCTGCGCCATCCCGGCGAGCCCGCGGCCCGACGACGGCAACCCGGCCGCGACCGGCTGCCGGCCGCCGCTGTTCGTCACTTCGACGCGCACTTCGGCGCGGGTGAACTCCACTCGCACGCGGGCCGTGGCGTCGCCGGGCGCGTGCTTGAGCACGTTCGTGAGCGCTTCCTGCACGATCCGGTAGGCCTGCAGCGCCGCACCGGCGGGCAGGTCGGTGACGTCACCGGTCACTTCGAGCTCGACATCGCGGCCGGCCTGGTCGACGAGTGCCCGCAGCTGGTCAAGGGTCGGCTGCGGCGTGCGCGCGGGGTCACCGGCGTGCATGACCTCCAGCAGGCGGCGCAGCTCGGCCAGCGCGCCGCGACCGGTGCGGCCGATGGTGTCGAGCGTGCGGTCCACAGCCTCGGGATCGTGGTGGCGCGCGAGCTTCGCGCCTTCGGCGTTGAGGACGATCACGCTCATGCTGTGGGCCAGCACGTCGTGCAGCTCGCGGGCGATGCGCGTGCGCTCCTCGGCGACGGCCGCGCGCGCCCGCGCCTGCCGCTCCGATTCGGCGAGGTCCGCGTGCCGCCGTTCCTCTTCGGTGAGCTGCTCCTTGGCGTGGAAGAACTCGCCGAGCGCCCACGCCGCGACGTGCAGCGGCAGCACGCCGATGATCGTCAGGGTGGGGTTCTGCGTGGTGACGCCCCACGTGAAGCCCCACTCGAACTCCAGTACCAGCACGGCCGCCGCGACGGCGGCGCCGAAGCGCCGGTCACCCTTCTTGACCAGCGTGAACAGCACGACGGCCAGGGCCAGCTCGCTGCGGCCGCGGTCGTAGGCCCACACCTCGTCGGTGTAGACCGCGACCACACCGGCGACGATCAGCGCGGCCGTGGTCCGCGGGAAGCGGCGGCGCACCAGCAGCGGCAGCAGGAACACGAGCGGCACCAGCTGCAGCGACCAGGACTGCTTCGCCGCGATGTTCGGGCCGAGCAGCACGAAGACGGCGTACAGCGGCAGGTCCAGCGTCCAGCGCTGCCTGCGCACCCACATCACCAGTCGTCGCACGCCTCGACGCTAACGCGCGCCGGGCGCCCGCCGCGTCGTTCCGCGGTATGCCGCCGGTCCTCCGATGGAACGATCTCGACGGGCCGTTCGGCTGATCCGCGGCTACGAGGTGCGTCCCTAGCTTTGGAGACATGTCGATCACCACGGAATTCTTCCGCCACCCCATGCTCACGGGCGCGATCGCCGCGAGCTCGGGCTCGCTCGCCACCGCCATGACCCGAGATCTCGGGCTGGCCTCCGCCTCCTCCGTCGCGGAGCTCGGACCCGGCACGGGGGTGTTCACGGCGTCGATCGTGGCGGCCCTGCCGCGGTCGGCGGCGTTCGCGGCCGTCGAGATCAACCCGCGGCTGGCGGCTTCGCTGCGCCGCGCGTTCCCGTCGGTTTCGGTGGTGGAGGGTTCCGCGGAGACGCTGGGCTCGCTGCTCGCCGAGCCGTGTGACGTCGTGGTCTCCGGTCTGCCGTGGACGGCGATGCCGGCTCAACGGCAGGCGCACGTGCTGGATTCCGTCTGCGGCGCGCTGTCTTCACACGGCCGGTTCACGACGTTCGCCTACGCGCACACCGCGTGGACCCCGCCCGCGCGCCGGTTCGCGCGGCTGCTGCGGAGCCGGTTCTCCGTGGTCGAGCGCACGCGGGTGGTCTGGCGCAACCTGCCGCCGGCCCACGTCTACCGGGCCGCGCTGCCGGTCTGCCACCTCGGGGCTTCGCGTGACCAGTCTGCTGCAGCCGCTTCTTGACGCGCCCGCCCTCGTCGTCTACGTCTTGTGCGGGCTGATCATCGCCGCGGAAACGGCACTGCTGCCGGGAATCGTGCTGCCGACACTGTCCACTTTGCTCATGATGGGCTTCCTGGTGCAGCGCGGGACGCTGACGTGGTGGGTGGCGCTGGTGGTGTGCGTGTGCGCCGCGGTGCTGGGTGATCAGCTGGCGTACTGGGAGGGCCGCGCGCTGGGGCCGCGAGTGCGGTCTTCGCGGCTGGGACGGCGGATCGGCCCGGCGCGCTGGGACCGCGCGGAGGCCGTGGTGGCGCGGTACGGCGTCCCCGCCGTGGTGGCGGGGCGGTGCCTGGCGGGGGTGCGGACGCTGGTGCCGCGAATCGCCGGTTCGGCGGGGTTGCCGTACCGGCGGTTCGCGGCGGGCAGCGTCTGCGCGGCCGTGGTGTGGGCCGGGGTGGAGCTGTTCGCCGGCCAGGCGGCGGGGTGGGTGGCGCCGGTCTGACTCAGCTGCTGGTGAAGGCGCCGCCGTTGACGTGCAGGACCTGGCCGGTGATGTGGCCGGCCGCCGCACCGGCGAGGAACGTCACGGCTTCCGCGATGTCCTCCGGGCGGCCCTCGCGTTTGTTCATCGTGGTGGCCACCAGGCGTTCGCGGCGTTCTTCGGTGAGCTTGCCGTGGAAGAACTCCGTGTCGACGACCAGGCCGGGCGCCACGACGTTCGCCGTGATGCCGCGCGGGCCGACGATCCGCGCGAGATCCGCGTTCCACGCTTCCACCGCGGCTTTGGCCCAGCCGTAGGAACCGGCGCCGGTGTGGGCGGCGATCGAGCCGAGCGTGACGATGCGGCCGCCGTCGGCGATGCGGCCGCGCAAGGCGGCCGTGACGAGGGCGGCGGTGAAGACGTTGGCGCGGAAGTTCGCGGTCCACGCGGCCGCGAGCGTGGCCAGCTCCGTGCTGTCGCCGCGCAGGAAATCGGTGTTGCCGCCGGCGTTGTTGACCAGCACGTCGACGCGGCCGGGCAATTCGGGCAAGGCGGCTTCGACGGCCTCGTGGTCGGCCGCGTCGAACGCGACGGCGCGGGCGCCCAGCAGCGCCGCGGCCTCGGTGAGCACGCCCTCGCGCCGGCCGGTGATCGTCACTTTGTCGCCACTGCGGGCGAACGCCGCCGCGATGGCGTAACCGATTCCCGTGCCACCGCCCGTGACGAGTACTTCACGTGTCATTGGTAAAGGTCCTTTCCCCAGTCGAGCACACAGACCGTACCGGGACCGCGGGGGCGGCGCGCGCTCGTAGGATCGGATCATGACCCAGTTCGACCCCGGTTCGACGGCCCTGGTGCTCGTCGACTTCCAGGACCGCATCGTCGCACTGCCGACGACGCCCTTCACCGGCCCCGAGGTGGCCGCCAACGCCGTGCGCCTGCGCGACGCGTTTTCCGATTCCGGCACGCCGATCGTGATCATCCAGGTGCAGCGGCCGGGTTCGGAGGAGTCGCCGGTGATCCCCGAGCTCAAGCCGCGCGCCGGCGAGAAGCTCGTGATCAAGACCGCGATCGGCGGCTTCTACAACACGGACCTCCACGCGCACCTGCGCGACGCCGGCGTGCGCACCGTCGTGTTCGGCGGCATCGCCACGGAGTTCGGCGTGGAGTCGACGCTGCGCGCGGCCGCGGACCACGGCTACGACGTCGTCGCCGTTTCGGACGCCATGACGGGCTTGTCCGACATCGCGCACGAATCGTCGACCACGAAGATCTTCCCGCGCCTCGGCACGGTCCTCACGACCGCCGAAACCCTTGCGGCGCTGGGATGATCGACAAGATCGCGTGGCTGCACGTGGTCGACGGCCGCGTCCTCGCGGCCGTCTCCCGCGGCAAATCCACGTGGTACCTCCCAGGCGGCAAGCGCGAACCGGGCGAGACGGACACCGAGGCGCTCGTGCGCGAAATCGCGGAGGAGCTGTCGGTGTCCTTGGACCCGGCTTCGCTCTCACCGGCCGGGGTGTGGGAGGCGCAGGCGGACGGCAAGGCTTCGGGCACGACGGTGCGGATGACGTGCTACACCGCGTCCTACACCGGTTCACTCGCGGCGGCTGCTGAAATCGCGTCGTTCGACTGGCTCGGTTACGCCGACCGCGGGCGGGTATCCGCGGTGGTGCAACTGATCTTCGACGACCTCCACGCGCGGGGCGTGCTCAGCTGAGCTTCACCGCCATCGCCTGCGCCAGCGCCGTGAGCCCGCTCAACGGCCGCACCATGACCACGAACTCGTCGATCTCCCCCGCGGCGTTGGTGCGCAGGAAGTCACACCCCTCCACGTCGCGATCACCGACGCGCGCGGTGAAGACCACGGCGTGGCCGCGCTCGTCGGTGAACTCGCGCTCGTAACGGAAATCCTCGAACGTCGCCATCGCGGCCCGCAGGATCGCCTCGACGTTGTCCCGCCCTTCGTACGGCCGGTGCACCGCGGGACTCCTGAACACGACGTCCTCGGCCAACAACCGCACGGCGGCGTCGAGGTCACGGGCTTCGATGGCTTCTCGGAAGCTGGACATGGTGGTGATCTTCAGGCACCGCGGGGCCGGATGACAAGGGGCCGGATGACAAGGGCCCGGAAACCGCGGGCGACGAGCTAGGCCACCGTGACCAGACCGGATTCGTAAGCCACGATCACCAGCTGTGCGCGGTCGCGTGCGTGCAATTTGGCCAGCAGCCGGCCGATGTACGTCTTGACTGTCGCCGGCGAGAGGTGCAGCCGGGTGGCGAGCTCGGGGTTCGAGAGCCCGCGCGCGATCAGGGTCAGGACTTCGCGTTCGCGTGCGGTGAGCACGTCGAGCTCCGGGGCGGGCGGCCGGCGTTGCTCGGTGGTGCGGGCGAATTCGGCGATGAGCCGGCGAAGGACGGATGGGGCGAGCAGCGCCTCGCCCGTGGCGACGGTGCGGATCGCGGCGCACAGCTCGGCCGGGCGGGTGTCTTTGAGGAGGAACCCGGTGGCGCCGGCGCGCAGGGCGTCGAAGACGGGCCCGTCGAGGTCGAACATCGTCAGGATCAGCACGCGCACCTCGGGCGCGCGTTCGGCGAGCAGCCGGGTCGCCTCGATGCCGTCCATTTCGGGCATTCGCACGTCCATGAGCACGACGTCGGGCCGGGTGGCGTCGGCGACGCGCACGGCTTCGGCGCCGGTGGCGGCTTCCCCGACCACGGTCAGGTCGGGTTCGGTGTCCACGAGCAGCCGGAAGCTGCCGCGCAGCAGCGCCTGGTCGTCGGCGATGACGACGCGCACCGGATCAGGCACCGGCCGCCTCCACCGTGTACCGCAACGTCGCTTCGACGCGGAAACCCTTGCCCGGCAACGGTGCCGCGGTGAGCTCGCCCCCGTGCAGCGCGGCTCGTTCGGCCATGCCGACGAGGCCGTGGCCGTCGCGGGTGGTGCCGCGGGCCCGGGTGCCGTCGTCGGCGACCTCGAGCCGGACGACGCCCTCGCCGGCGCGCACGGTCACCCGGCAGCGGGCGGGGGCGGCGTGTTTGACCACGTTGGTGATCGCTTCCTGCACGATGCGGTGGACGGCCAGCGCGACCGGCGGCGGGAGTTCGCCGGCGCTGACGGCGAGGTCGACGTCGACGCCGGCGGCGTGCGCCCGCCGGGCCAGCCGCGGCAAGCCGGTCAGGCCCGGCGGGGCGGGGTCGCAGGCTTCGTCGCGCAGCACGTCGAGCAGCCGGCGCACGTCGGTGAGCGCTTCGCGGCTGGTTTCCTCGATGATCCGCAGCGCGTCGCGCGCTTCTTCCGGCCGGGAGTCCGCGACGTGGTTGGCGACCCCGGCCTTCACGGCGATCAGGCCCATGCCGTGGGTGAACACGTCGTGGAGTTCGCGGGCGATGCGGAGGCGCTCGTCGATGAGGACCTGGTGCTGCCGCTGCCGTTCGACGCGCGCCTCCTGTGCCCGGTGACCACGCACAGCCCGGCCGAGCGCCCACCCCGCGACCACGACCGGCACGCCGAGCGCGTACCACCCGGCGGCGAACGCGGCCACCGCCGCGACGGCCACCGATCCGCCGAGGCAGGCCCACGCGTTGTCGCGCGTGAGCGTGACGGTGTAGAGCACGAGAGCCGCACCCGCGAACGGATCCCACAACACCCCCAGGAACACCGCGCCCACCGAGATCACCAGGACGAACCCGAGCGCCGCGACGGGCCACCGGCGGCGGACCAGCACGGCCGCCGCGATCGCGAACGCCACGCCGAGCGTCGCTCCCAGCCGCCAGCCGTCCGCGCCGCGCAGCAGATTGCCGCCGACGGTGAGGTCGACCGCGATCAGCACCGCGGCGAGCAGCGCATCGGTGCCGCGATCGCGCCAACGGTGCTCGGTCATCCCGGCACAGTATCCGTAACTCGGGCGCCGCACGTCAGACTCCGGTCGTCAGCCCCAGGGCTGACGCCGTGCCGGGGAATTGTCCTCCCCCGGCCGATCCGCCGTGGCCCGATCGCCGCCAGAGTTCGCGGCATGACTCATCGCTGCCTCGAACGCCGGATCGGCGGGCCCGCGCTGATCGCCGGCCCTCTCCTGGTGCTGACCGGGATGGTGTTGCGCGTGCCGTTCCCGTTCTTCTTCCCCGACCAGCTCACCGCCGCCGTCGAGCACCCGGGCCTGCTCACCGCCGCGTACACCTGCGTGCTCGCCGGCACCGTCCTGCTCTGGCCCGCCGTGCTCACGCTCGTCGCGCGGATCGCGGTTGGGCGACCGGGCTGGGCGGCCTGGGGCGGCGCGCTCGTCGTGACCGGACTCTTCGAACGCACCTTCCACGCGGGGTTCGACCAGGCCGCGCTGGACCTGGCGCGGCGCCGCGGAGCCGGGTTCGCGACGGCCTTCGTCGGCGAGGCCTACGGCGACCTGCACCTGTTCAGCTTCCTGTCCTTCACCGTCGTGTTCGGCTGGCTCGTGCTGGCGATCGGCGCGTGGCGCGCCGGCGCGTTGGGCAGGGTGCAGTGCGTGGCGCTGGCGCTCGCAGCCGGCATGCCGCTGGGCGTGCTCAAGGGGACGACCGTGGTGTCCCTGCTCGGTGCCGCCGGGTTGTGCGTCGCGCTCGTGCCGTTCGGCGTCAAGCTCGTGTTCTCCGGCCCGCGTCCGGCCGGCCGAACGCTCACGCTGGCAGCCGCGACCGTGCCCGCCCTGGGTCTACTGGCCTACGTGAGCACCCTCGGCTGACCCGGCCGTCAACCCAGCAGCCGCGGCTTGTGTTCCAAGTGGGAAAGCCCGTTCCAAGCCAGGTTCACCAAATGCGCAGCCACCTCGTCGCGCTTCGGTTTCCGCGCGTCCAGCCACCACTGGCCCGTCAAGGCGACCATCCCGACGAGCGCCTGGGCGTACAGGGCGGACAGCTTCTCCTCGTACCCGCGCGCCGCGAACTGCTGGGCGAGGATGTGTTCGACCTGGCCGGCGATGTCGTTGAGCACGGTGGAGAACGTGCCGGTCGAGCTGGCGACCGGGGAGTCACGCACGAGGATGCGGAAGCCGTCGTGGGAGTCCTCCACGTAGCTGAGCAGGGCGATCGCCGCTTGTTCCAGCATGACGCGGGGGTGGCCGCCGTGGAGGGTGTTGACCATGCGGTCCAGCAGGAGCTGCGTTTCGCGGTCCACGACGACCGCGTAGATGCCCTCTTTGCCCCCGAAGTGCTCGTACACGACCGGCTTCGACACGTTGGCGCGGGCGGCGATCTCTTCGACCGATGTGCCGTCGAAGCCCTTCTCCGCGAACAGCGCCCGCGCGACGGCGAGCAGCTGCTGCCGCCGCTCGCTGCCCGTCATGCGGACGCGGGGCACCGGCGTGGCCGGCCGCGCGCCGGTCACCGCTGCTTCGCGCTTCGCTCGCCGTCTCCCCGCCATGCGCAGCAGGGTAGCGGCAGGTCAGGCGTTGTCGAACGCGGTGTCCCGCGCGGGGGCCTCCCACGCGGCCAGGTCCGCCCGCACCTGGTCGAGGTGCGCGCCGATGGCGTCGACGGCATCCGCGCCCAGCGCGAGGCGCAGCGGGGTGTCCGGAGCGTCGAGCGCGGCGAGGATCGCGGCGGCGGCCTTCGCGGGGTCGCCCGCCTGCGTACCGTCGGCGTCGACCACCAGCCGGCGGGTGGGGCCGACCGAATCGGCGTAGTCCGCGATCTCGTCGCTGCGGCTCGTGCTGCCCCACAGCCCGGTGCGGAACGCGCCGGGCTCCACGATCAGCACCTTGATCCCGAGGCGGTTCACCTCGTCGGCGAGTCCTTCCGAAAGCCCTTCCAGCGCGAACTTCGTGCCGCTGTAGGCCGAGAAACCCGCGAACGAGAGCTGCCCGCCCATGCTGCTCATCTGCACGAGCGCGCCCGAACGCCGGGCCCGCATGTGCGGGAGCACGGCGCGCACGAGCGCCGCGGGACCGAAGACGTGCACGTCGAACAGCGACCGCAGTTCTTCGTCGGTGGTCTCTTCGAAGGCGCCGACGTGGCTGCGGCCCGCGTTGTTCACCAGCACGTCGATCCGGCCGTGCCGCGCGATCACCGAAGCGACGGTGGCCTCGACCGCCGCGAGGTCCGTGACGTCCAGTGCCACCGCCTCGACCTGGTCCGGGTGCGCGGCGACGACGTCGGCGAGCGTCTCGGGGCGCCGCGCCGCCGCGACCACGACGTCGCCGTCGGCCACCGCCGCGTCGGTGATCGCGCGGCCGAAGCCGCTGTTCGCCCCGGTGACCAGCCAAACCTTGTTCATGTCCGTTCCCTTCGTCGGAACCGACTCTGCTGGTAAAGCGCTCGCCCGTCCAAGACCTGCTGTGATAACCATTGGTTGTGGACGTGCACAGCCGCGACCTGCGGTACTTCGCCGCGGCCGCCGAGGAGCTCCACTTCACGCGCGCGGCCGAGCGGCTGTACGTCTCGCAGCCCGCGCTGAGCAAGCAGATCCGCATGCTCGAACGACAACTCGGCGCGGCCTTGTTCGAGCGCGACCGCCGTACGGTCCGGTTGACGCCCGTCGGCGAGGCGCTGCTGCCGCACGCGCGCCGGGTGCTGGCGGAGTGGGACGCGGCGCACGAAGCGGTCGTGCGCGCCAAGGCCGAACAGCGCGAGACGCTCGTCGTCGGGATGAGCACGAGTCCGGGCCGGGGCGGGCTGCTGCCCGGCGTCCGGTCGAGGTTCACCGGCGAGCACCCGCACGCCCGGATCACGCTGCGGCAGATCGGCTGGCACGACTCCACCGCCGGGCTCGCGGACGGCTCCACCGACGTCGCCTTCGTGTGGCTGCCCGTGCCCGGCGCCGAGCGTTACGACTGGGTCGTGGTCGCCGAAGAACCGCGGCTGGTCGCCCTGCCCGCCGGGCACCGGCTCGCGGGTCAGTCCACTGTGGACTTCGCCGAGCTGCTCGACGAGCCGTTCCTCGCGCTGCCCGAGAGCGCGGGCCCGCTGCGGGACTACTGGCTGGCGCCGGAAGCGCGCGCCGGCCGGGCGCCGGTGATCGGCGCCGAGATCACCAGTGCCGACGAAACCTACGAAGCCCTCGTCGACGGCCGCGGCGTCTGCCTCATCGCCGCCGGCAACGCACCCCTGCTGACCCGCGGCGACGTTGTCGCGCTGCCGGTGCGCGGCGTGTCACCCAGCCGGTTCGCCCTGGCCTGGCGCAAGGACGACGACCGGCCGCTCGTCCACGCCTACGCCCGCGCGGCCCGGCTCGCGGCGCAAGGCGTCACGCCACCGGAGTGAGCACGGTGCGGTCGAACGGCCCACCGTGCGCGGCGGCGTGGGCGACGGCCTCGTTCACCTGCGCCAGCCCGAACCGCGTGATCCGCTCCGGCGCCAGATCCAGCGCGCCCGAGGCGAGGAGCCGGATCAAGCCGACGTTCGCCTCGCGCGGGTACATCCACTGCCCGCGGACGGTGACCGAGTTGCGCATCAACCACGGGTACGGCAGCGCGAGGTCCGGATCACCCAGCATGCCGACACCACCCATCAGCACGACGCGGCCGCGTTCCCGCACGGTCAGCGCCGCCGCGCGCGCCGCCGAAGCAGGAGCCCGCGGCGGCAGCAGGTCGAGGACGAGGTCGACGGGGTCGAGATCAGCGAGGTCGTCGAGGCCGACCGGCCGCACGCGCGCGCCGAACCGATCCGCGAGCAGGTCGAGCGCCGCCCGGTTGCGGCCCGCCGCCACGACGCGCCCGGCGCCCATCGCGAGCGCCACCGCCACCGCGCAACTGCCCAGGTTGCCGGTCGCGCCGCTGACGAGCACGGTCTCCCCGGCGGCAAGGCCGCCCGCGAGCAGGCCGCCGTACGGGATCACGTGCACGCCCAGCGCTGCCCACCGCACGGGATCCGCCCCGGCGGGCAGCGGGTGCACGTTCTCCGTCGGCACGCGCATGAGCTCGGCGAACGGGCCGTCGTGGAAGTACCGGGACAGCCGCGCCCCGCCTTCGCCCCGGGAGCTCCAGCCCTGCAGCGTGATGTCGGGCGTGAGGGCGTCGTCGCGGGCGCGGACCGTCGAATCGCACCAGACGAGGTCGCCGGGGCGCAGCTTGGTCGCGTCCGCGCCCACCACCACGACCCGCCCGACACCGCCGACGCCCGGCACGACCGGGGGCTCGAGCGGGTACTTCCGCTCGCCGCTGAACACTTCGGCCGCGTACGGGGCCACCACCGTCGCGAGGACTTCGACCAGCACGTCGCCCCCGCCCGGCTCGGGATCGGGCACCTCGCCCACGGTGAGCGGGGATCCGAAAGCGGTGAGGGTGGCTGCGCGCACGGGAAAGCCTTTCTGCTTCGACTTTCCCCGACGCTAAGGCCGCGAAAACCGCGCGGGAAGCGAAGATCAGTCAACCCGGGCATGCGCGATCAGCATGGACAGCGCACTGGTGAACTGCTTCTTCCGCAGCTTGCTCGAAACGGGCTCCGCCGGACGCGACCGGCGTCAGCGTGCTCAACGCGAGCGGACCGGGCTCGGGTCAGCGCGTGGCGCACCGGCGCGGCCACCGGGGCCGAACACCGGCGGCCGGCCCGAGCGGTGAACAAACCCCTGAAACGGCAAGCGGACCACCGTGCACCACGGTGGTCCGCCAGAAACCGGAAAACTACTCGGCCGCGATGCGGGCCAGGCGCTGCGGCGTCGGCCAGCGGACGTCGTGCACCCAGCCGAACTTTTCGAACATCCAGATCAGCCGTGCGGACATGTCGATCTGGCCGCGCTTCACGCCGTGGCGGGCGGACGTCGGGTCGGCGTGGTGGAGGTTGTGCCAGGACTCGCCGAAGGAGAAGATCGCGAGCGGCCAGAAGTTGGCCGAGCGGTCACGCGCGGTGAACGGGCGCTCGCCGATCATGTGGCAGATCGAGTTGACCGACCAGGTCACGTGGTGCAGCACGCAGATGCGCACGAGACCGGCCCAGAAGAACGCGGTCAGCGCGCCCCAGAACGACCACGTGATGAGGCCGCCGAGCAGGGCCGGCAGGGCCAGCGACACGAGGGACCACAGCCAGAACAGGTCGTCGACCTTCCGGATCGCCTTGTCCTTCACCAGGTCGGGCGCGAAGCGGGCCTGGTTGCTCGTGTCGCGCTCGAACAGCCAGCCCATGTGGGCGTGCCAGAAGCCCTTGGCGATGGCCGCCGGCGAGGTGCCGAACAGCCACGGCGAGTGCGGGTCGCCGTCGCGGTCGGAGAACGCGTGGTGGCGCCGGTGGTCGGCGACCCACGTGATGACCGGGCCCTGCAGGGCGATGCTGCCCGCGATGGCCATCACGACGCGCAGCCAGCGCTTGGCCTTGAACGAACCGTGGGTGAAGTACCGGTGGTAGGCGACGGTGATGCCGAGCCCGCTGATGCCGTAGAAAACGACGAACAGCGCGACGTCGACCCAGGTCAGGCCCCAGCCCCACGCGAACGGCACGGCGACCAGCAGGGCCACCAGTGGCGCGAGCACTCCGAAGTACACCGAGACCTGCACTCCGATGCCCCGCTTGCCGTCGAGGATCGGCTTGGGGCCCTTCGGGGCCGGTGGCTCTCCAGCGGGCTGGGAACGGTCGAGGGTGGCCGTCATACAGTTCACTTCTTCCTACGAGCCCTTGCGAAGGGTGACCTAACCTACGATGCCGTAAGTTACGGTACAGGAGGTTTCGAGCCCTGGGGAGGCCCGAAATGCCCGGTTCCCGTCACACGTGGTCCGAACCGTGGGTACCCGGCGCGCGGGCGCCTCACCCTCCCGCCACCGCTGTCGCCGATCATCGCTATCCTGACCAGGATCGATCCGCCGTAGTGTAATCGGCAGCACTTCAGATTTTGGTTCTGACAGTTCAGGTTCGAATCCTGGCGGCGGAGCAGGCGTATGACCGGACCCGAGGCGATGGGGGTGTGGGGCGGCTGAGCGACGAAGCGATCGACTCCGGGGGCGTCAAGCGACCGACTCTCGTCGAGATGTCGGACGCCTGGCTGGTCGGCCGCGCGCGGGAACTCATCGCCGCCGTCCAGCGGCAGGAGTTCGACAAACAACTCGAGATCGTCGCGATCATGGACGAGCTGCTCGACGAAACCCTGCGCCGCGGCGAACCGACGCTGGTGGCGCAACTGCTGCGCGCGTCGGCGTTCGCGCGGCTGGTCACGCGCGGGCTGGCGGCCGAAGCGGAACCGCGGCTCGACGAGATGCTCGCCCACACCCGCCGCCACGGTCTGTCACTGCTGCGCGCCGACGCGCACGCGCTGCGCGGGCGCCGGCTCGTGCTGGCCGCGCAGGAGGACGCCGCGCTCACCGAGATCGCCCGCGCCCTCGCGATCCTCGACGACTCCACGATCCCCGACCGCCAGGTCGGCGTGCGCAATTGGAACCGCATGCAGTCGATGGCGCTCATCGACTGCTGGATCGTGCTCAACCAGCTCGGCGTGTACGAAGCCGCCGAAGAGGTCATCGGCCGCGCGCACCAGGCGATCCGCGAGAGCGCGAGCCCGCACGAGATCACGCTGCAGCTGATGAACCGCGTGAAAATGCTGCTGGGCTGGGGCCTGCGGCTCGAACGCATCGAGCAGTACGACGAGGCGGCCGAGAAGTTCCGCACCGCCGCGTCCATGGCAGTGGCGGCCGAAGGGCCGTTCGCCGAATCGCTGTTCCCGCGCAAGGCCGGCGTCGCCGCTGTCGACCAGGTCGGGGTGCTCGCCGCCGCGCTCGCGCTGCACAACCCGGCCGCCGAGCACGTGGACCGGCTGTGGCAGATGCGCCAGGGCCACCACTTCCCGCACGAGCAGGAGATCGTCGCCATCGCGCTCGCGCGCTGCCTGGACCGCGCCGGCCGCCGCGACGAGGCGCTCGAGGTGCTGCGCGACACGCGCGAAGCGATGTCGAAGGACCTGTCGCAGCCGTCGATGCGGCTCAACATCGCGCGGGAGCTCGCGCGCCTGGACACCACACCGGACTACGCGTCGGGCGCGAGCCAGTCGCTGATCGACTACGCGACCACGCTGGAAGCCGAGATGTGGACGCTGCGCGAATCGCAGATCGCCACGCTCAACGCGCGCCGCGAGCACGAACGGCTCTCGGCCGAACACGGCGCGATCACCCAGCAGGCGCTTCAGGACCCGCTCACCGGGCTGCCGAACCGCCGCGCGCTGGACGAACGCCTGCGCTCGCTCGCGTCGTCGGCCGACGCGCAGCCGCTCGCCGTCGGGCTCGTGGACCTCGACGGCTTCAAGGGCGTGAACGACAAGCAGTCGCACGCCGAAGGCGACAACGTGCTGCGCGTTGTCGCGAGCACGCTGCGTGACGCGTTGCGCGGCGACGACGTCGTGGCCCGCTACGGCGGTGACGAGTTCATCGTCCTGCTGCCGGGAGCGCCCGCGTCGGCCGCGAAGATGGCGCTCGGCCGCGCGGTGAAGTCGGTGGCCGAGCTGCCGCACCACCTGTCGCACGGCGTCACCCTGTCCATCGGATTGGTGTCGCTGCGGCCGCAGGAGCGGGCCGAGCAGGTGCTCGCGCGCGCGGATGCGGCGATGTACGAAGCGAAACGCGGGGGCGGCAACCAGGTCGCCTCGGCCAATTCGATGGCGGGCGACGCCGGTGCGAGCTGGCCTGCGGAAAGCGTCCACGCCGACCCCTCGTGGGGCGTCGAGGAGCCGACGTAGGATCGTTGCCCGACGGAAACGAGCCGGTGAATCGTTGGGAGTCTCGTTGAGCGGCCCGCTGAGCACGCTGATCCTCGCCGCGGGTGAGGGCACCCGCATGCGTTCCTCCACCCCGAAGGTGCTGCACCCGATCGCCGGGCGCCCCCTCGTGGAGCACGCCGTCCGCGCCGCGGCCGGCCTGAACCCCGAACACCTGGTCGTGGTCATCGGCCACGGCCGCGAAGCGGTCGGCACGGAGCTGGCGCGCGTCGGCGAAGCGCTGGGCCGCGAGGTGACCACCGCCGTGCAGGCGGAGCAGAAGGGCACCGGCCACGCGGTGTCGTGCGCGCTGCACGAACTGCCGGCGGGTCTCACCGGCACGGTGCTCGTGAGCTACGGCGACGTGCCGCTGCTCGACACCACCACCCTCGCCGCGCTGCTGGCCGAGCACACCGGTTCGGGCAACGCGGTCACCGTGCTCACCGCCGTGGTCGAGAACCCGGCGGGGTACGGCCGCATCGTGCGCGACGCCCGCGGCGCCGTGAGCTCGATCGTCGAGCACAAGGACGCGACGCCGGAGCAGCACGAGATCACCGAGATCAACTCGGGTGTCTACGCGTTCGACGCCGCGGTGCTCTCCGACGGCCTGTCGCGGCTGTCGACGGACAACGCGCAGGGCGAGCTGTACCTGACCGACGTGCTGGGCATCGCGCACCACGACGGCAAGGGGGTCGGCGCGCTCGTGGTCGACGACCCGTGGGTCACCGAGGGCGTGAACGACCGCGTGCAGCTGGCGACGCTGGGCGCGGAGTACAACCGCCGGATCGTGCGCCGCTGGCAGCGCGAGGGCGTGACCGTGACCGACCCGAACACCACGTGGATCGGGGCCGACGTGACGCTGTCGCGTGACGTCACGCTGGAGCCGAACACGCAGCTCAAGGGCACCACGTCCGTCGGTGAGGGCTCGCTGGTGGGCCCGGACACGACGCTGGTGAACGTGACGGTGGGCGCGGGCGCGTCCGTGGTGCGCGTGCACGCCGACGACTCCGAGCTGGGCGATGGCGTGAACGTCGGCCCGTACACCTACCTGCGGCCGGGCACGAAGCTCGGCGCCAAGGGCAAGCTGGGCGCGTTCGTGGAGACGAAGAACGCGCAGATCGGCACCGGGACCAAGGTGCCGCACCTCACGTACGTGGGCGACGCGACCGTCGGCGACCACAGCAACATCGGCTGCTCCAGCGTCTTCGTGAACTACGACGGCGTGAACAAGCACCGCACGGTGGTCGGGTCCCACGTCCGGCTTGGTGCGGACAACACGCTCGTCGCGCCGGTGCGGATCGGTGACGGCGCTTACAGTGGAGCGGGTGCGGTGATCCGGGACGACGTGCCGCCTGGTGCACTTGCGCTCTCGGCGGGGCCGCAGCGCAACGTCGAGGGCTGGGCGGTCCGGCGCAGGCCGGGCACGCCGGCGGCGGAAGCGGCGGAAGCCGCCCTCGCCGCGAGTGAGGACACCGCCGTGTCCGTGTCGGAAGCAGGAAACGACGGGGAGTCGCCAGCATGAGTCCGAAGTCAGGTACGCCGAAGAAGAATCTGATGCTCTTCTCCGGCCGGGCGCACCAGGAGCTCGCGGAAGAGGTCGCCAAGCACCTCAACGTGACGATCACCCCGCAGACCGCGCACACGTTCGCCAACGGCGAGCTGTTCGTGCGGTTCGAGGAGTCCGTCCGCGGCACCGACGCCTTCGTGATCCAGGCGCACACCACGCCGATCAACGAGTACGTGATGGAACAGCTGATCATGGTCGACGCGCTGAAGCGCGCTTCGGCGAAGCGGATCACCGTGGTCATGCCGTTCTACCCGTACGCGCGCCAGGACAAGAAGCACAAGGGCCGCGAGCCGATCTCGGCGCGGCTCATCGCGGACCTGTTCAAGACCGCGGGCGCGGACCGGATCATGACCGTGGACCTGCACACCGCGCAGATCCAGGGCTTCTTCGACGGCCCGGTCGACCACCTGATGGCGCAGTCCGTGCTGGCCGACCACATCAAGGCCACCTACGGCGACGCGGACATCACGGTCGTTTCGCCCGACTCGGGCCGCGTGCGGCTGGCGGAGAAGTGGGCGCAGCAGCTGGGTGACCGGCCGATCGCGTTCATCCACAAGACGCGCGACCCGGACAAGCCGAACCAGGCCGTGGCCAACCGCGTGGTCGGCAAGGTCGAGGGCAAGCTCTGCGTGCTGATCGACGACATGATCGACACCGGCGGCACGATCGTGAAGGCCACCGAGGCGCTGATCGACGAGGGCGCCGCCGACGTCGTCATCGCGACCACCCACGGCATCCTGTCCGACCCGGCGACCGAGCGACTCTCGCAGTGCAAGGCCCGCGAGGTCATCGTCACCAACTCCCTGCCGATCCCCGAAGAGAAGCGCTTCCCGGGACTGACGGTCCTCTCGATCGCGCCGATGCTCGCCGAGGCCATCCAGCAGGTCTTCGAAGACGGCTCGGTGACGTCCCTGTTCGACGGCGCCGCCTGAGTTTCTCCCCTTTCGCCGTCGGCGGACTCCGGTCCGCCGACGGCGAAAGTGTGTTCGCGGCCTGAGCTACTTCCCGCTCGGCACCGGCGCGAGGTGGTCGATCAGCCCGTACTCGACCGCCTCGGCCGGACGACTTCGCAGGTCCACTTGTCGACCAGCTCGCGCTGAGTCAGTGACGGCTTCGACGGTTCTTGGGGAAGCCGCAACGCGACGATCGCGTGCAGCAGGTGAACCGCTTGCCGCGTGCCCCGCTCGAGACGATCAGCTGCGCCACACCGGCGACCTGCCCGACTTCCCGGGCCGCCCGGGCGGCGACCGCGGAAGCCGGCTCTTCCGCGTCCTTCACCGGCGAGCCATCGGTTCACCCGCGGCGAACTCTGTCCCCAGATCGCGGCCGGGCCGCTAGCTTCGCTGCATGGGGAAGTTCAAGTTCGGAGTCAGCCTGCGGTCCGTGACGTCGTCGTTCGCCGATCAGTGCCGGCGGGCCGAGGAGCTCGGGTACGACGCGATCAGCGTGCCCGACCACCTGGGGGCCGGGCGGCCGGCGCCGTTCCCGGCGCTCGTGGCCGCGGCGGCGGTGACGTCGCGGCCGCTGGTGGGGACGCTCGTGTCGAACCTGCCGTTCTACAACGTCGCGTTGTTCGCGCGGGACGTCGAGAGCACGCACGTGCTGACGGACGGCCGGCTCGAGCTCGGGCTGGGGTCCGGGCACATGAAGGCCGAGTTCGACGAAGCGCGGCTGCCGTGGCTGAAGGCGGCGGACCGGATCGCGTTCCTGCGCGACGGACTGGCCGAGCTGCGCTCGCGGCTGGAGACCGTGCCGCGGCTGCTGATCGCGGGCAACAGCGACGGGGTGCTCGCGCTGGCGGCGGCCGAGGCCGACGTCGTGGGGTTCGCCGGGCTGCGGCAGGCGCCGGGCAAACCACCGGGCACGTTCGTGCTCGACCCGGCGCCGGCGATGGACGAGCGCGTCGCGTACTTCCGGTCGCTGGCCGGTGATCGGGACGTCGAGTACAACCTGCTCGTGCAGCGAGTGGTCGTGACCACCGACCGCCGGGCCGCGGCCGAGGAGTGGCAGTCGCTGACCGAGCCCGAGCCGGGTGTCGACGAGCTGCTCGAAACACCGCAGCTGCTGTTCGGCACCGTGGACGAGATCGCCGAGCAGCTCGTGAAGCGCCGGGAACGCTGGGGCTTCTCCTACATCACCGTGTTCGACTCGATGATGGAGGCTCTCGCACCCGTGGTCGCTCAGCTGCGCGGAGCCTGATCTCCTTGCCCCTCAAGGCTTTCCGCGGCTGAGCGCACCTTCGCCACGGCGTCGCCCGCGATCAGCGTCAGCACGCGCCCGAGCAGGCCTTCCGGGACGGCCTCGTCGTCGATGTCGGCTTCGACGGCGAGGCCGTTGCTCAGCGCCAGCAGGACCACGGCGAACTCCTCGGACGGCAGGGGCAGCGTCACGTCGAAACCGGCGGCGAGCCGGTCGAGCGCCGCGGCGATCGTCTGCCGGACGGCGCGGCGGCGCTCGCGCAGAGCGGCGCGGCGGTCGGCGTCGTGGTGGGCCATGGCGAAGAACTCGGCGAGCAGGCGGTGCCAGACGGCGTCCGCGCGCATCTCGTGCATCAGCACGGCGGCGACCTCGGCCAGCCCCGTCGCGCCGTCGCCCGCCGCCGCGAAGCCCGCCAGGCTGGCCTCCAGCCGGTGCACGGCGTGCTCCTCCATGAGCGCCAGCACCAATTCGTCCTTCGACGCGAAACTGGAGTAGACCGCGCCCTTCGTGAGGCCCGCGGCGGCCGCGACCTCCGTGAGCTTCGTGGCCGCGATGCCCTTGTCGCCGAACACCTCGAACGCCGCGTCGAGGACCCGACGGCGTGTTTCGGCGCGGGTCGGCCGCGTGCGCATCCTCGCGAATCCTCCCTGGTCAGGGGCTTGACTTTCGCCGCCGCAACTCAATACCTTCAGGTATCCAATACCCGGAGGTATTCGATGTCAAGACGGCCGCCGCGCTGAGTCCACTGTGGACCCAGCGCGGCGGGACGGCCGGCGCTACTCTTCGCGCGACCGATCTTCTCCCGCCCCCGTCGACCATCGGCAACGACGCCGAGGAAGGACCTCTCGCATGAGGACACGATTGCGGACGAAAGCGGCCGTGCTGGCCGTCGCGGCACTGGCAGTGGCCGCGTTCACGGCCGCGCCCGCCCAGGCGGCAGGCGGTGGGAACAACGACCCGTCGTGCCGGCCGAGCGCCGCGCACCCGCGGCCGGTGGTCTTCCTCCACGGCCTCGGCGCGACGTACTACGAAGACCTGAACTTCCTGCAGTCCGCGGTCGCGGCCAAGGGCTACTGCACGTTCAGCTCGACCTACGGCGCCTACCCCGAGTTCCCGGTCGTCGGCGGCCTGCGGCCGATCGCCGACTCCGCCGGTGAGATCAAGCAGTTCATCGGGCAGGTGCTCGCGGAGACCGGAGCGTCCCAAGTGGACGTCGTGGGCCACTCCGAGGGCGGCTTCCAGTCCCTGTACGTCACGAAGACGCAGGGGATCGCCGACAAGATCGGCTCGGTCGTCGCCATCGCGCCGCCGACGCACGGCACCACGTTCGCCGGTCTGACGAAGCTCGCGTACCTGCTCGGCCAGGGTGAGCGCGACGCCGTCGGCAAGGCGCTGCAGACGCTCGGCTGCCCGGCCTGCGACGACCTCATCACCGACGGCTCGGCCGTCAAGACGCTCACGAACGGTCCCATCGCGCAGCCGGGCGTGCACTACACCGTGATCACGTCGCGCTTCGACGAACTCGTGACGCCGACCGACACGGCGTTCGTGCGCGAGCCGGGGGTGGTGAACGAGTACGTCCAGGACACCTGCCCGTTCGACCCCGTCGGGCACATCGGGGAGGCCTACGACCTCAACGTCTGGAACCTCGTGACCAACGCCCTCGACCCGGCGCACGCCACGAAGTTCTTCTGCACGGCCGGTTCGCCGGGCTGAGCCGCGCCGGGGCCCCTCGGGTTCGAGGGGCCCCTCGCGCCGTCAGTACGCGACGGTGAACCGGCGCCGGCGGTGGCGCGGTTCGTCGATCTCGTCGAGGTAGGCGATCGCGAGGTCGGCGCCGCTGATGTGCGAGTGGCCGTCGTCGCCGGACAGCAGGACGTCGCCGCCCACGCGGAACTTCCCGGTGCGCTCACCCGCGTTCCACGCGCCGAATTCGGCGGCCGGGCTGACGTAGAACCAGTCGACGTCACCGGGCAGCTGCTCGAGCGCCGCCAGCACCTCGGCGTGGCTGCCGGCCTCCGGCTTGTACTCCGCGGGGAACTCCGGCGTGTCGATCAGCCGCGGCCCGCCTTCGGCCACGCGCAGCGAACCCGCGCCGCCGACGAACGAGAGCCGCGCACCGGCCGCCCGCGCCGCGTCGACCAGCGTCGGCAACGCGTCGAGCAGGCTCTTGCCCTCCTCGTTCGCCCGGCCCGGCGTCGCCACCACGATCACGTCGGCACCCTTGGTCGCGTCGGCCACGAACCCGGCGTCGTGCATCGACCCCGCCCGCGCCTCGATCTCGGCCGGCAGCCCGTCCGCCTTCCGCGCCACGCCCGTGACGGCGTGCCCGCGCCTCAGCGCCTCCTCCGTGATCCGGCCGCCCGCGTACCCCGTCGCGCCGAACACCACCAGCTTGCTCATGTTTCCCGCTCCCTCTGGTTGAACTCTCAACGAGGGCGAGGGTAGAGACCGAAGATCCGCTACTTCAACGAAACCAACGCACCGCCGGGTAGGCGTGCAGGTCAACCACCCAGCGCGGCGAACGACTGCGTGAGCTTCGCCTTCACCGCGTTCACGTCGACGGGGACGTGCACCTCGCCCACGGCCGTCGGCTTGGCCAGGACCTGGTAGCTCGCCGTGCGGTTGGGGAGGGTGAACTTCACGGAGCACGACATGGTGAGCGTCGCGTCGGCGGCGGCGTCGCCCTGCGTGGTGCAGGTCTTGGAGCCCAGCGCGTCGGCGCTGATCTCGATGGTCAGCGTGATGTGGACGGTCGGCGTGGCACCCGGGCCGTTGCCGACGACGCTGTTGGTGACGTCGACCGTGGCGGTGCAGGAGCCGACGAAGTCCTGGCAGTCGAGGCGGTCGTTGGTGACCACCACGCTCGACTGCGCGAGCCCGTCGAACGGCGTCCCGAGCCCGCCGACGGTGGCGACGAAGTCCGTGTGGAACTTCTTGAGCGCGTCGCCGGTCAGCGCCTTCACCTGGAAGCCGGTGCCGAGCTTCGCGCCGCCCAGCGGGTCGAGCAGCGCCGGCGCGAACGAGACCAGGCGGTAGGGCTTCGCGGTCGTCACCTGCAGGTCGCCGAGGCCGCCGCCGAGCTGGTAGACCTCCGTGCCGTCGTCGAGCTTGCGCTTCACCGGGTCGGCCGTCTGGTTGAGACTCGACAACGATTTGCGCAGCCCGGCCGCGAGCTGGTCCGGCGCGAGCCGCTTGGCGGGGTCCATCGGCAGCTCCGTGCCGACGGTGTGCACCCAGCCCGTGCCGAACTGCGCGCTGTCCTCTTCGAGACCGTGGGACTTCCAGTAGTCGGCGTCGGCGGAGAGGTAGAGCTCACCCGCGGGCTCGGTGACCTGCACGATGTGACCTTCGAACGGCAGCGCGCCGAACCCGTCGCCGTCGCGCGTGATGCGGTAACCGAGACCGATCGGCTTGCCCGACGCGTCCTTCACCGTGGTGTCGAACTCCAGCGCGGGCGCCCGGTCCAGCGCCTCCAACGCGCCGAGCACGGCGTCTCGCTGCTCACTCAGCCGATCGGCTTTCTGCTGGTCAGCGGCCGAAACACCCGCCGAACCCCGGACGGCGATCTGGCAGCCCGCGAGGACCCCACAAAGCAGCACGACCGCCACGGCGGTCCATCGAGCCCGCATTCTCGCCCCTCTTTTCCGCGGAATCATCCCATGCCCGCGGCACGCGCCTGCACCACCGGAATTGTGTCGTCACCCGGCGGCAGAACCAAGGTTTAGTCGTGCGGGGCCACCCGCCGCAAGCTCCTTGTGCGACGAGGGTTTACACTTCTCGAGTTGTCTCGGCGAGGCGGGTGCACCCTGGGGTGCCCAGCGTGATCGACGCGGCGGCTCGAGAAGCCCCGTGGAGCGTTCACGCCCGGAAACTCGCCGCCGTACGCAGCCGATTTTGAAGAACACCGCCATGAAGCAGAGATCGACGATCCCCGCCGCCACCTGCTGCACCGATTTGTGATTTGAAGGAGTGCTACACCGTGTCCGAGGTACGTCTTACCGTCGAGCCGCGCACCGAGTTCGGCAAGGGCGCCGCGCGACGCACCCGTCGCGCCGGCAAGATCCCCGCGGTCCTCTACGGGCACGGCTCGGACCCGCGGCACTTCGCGCTGCCGGCCCTCGAGTTCGCCCGCGTCGTGCGTGAGAACGGCTCCAACGCCGTCATCACCCTCGACCTGGAGGGCTCCAGCGAGCTCGCGTTGACGAAGACCATCGTCGTGCACCCGCTGAAGAACTACATCGAGCACGTCGACCTGCTGGTCGTGCGCCGTGGTGAGAAGGTCACCGTCGACGTGCCGGTCGTCGTCACCGGCACCGCCGCCCCGGGCACCCTGGTGAACCAGGACCTCGACGCCATCCAGGTCGAGGTCGAGGCGCTGCACATCCCGGACCAGGTCGAGGTTTCGGTCGAGGGCCTCGAGGTCGGCACCCAGATCACCGCCGCCGAGATCACGCTGCCGCGCGGCGCGGAGCTGGTCACCGACGGCGAGGCGCTGGTCGTGGCCATCAGCGAGCCGCAGCGTGAGGAGGTCTCCGAGGAGGAGACCGTCGAAGCCGGCGAGGCTCCGGCCGAGGAAGCCGAATAAACTCACCTCGTGAGTGAAGACCTGCCCGGGGCCGGCGAGCTGATCCTGCTCGCCGGCCTCGGCAATCCCGGGCCCCAGTACGCCGGCAACCGGCACAACGTCGGTTTCATGGTGCTGGACGAGCTCGCCGGCCGGATCGGCGGCAAGTTCAAGGCGCACAAGACCGGGGGCGAAGTGCTCGAGGGGCGGCTCGCCGGGCAGCGCGTGGTGCTGATGAAGCCGCGGTCGTTCATGAACCTCTCCGGCGGCCCCGTGGTGGGTGCCGCCCGGTTCTTCAAGATCCCGCCGTCGGGTGTCGTCGTGGTGCACGACGAGCTGGACGTGCCGTTCGGCGGCCTGAAGTTGAAGCTCGGCGGCGGCGACAACGGCCACAACGGCCTCCGGTCCATCACGAAGTCGCTGGGCACGCGTGACTACTACCGCGTGCGCGTCGGCATCGGCCGCCCGCCGGGCCGCCAGGACCCGGCCGATTTCGTGTTGAAGGACTTCTCGACGGTCGAGCGCAAGGAGCTCCCGTTCGAGGTGTCGACCGCCGCGGACGCGGTCGAGGCGCTCGTCGCGAAGGGACTCACCGCGGCGCAGAACGAGTTCCACGCGGGTTGAGCACCCGGTTGCTCTCTGTGAGTGATATTGGGTAGCGGTGCGTAGTTTTCCCTCACTCGATGGGCGGCTCATGGGGGCCTGATCGAGTCGTCCCGGCGCGCTCGGCCTTCCCGCCGCCCCGGTGACCGGTTAGGACGGAATGCGGGAGTTCGCAGACCGACCCTGAATCGGAGAATGTTTCATGTCGTTTACCGCCGAGGACCTCACCGAGGTCACCTTCGGTAACGCCCCGATCGGCCGCCGTGGTTACGCGAAACACGAGGTCGACGATTTCCTGCGGCGCATCGCGAAAACGATCGCCGCCGAGGACGACCTCACCGCAGCGGAAGTCCACCACGTGATGTTCTCCAAGCCGCTCATCGGCAAGCGCGGCTACGACGAACGCGAAGTCGACGATTTCCTCGACGTCGTGGAAGCCCAGCTCGCCGACCTGTCGGGCCGTCGGGCGCCTTCGGTGCCCGGCGCGCGCGGTGCCGGGGAGGCTACTTCTGCGCGGGCTCCGCGGCCTTCGGGTTTTGAGCCTTCGGGCTCGGGTTCGAGCTCGGGTGCTGAGCCTTCGCCGCAGTCCGATTCCGGGGAGGCTGCCGAACACCTCCAGTAGCCCGATGGGGCGCTAACGGTCCCTCCGCGCCGTTCCCCCGCGGCGCTTTCCCTTCTTCCGACCAACCCCGCCCTCCGGACTCCCGAACCCCGAACGCCGAACCGGCCCGCTCAGCTTCACGAGCGGGCCGGTTCTTTGTGTGGTGTCTCCTGGTTGCCTTCGCGGTGGCGTGCGGGTTCTTTGCGCGCTGCCGTCCCGCCACCGTCGCAGCAGGGCACGGGTTCTTCGCACGCCGCCTTCCCACCGTCTGCGCGGCAAGGCGCAGGCTCTTCGGACGCCGCCGCCTCACCGCCTTCACCCCAGGGCACGAGCTCTTCGCACGCCGCCGCCCCACCGCCTCCACCCCAGGGCACGAGCTCTTTCGCACACCGCCATCCCACCGCCTTCACGGCAACTCGCAGGCCATTTCTTTGCACTTGCGAGCACCCAGCCTCCCTCGCTTTGGCTTACTTTCTCCTCCCGACCAGCGGACTTCTCCTCGTTCCGCGCCTGTCCACAGTGCACCCGAGTTGTGGACAACCCACCCCTGACCTGCACCGATCCCCCGAACCTGTCGGGGGTCGCCGATAGACTGGAGCGGGGACGCCCCCCAAGGGAGGGCGGGGGCATGTCCGCCCGGGCCATGATCGAAACTCAGCGTTCGGCGGCGGCCGCGCGGACAAGCGGGGACGGCACCGCCATCGTGAGGCAGGCGGGGCCGGCGAAGCGCGTGAGAAGTGCGGGCGGCCGGTGGAGCGAGGACATCTGGGGCGCTGACCCGGGCGGCCACGGCTGGCCGGTGGTGAAGCGGCCGAGGTGGGTCGAAAGCCGAGCAGTGCGGTGGTTGCGCGCCCGGGATCGGCGAGCGAGCAGCAGCGACCGCGGAAGTCCCGGTAGCGGTACAGCGTCAGCACGGAAATCCAGGGCCGAGCCAAGCCTGCGGCGACCGCTGTGGTCCCGGCAGCGGTGGAGAGGCAATAACGAAATCCCAGGAATAGCCAAGCCGGCCGCGTAAGCCGAGGTGCCGGGCCGGGAGTCACCGCCCTGCTGCAGCCGCGCGGAAGGCGGTGGCGACGGCGCGCACGGCGGGGTGCTGGGAGGCACCGGGGCGGTGCGCGAGGCGGGTGCGGCGGGAGAGTGGCATCCGCGTCAGGACGACGCCGGCGGGAGGGTCGGCGACGCCCAGTTCCGGGACCAGTGCGACGCCCTGGCCGGCGGCGACGAGGGCCAGCACGGTCGCGAAGTCGTCCACCTGGTGGCGCACCGAGGGCTCGAAGCCGGCGGCGGCGCAGGCGCGTTCGGTCATGCGGCGGCACTCCGTGCCGGGCGTCGCGACGATCCACGCGGCGTCGCGGCAGGAGGCGAGGTCCGGGGTCGGCGAGGGGGCGGCGAGGTACATGGGCTCTGTCCACAGGAGAGGTTCGTCCAAAGCCGGGGTGAGGTCGTAGTCGTGGACGAGGGCGACGTCGAGGGTGCCCGCGCGGAGGGCGTCGGCGACGGCGGCGGGGTCGAGCTCCACGAGGTGGGGCGTCAGGGCCGGGTGGGCGGATGCCAAGCCGGCCAGGGCGGAAGCCAGCAGGGTGCGGCCGGCGCTCGGGAAGGTGCCGATGCGCACCGGGCCGGCGAGGCCGGCGCGGGCGTTGTCGAGATCAGCTCGGGCGCGTTCCAGCTGGGCCAGGACGAGCGAAGCGTGCTCGACCAGGCCGCGGCCCGCCGGCGTCAGGGTGACGGTGCGGCCGGTGCGTTCGAGCAGCGGCAGACCGGCCTCGCGTTCGAGGGCCGACAGCTGCTGCGAGACCGCCGAAGGCGTGAACGCAAGCGCTTGCGCAACCGCGACGATCGTCCCGCGGTGGGCGAGTTCGACGAGCAGGCGCAGGCGGCGCACGTCCAGCATCAGTTCAGCTTAAGCTCAAGGCCACGATCGCGAACTGGACCTGCACGATCAGCGCGAGCCACCCTTGTCCCATGGAACTGCACGGGATCCTCGTCCCGCTCATCACGCCGTTCGACGAAGGCGGCCGGGTCGCGGTGGACGCGCTGGAGAAGCTCGCCCACGAGGTGCTCGAAGACGGCGCGACGGGACTCGTCGCGCTGGGGACGACCGGTGAACCCGGGTCGCTGGACGCCGTCGAGAAAGAACTGGTCGTCGAGGTGTGCGCGGGGGTGTGCCGCGAGCACGACGCGGCACTGGTGGTCGGCGCGGCCGACCCGGCGGAGCTCGAACCGCGCCCCGAGATCACGGCGGCGCTGGTGCCCGTGCCGCCGTTCACGCGGCCCGGCGAGGCCGGCGTCCGGGCGCACTTCGAGCGGCTCGCGGCCACCACGCCGGTGCCGATCGTCGTCTACCACGTGCCCTACCGCACGGCGCAGCCGCTGAGCGCCCACACCCTGCGTGAGCTGGGCAAACTCCCCCGGATCGTCGGCGTCAAACTCGCCACGGGAGCCGTCGACCACGACGCCGTCGACCTGCTCGGCGACTGTCCGCCGGACTTCGCCGTGCTGGCCGGGGACGACGTGGTGGCGGGACCGCTCATGGCGCTCGGCGCGCGCGGTGGCATCCTCGCGTCGGCGCACCTCGACACGAAGGACTTCGTCGCGCTCGCCGACGCGTGGGCGCGCGGCGACGTCGCCCAGGCCCGCGAACGAGGTGCCGCGCTCGCGAAGCTGTCGGCCGCCGCGTTCGCCGAGCCGAACCCGACCGTCCTCAAAGGAGCGTTGCACGCCCTGGGCCGGATCCCGGCCCCGGACGTGCGGCTGCCCCTGCTGCCCGCGGCGCCGGCCGCGGTGGAAACGCTGCTCAGTCTTCGGCGTGGTGCGCGATCTTGTCCGCGTACTGAACCGCCGTCGCAGCTCGTTTGACCTTGCCCGACGGCGTTTTCGGCAGGCTGCCGGCCGGCAGCACGACCACGGCGAACGGCCGCATGTCCACGGCGTCGCGCACGCGCGCCGCGACCTGCTTGGCCAGCGCGCGTTCCGCGTCGGCGTCACCGGCCAGTTTGGACTCCACGACCACGGCGAAGCGCTCGCGGCGGCTGCCCGCGTCGAGGCGCACGGCGACGGCGTTGCCGGCCCGCACCCCCTCGACGGAAGTCGCCGCGCGTTCGATGTCGGTCGGGTAGAGGTTGCGGCCGCCCATGATGATGACGTCCTTGCGGCGCCCGCAGATCACGATCTGGCCGTCGACGAGGTACCCGAGGTCGCCGGTCAGCATCCAGCCGTCGGCGTCCTGCGTGTCCAGCGGGCCGTCGACGGTCAGGTACCCCGGCGTCACGGCCGGGCCGCGCAGCCGGATCTCGCCGACCTGCCGGTCGCCGAGCACGGTGCCCGCCGAGTCGACGATGCTCGCCTCCAGCCCGTCGAGCGGACGGCCCAGCAGCGCGAACGAGCGCACCTCGTCCGTGCCGCGCCGCGGGTCACCCCCGGGCACCGGGACGGCGCGGTCGTCGGCCTCCAGCGCGTCGGCCTCCACCACGTCCAGCGTCAGGCCCGTGAACAGCGGCGCGAACGACACGGCGAGCGTCGCCTCCGCCATGCCGTAGGCCGGGAACACGCACTCCGCCGGCATCTTGAAGCGGGCGCCCGCGTCGACGAAGGTCTGCACCGCCGTCTCGTCGATCGGCTCCGCGCCGTTCAGCGCGATGCGCAGCTTCGACAGGTCGTAGGCGTTGTCGTCCTCGACGCGCGCCATGCGCCGCCCGACGATCGCGTACGCGAAGTTCGGCGCGGCCGTGGTCGTGCCGTTGTACTTGGAGATCAGCTCGGGCCAGATCAGCGGACCGGTGAGGAACTCGACCGGCGTGATCTTGACCAGCTCCACGCCGAACGTCATCGGCACCGTCAGGAAGCCGACCATGCCCATGTCGTGGAACGTCGGCAGCCACGAGACCATCACGTCGACGTCGAAGTCGAACTCCGCGCGGTCGACCATCGCCTTGACGTTGGTGTAGAGGTTGCCGTAGGTGATCCGCACGGCCTTCGGCTCGGCCGTCGAACCGCTGGTGAGCTGCAGCAGCGCGGTGTCGTCCTCACCGGTCGGCACGACGTCCGCGAGCGGCTCCGACTCGGCCAGCTCCGTGATCAGCCGGTGGTTGATGCCCTTCTCCGCGAGCACGGGCGCGAGCTGGTCGAACGGCTCGCCCAGCAGCACCAGCCCGGCGTCGATCATCTCGAGCACCTTCACGGTGTCCTCGGCCCACTCGCCGAGGTCCGTGCGCGCCGTCGGCTGGTGCAGCATGGTCACGCTGCCGCCCGCGAGCCACACGGCCTGCACGGTCGGCGCGATGAGCACCGGCGCCGCGGCCAGCACGGCCACCGCGCTGCCGGGCTCCAGCCCGCCCGCGACCAACCCGCCCGCGATCCTCCTGGCCTGGCCGTGGACCTCCGCCCACGTCCGGCGCACCGGCTCCTTGGGCTCCCCCGTGACCATGCCGCGCTGCTGACCCCGCCCCGTCGCCGTTGCGACGAGCGTGTCCACGAACCGACTCATGGGCGTCAGATTACTGTCTGGTTGTCAACGCGCGCCCGCGGTGGCGTGAACAGCGTCGATCGGCCCCGGTCAGTCGAGCAGTTCGGATGTCTCCAGCCACCGGGCCTCCACGTCGTCCTTCTCCGCGTGCAGGGCTTTCAGCTCGGTGTTCAGTGCGATGAGCCGATCCGGATCGGTGGCGGCTTCCAGCAGCGCCGCGTGGAGCTTCTCCTCGCGGGTGGCCAGCTGGTCGAGCTTGCGCTCCAGCCGGCCGAGTTCCTTCTGCGCCGCACGGATCTCCGCGGCGCTGCGCTTGGCCTCGGCCTTCTCCGGAGCGACAGCGGCGTCGCGGCGCGGGACCACGGAGCGCAGCGTCTGGCGGCGGCTCAGGTACTCGTCGATGCCGCCGGGCAGGTGCGTGACGCGGCCGTCGCCGAAGAGGGCGTACGTGGCGTCGCAGACGCGTTCGACGAGGTAGCGGTCGTGGGAGACCACGACCATCGTGCCGGGCCAGCCGTCGAGGAGGTCTTCGAGCTGTTGCAGGGTGTCGATGTCCAGGTCGTTGGTGGGCTCGTCGAGCAGCAGCACGTTGGGCTCGGCCATGAGCAGCCGGCACAACTGCAGCCGGCGCCGCTCGCCGCCGGAGAGGTCGCCGACGGGGGTCCACTGGCGTTCGGCCGGGAAGCCGAGCTTTTCGCCGAGCTGCGACGCCGTCATCTCCTGCTTGCCGAACACCACGCGCCCGGCCACCTGCTCGATCGCCTGCAGCACGCGCAAGTCCGCGGGCAGGTCGTCGAGCTCTTGGCGCAGGTGCGCGAGCGCGACGGTCTTGCCCTCGATGCGCCGCCCCGTCTCGGGTTCGACGTCGCCGCCCAGCAGTTTGAGCAGTGAGGTCTTGCCGGAGCCGTTGACGCCGACGAGACCGATCCGGTCACCCGGCCCGACGCGCCACGTCACGTGGTCGAGCAGGGATCGCGAACCGACGTGCAGCGAAACGTCCTCCAGCTCCACCACCGTCTTGCCGAGGCGGCGCTTGGCGAACGCCATCAGCTCCACGGTGTCGCGCGGCGGCGGCACGTCCGCGATCAGCGCCTCGGCCGCTTCGACGCGGTAGCGCGGCTTCGACGAACGCGCCTGCGGGCCACGGCGCAGCCACGCCAGCTCCTTGCGCGCCAGGTTCTGCCGCTTCTCCTCGGCCGTCGCGGCCAGCCGCGCGCGCTCGGCGCGCGCGAAGATCCAGTCGGCGTAACCACCTTCGTACTGTTCGACGCGGCCGTTCGCGACCTCCCACGTGAGGCTCGCGACCGTGTCGAGGAACCACCGGTCGTGGGTCACGACCACGACCGCGATGCGGCGCGCGAGCAGGTGGTCGGCGAGCCAGCGCACCCCCTCGATGTCGAGGTGGTTGGTGGGCTCGTCGAGCACCACGAGGTCGAGCTCGCCGGTGAGCGCCGCGGCCAGCGCGACGCGCCGGCGTTCACCACCGGACAGGTTCGTGGTCGGGGTGTCCAAGCCGATGACGGTGATGCCGAGACCGTCCACAATAGACCGGACGCGCGCGTCGGCGGCCCACTCGTGCTCGGCGCCGTAGCGGGCCAGCACGACGTCGCCGACCGTGCTGCCCGGCGGCAGCTCCGTCCGCTGCGTGACGACCGCCATGCGCAGGTCCCGCACGTGGCTCACGCGGCCGGAATCCGGCTCGGCCAAGCCGGACAGCACTTCCAGGAGCGTGGTCTTGCCGCCGCCGTTGAGACCGACGACGCCGATGCGCTGGCCGGCCGCGACACCGAGCGAAACACCGTCCAGCAACGGTTTCACGCCGTACGACTTGCTCACCGACTCCAGGTTGACCAAGTTGGCCATCCGCTTCAGCCGATCCTTTCCACAGTGGACTCGATACTCACGCGTGCACGCGCGGGGGCGCGTTGCGCGGGGCGTCGTCGCCGCCGACCACGCGAGCGCCCGGCACGGGGCCGTGGGCGACGCGCACCGTGCGGCACACGCCGGCACCTGACAGCTCCGCGGCCACCTCGACCGCCGTCTGCGCGTCGGCGCAGAGGAACGCGCACGTCGGCCCGGAGCCCGACACGCAGCCGGCGAGCGCGCCGGCGTTCACGCCCGCGCGCAACGTGCGGCGCAGGCCCGGCCGCAGCGAAACGGCCGCCGCCTGCAGGTCGTTGCCCAGCAGCAGCGCGAGCTGGCGCGGGTCACCCGACGCGAGGGCTTCGACCACGGGGGTGTGGGAGCCGATGCGCGGCGGGTTGCCGTCGGCGCGCAGCCGGTCGAGCTCACCGAACACCTTCGGCGTCGACAAGCCTTCGGTGTCGAACGCGAGCACCCAGTGGAACGTGTGCCGCGACAGCACGGGCACGAGCTGCTCGCCGCGGCCGGTGCCGAGCGCGGTGCCGCCGTAGAGGGCGAAGGGGACGTCGCTGCCGAGCTTGCCGGCGATGGCCGCCAGCTCGTCGCGCGTCACGTCGAGCTTCCACAGCGAGGCCAGGCCCACGAGCGTCGCGGCCGCGTCGGCGCTGCCGCCCGCCATGCCGCCGGCGACCGGGATGCCCTTGCGCAGCACGATCCGCACCTTCGGGTCGGTGCCTTCCTGGCGGCCGGCGTAGGACGAGAGCTCCTGGGCCGCGCGCCACGCGAGGTTGGTGGCGTCGGTGGGCACCGAGCCCTCCCCCTCGCCGTACACCTCGAGCCCCGGTTCTTCGGTCGCGGCGACGGTCACCTCGTCCGTGAGCGAAAGCGCCTGGAAGACGGTGACCAAGTCGTGGTAACCGTCCTCGCGCAGGTCACCGATGGCCAGGTGCAGGTTGACCTTGGCCGGGACCCGGACGGTGACTGGTGGTGGTACGACGGCGAGCACCCGTCCAGCCTACGTGGCCTGGGGAGCGGGCTCCCCACCAGGAGAAAACAGTCGTTTTCAGGACAGCTGTCCCAAGGAATCGGACACGAGGCCCCGAAGTGCCGGACGCGGGTCCGGGGCCGACGAAGAGGGGCCCCTCGGCACGTGTCCGAGGGGCCCTCGCGGCGACTGCGTCAGGCGGCGACGGCCGCGCGCACCGGCTGGGCCACGTGCGCGCCGCGGTCGGCGATCCAGGACAGGGCGGCGTCGGCACGCTCGCCGCGCAGGCCGATGCGGAAGCGCGCGATCGGCGTGTCGCCGATGCGGGTGATCCCGCCGCCGATGGTGGCGACCTCGACGTCGAAGCGGCCGGCCGCCTCGGGCAGGAGAGCACCGACGGACGCGAAGCCGATCAGGATCACGTCGGCGGAGCGGTCGTACTTCGCTGCCTGCGCGCGCGACGTCTCGATCGCCGGCAGCACGGCCTCGCCGGTCCAGCTGCCGGGTTCGGCGATGAGGTCCAGCACGTGCCCGCGCTCGACGACGGAGCCGTGGTCGAGCACCGCGACGTCGTCGCAGACGCGGCGGACC
The DNA here is from genome assembly GCF_044452505.1 of Amycolatopsis sp. NPDC051903. Classification (NCBI taxonomy): domain Bacteria; kingdom Bacillati; phylum Actinomycetota; class Actinomycetes; order Pseudonocardiales; family Pseudonocardiaceae; genus Amycolatopsis; species Amycolatopsis sp. NPDC051903. Next base: position 401,620 of record NZ_JBITBT010000005.1, on the reverse strand, counting down.
ACGCTGGCGTCGGGGGTGGTGACGAGGACCGTGGTGCCCAGCTCGGCGCGCGCCCGGTCGAGCACGGCGAGCACGGCGCCGGCCTCTTCGGGGGCGATGCCCGAGGTCGGGTCGTCGGCGAGCAGCACGGCCGGGCCGGCGGCGAGCGCCTTGGCGACGGCGACGCGCCGCAGCTGGCCGGCCGTCAGGTCACCCGGCTTCTGCGCGGCGCGCGCGGTGAGGCCGACGAGGTCGAGCAGGGAGCCGACGCGGCTCTTGCGCTGCGGGCCGTCGACGCCCAGCTGCTCCAGCGGCGTCGCGATGTTGCCGGCGACGGTGCGCTCGGCGAGCAGCTCCGGCTTGGTGCCGACGACACCCAGCTGGCGGCGGACTTCACGCAGCCGGCGGCCGTCGAGCGCGGCGGTGTTGAGGCCGTCGAGCCGCACGACACCGCGGTCGGGGCGCTCCTGCAACGCGATGCAGCGGGCGAGGGTCGACTTGCCGGAGCCGGCCGGGCCGACCACGCCGAAGAGGGAACCGGCCTGCACGTCGACGCTCACGTCACGCAGCGCGGGAACCGGATTTCCGTTGGAGGCGAAGGATTTGGACACGTTTTCGACAGTGATCACGAAGAATGCTCCTGGCAGTGGGCGCAGCACCGTTCCCGGGCGCGCCGGACGTCACCGATTAACCGTCCTTTTCGGACGGTGCGCAAAAGTGCGGAAGAAGATCAGACGTTGGCCGTGGAGCGTCGACACGCACATACCGTGCGGCGGCCTTCGTCGACAACGCGCCGCTTGGTCAACAGGAGCGGGCGGGCAACCCTCTTCATCGGTAACAGCCTCCATCGGTCCTGGCTGTAGCACCTGCCCTGTCGGAGGGTGGTTGCTGCGACTTCGTCGAGCCAGGTCTCTCAGTCGCTCGGGATGGACATTCCGAGTAAAGCCGATCCCATTGGGTGAACGCAAGCGCGTTGGTGCAGATCACACGAGTGGTGGTGCCCGGACACCGGGACACGCGCCGCCACATCGTGGGCGCGGATCGCTCCGTCCCCGAATTGCTTCCGAGCGAGAGCACCGGCGATCACATCCACTGTGGACGCTTGGCTTTCGTTGGCACAGAACAGTTTTGCTCGAATGGCTCGAAATGGCGGTCCAGACGGCGCCGACCGGCGGCTTGGTGAAGTAGTTCGTCGTCACGAGACACCTCGTCTCCCCAACCGGACAGCCGTCCTGCTGGCGGGGCGCCGGCGCGCGTCCGTCACACCGTTGTGATACACGCGTATCGGATACACTCGTACCACCATGCCGCGCCGGACCGACCACGAACAGCGCCGGCGCGAGATCGCGTCGGCGGTCTGGCGCATCGCCGCGGACCGCGGGCTCGAGGCGGTGAGCATGCGCGAGGTCGCGGCCGAGGCGGGGGTGTCGCTGCGGCTCGTGCAGTACTACTTCGAAACGAAGCACAACCTGCTCGTGCTCGCGCTGCAGTACCTCCACGAACGCGGCGAGCGCCGGGCCCAGGCCCGCATCGCGGCGCAGCTGGACCAGAGCGTGCGCGGAGTGGTGCGGACCTTGCTCACCGAACTGCTGCCGCTGGACGCCGACCGCGAACTGTCCCTGCGCGTCCACCGCGCGTACTTCAGCCGCACCCACAGCGACCCGCGGCTGGCGCAGGCCTTCATCCACGACGAGACGCCGATCGAAGACCTGCTCACCAGCCTGTTGCGCCGCGCCGTGCTCCCGCCGGGCGCGCAGCCGCGGCTCGAGGCGAACCTGCTGGTCGCCGGCGTCACGGGGCTCGGCCTCGACGTCCTCCACGGCCGCTTCACGCTGGACGAGGTCCTGGTCACCCTGGACTACCACCTCGACCGCCTGTTTCAGGCTTGAGCGGCGATCCTCGCGAAGTCCTGGACGGCCAGCTGCTCACCGCGGGTCTTCGGGTCGATCCCGGCCGCCGCGAGGAGTTCGCCGGCGCGGTCGGCGGAGCCCGCCCAGCCGGCCAGCGCGGCCCGCAGCGTTTTGCGGCGCTGCGAAAACGCCGCGTCGACGACGGCGAAAAGGCGTTGCCGGTCGATGTCCTCCGACACGGCCGGCCCCCGTTCGAAGGCCACCAGTGCCGAGTCGACGTTCGGCACCGGCCAGAACACCGACCGCGGCACGGCGCCGACCTTGCGCGCCGGGCCGTACCAAGCGAGTTTGACGCTCGGGACACCGTAGATGCGGCTGCCGGGGCCCGCGGCCATGCGGTCGGCGACCTCGGTCTGCACCATCACCAGCCCCCGCGCGAGCGACGGCAGTTCGGCGAGCAGGTGCAGCACCACGGGGACCGCGACGTTGTAGGGCAGGTTCGCCACGAGCGACACCGGCGAAGCGGGCAAATCGGCCGCGGTGATCCGCAGTGCGTCGGCGCCGACGACCGTCAGTCGATCAGCGGCTTCCGGCGCGCGTTCGGCGGCGGTCCGGGGCAGGCGGGTCGCGAGGACGGGGTCGATCTCGACCGCGACGACCGACGCGCCCGCGTCCAGCAAGCCCAGCGTCAGAGAGCCAAGGCCCGGGCCGACCTCGAGGACGACGTCCCCGGGCCGCACCCCGGCCAGCTCGACGATGCGGCGAACCGTGTTGGGGTCGTGCACGAAGTTCTGGCCGAGCTTCTTCGTCGGCCGGACGTCGAGCTCTTCGGCCAGCCCGCGGATCTCGGCAGGCCCCAGCAGTTCAACCACCGGAGAAGCCTACCGAGCTGCCGCGGAGGGGGAGGGACTCAGGCCCGCTTGCCGCACACCGGCCAAGCGCCGTAGCCGCCACGCGCGTCGCGGACCTTCTCGGCCACCGCGATCTGCTGGGCGCGCGTCGCCTCGCTCGGGAGGGACGCGTACTGGTCGCCGCCGTAGGCGTCCCAGGTGCGCTTGTCGAACTGGAGGCCGCCGTAGTAGCCGTTGCCGGTGTTGACGGCCCAGTTGCCACCCGACTCACACGCCGCGATGCGGTCCCACGCGGAACCGTCGCCGATCGCGGGGTCCGGCGGGACCTTCGTGCCGACCTTGATGATCTTCGCCTTGGCCTCGACGAGGATCTTCACCGAGACCTGCTCGCGCGAGACCTCTTCGCCGTTCTTCTTGGTGACCTTGTAGGTGACCATCTTCTGGCCCGGCGTGCCCGGGTCCTGAACGGTGGTCTGGCCCTGAAGCAGCGTCGGGTCGTCGACCTTCTGCACGTCCGGGTCGATGGTCTCCTGCTGGTTGACCATCGAGACGCCCATGCGGCTGATGTGGACCTCGGCGCCGTCCTTGAGCGAGACGTCGAGACCGCCCTGGACCGCGTCGTCCGGGCCGAGGGTCATCTTGAAGTCGGAGAGGAATTCCTTGGTGGTCACCGCGTTGGTGGTGACCTGGCGCGGCGCGTTGGTGCCGTCGAAGAGCGTGACGTGCTTGAGGGTCTTGACCTGCACGGTCGAACCCTGCAGCGGCAGCTCGCCGGTGCCCGGCATGGACGTCCACGCGCCCTGCGACATCAGGTCGCTCATGCCCAGCTGGGTCATGGCCTCGCCGAGGGTGGTCGCACGCACCCACGAGGGGCGGGCCACGCCGTCGACGACCAGGTTGAGCTGGCGGCCGCGCTCGAGCTTGATGACGCCGCCGTCGCCGACCGCGGCCTGCGGGGAGGGCGAGAGCGAGTCGTGCGCGCCGACGGACAGGCCGGCGTCCTCGAGGACCTCGCCGACGGTGTCGCCGTAGCTGTGGACCGTGCGCTGCTGGCCGTCGACGTCGACGGTCACGCTCTTGTTCATCGCCAGCGCCGCGGCACCGCCGCCGCCGACGGTGATCATGACCGCGAGCACCGCACCCTTGAGGAAGCGGCGCTTCCAGGTGCGGGTGGCTTCGCGCAGGCCTTCCTCGACGGCGACCTTCTGGGTCTCCGGAGCGGCGGTGCGGTCTTCGGCCAGCTCGTCCGGGAGGTTGAGCGGCGGGAGCATCGTGGTCTCGGCGTTGATCAGCCGGATCAGCTCGTCGACGTCGACGTCGATCTCGGCCATCAGCGCGTCGGCGTCGTCGCCGAGGGCGACGAGCACGTCCTGTTCGGTCACGTACAGCTCGTCGGAGAACTCGAGCTCCCCGTACGCGGTGTCCTCGAGCTCGCGGTCGAGCACGGCCACCGAACCAGCGGAAGTGAAGTAGGGGCTGTCCGCGCTATGGCGCGCGCCACCCTGCCAACTACCAGTCACCGGGTCGTTCCCTTTCCCAGGGCAGGAAGTGTCGCCACTACCCGTCCTTCGTCGCGACGCACCGCTCGGTGCGCCTCTCAAGTCCGACACCCCCAGCCAGCGCCATCGTCACGGTTCCGAGTCGTACCAACCCCGGTTCCGCTTCCCCGACGTGCACTGACGTGACTGTGGGCGTATCAGCCGGATCCGCCTTCGCGGTTCCGACCGGCACGATCACGGGACAGTAACGGAGGTCGCCGGGTTCCGCAAACACCCCCCGGAGTGTCGTGACTTGTGTCACTCGGCAGAGTGGGCGATCGCGTTCCCCGAACGTCGCAATCCGTTCAACCCGTTGTGACAGCGTGGAATCAGGCACCCGGCAAGTGGTACACCCGCTCGGCCGTGGTCCGGACCGCTTCGGCGACCTCGTGGACGGCTTCGCCCCTGAGCGCCGCGAGGTGCCGGACGGTGTAAGCGGTGCAGTAGGGCTCGTTCGGGCGCCCACGGAACGGGTGGGGCGTCAGGAACGGCGCGTCGGTCTCGGCGAGGTACTGGCCCGCCGGCGCGAGCCGGGCGGACTCGTGGAGGCCGCGGGCGTTCTTGAACGTCACCGTGCCCGCGAACGACAGCACGTAGCCCTTGTCGAGGCAGCGGCGCGCGATGTGCTCGTCGCCGGAAAAGCAGTGGAAGACGACGGTGTCCGGTGCGCCCTCTTCGTCGAGGATGCGCAGCACGTCCTCGTGCGCGTCGCGGTCGTGGATCATCAGCGTCTTGCCAAGCCGCTTGGCGAGGTCGATGTGCCAGCGGAACGCGGCCTGCTGGGCGTCGTGGGGCGAGTAGTCCCAGTAGTGGTCGAGGCCCGTTTCCCCGACCGCGACCACCCGCTCGGCGGCGGCGAGACGCTCCACTTCGGACTTCTCGGCGTCGCCGAACTCCTTGGTGCGCGTGGGATGTATGGCGACAGCCGCGAACACACGCGGGTCCCACGTGGACGCGTCGACGGCCCAGCGCGCCGCCGCGAGGTCGTCGGCGACGGTGACCACGCGGGCGACGCCGGCCCGTTCGGCGCGGTCGACCATCGCGGTCACGTCGGCGGCCGTCACGGCCCCGCACGCGTCGAGGTGGGTGTGCGCGTCGACCACGGCGGCCGGGAGGCGGTCGGGGATCGGCGGCAGTTCACGCTTGTCTTCACCCATGCCCTGAACTTACTGCGCGGCGAAGCCGCTCCGGTGCGGGTGGTGGCGCCCGAACGCGGCGAAGGGCGCCCCGGGGAGTCCTCGGGGCGCCCTTCGGCGGCACGACAGTGTTACTTGATGATCGGCGCCCACTCGGGCCCGTCTTCACCCAGCTTCGGGTCCAGCTTCGTGAACAGCGGCGTCGGCTTCTGCAGCGGACGGCCGACCTCGATCGGCTTCGACTCCCACTTGGCCTGCTCACCCGCGTAGTCGCCGGTGAGGATCGGGTTGATCCGGCCGGGGATGTCGAGGTCCTCGACCTCTTGCAGCTCCGGCTGCGCGGCCCACACGCCCGTGCCGCCGAGGGCCTCGTGGACCTTCTGCGCCGAGTGCGGCAGGAACGGCGTGAGCAGCGTGTTGGCGTCGCTGACGACCTGCAGCGCGGTGTGGAGCACGCTGTCGCGGCGAGCCGGGTCGTCCTTGAGCTTCCACGGCTCCTGGTCCGACAGGTAGCGGTTCGCGGCCGTGACGACGCGCATGGCCTCCGAGGCCGCCGCCTTGAAGCGCGAGCGGGCGAGGTGGGCCCCGGCGGTGTCGAACGCCTTGCGCGAGAGCTGTTTCAGCTCCTCGTCGGCCGGCGCGGGGGCGTCCGGGCGCGGGATGGCGCCGACGTTCTTGTGCGCCATCGAGATCGACCGGTTCACGAGGTTGCCCCACTCGTTGGCCAGCTCGAAGTTGGTGCGGCGGACGAACTCGTCCCACGTGAAGTCGGTGTCCTGCGTCTCCGGGCCGGCCACGGAGATGAAGTAGCGCAGCGCGTCGGGGCCGAACTCGCGCAGGAAGTCGTGCACGTAGATCACGGTGCCGCGCGAGGTCGAGAACTTCGAGCCGCTCATGGTGAGGAACTCGCTGGACACGATCTCGTCGGGCAGGTGCAGCTTGCCGTACTTGCCGGGTTCGCCGCCGTGGTCGCCGTCGCCGTTGTGGCCGAGGAGAAGCGCGGGCCAGATCTGGGCGTGGAAGGTGATGTTGTCCTTGCCCATGAAGTAGTAGGCGCGCGCGTCGGCGTTGTTCCACCACTCCTGCCACGCGTCGGGCTGCCCAGTGCGGCGCGCCCATTCGACGCTGGCGGAGAAGTAGCCGATCACGGCGTCGAACCACACGTAAAAGCGCTTGAGCGGCTGGTCGCGCCAGCCGTCGAGCGGGATCTTCACCCCCCAGTCGAGGTCGCGCGTGATCGGGCGCGGCCGCATGTCGTCGATGAGGTTCTTGGTGAAGTTGAGGACGTTCGGGCGCCAGTCGGTCTTCGTGGCGAGCCAGTCGCCGAGGGTTTTGGTGAACGCCGGCAGGTCGAGGAAGTAGTGCTCGGTCTCGACGAACTTCGGCGTCTCGCCGTTGATGCGCGAGTGCGGGTTGATGAGCTCGGCGGCGTCGAGCTGGTTGCCGCAGTTGTCGCACTGGTCGCCGCGCGCGGCCTCGTACCCGCAGATCGGGCAGGTGCCCTCGACGTAGCGGTCGGGCAGCGTGCGCCCGGTCGACGGGCTGATCGCGCCGCGCGTGGTCTTCGGCACGACGTAGCCGTTGCGGTTGAGCGCGAGGAAGATCTGCTGCGTCACCTCGGCGTGGTTGCCGGTGGTGGTGCGCGTGAACAGGTCGTAGGACAGCCCGAGACCGCGCAGGTCCTCGTCGATCTGGCGCGTGTACTTGTCGGCGGTCTGCTGCGGGGTCAGGCCCTCCTTGTCGGCCTGGACGGTGATCGGGGTGCCGTGTTCGTCGGTCCCGGACACCATGAGGACCCGGTTGCCGGCCATTCGCTGGTAGCGGGAGAAGACGTCGGACGGGACGCCGAATCCGGACACGTGGCCGATGTGGCGGGGGCCGTTGGCGTAGGGCCAGGCCACCGCGGTCAACACAGGGGTGCTCATACCTGTTTAGCCTACGGAAACCGTCCAAGGCATTCTTCAGCGGCATTGTCGGGCGGTACGCGAAGGGAGAACGCGGTGTCGGCGACGCGTCTGCTCGTGCTCGGAGTGGTGCGCATGTTCGGCCGGGCGCACGGTTACCAGGTCCGGCGCGAGCTGCTGAGCTGGTCCGCGGAGAAGTGGGCCAACGTGCAGCCCGGGTCGATCTACCACGCGCTGAAGAAGATGAGCGCGGAGAACCTCCTGGAGAAGGTCGACGTCGAGCCGGGCGATGCCGGCCCGGACCGCGTGGCCTACCGGCTCACGGCCGACGGCGAGCAGGAGTTCCAGCTGCTGCTCACGCGCGCGCTGTCCGACCCCGAGGTCGGCCACCCCGAGATGTCGGCGGGCATCGGGCTCATGCCCGCGCTGCCCCGCGCACACGCGATCAGCCTGCTGCGGCAGCGCCTCGTGCACCTGGAGGGCGAGGAACGGCGGGCGCGGCTGATGCTCGACGAGCAGGCCGACTGGGGCCAGCCGCCGCACGTCGTCGAGCTGTTCCGGCTGTGGGCCGGCATCTCCGGGGCGAGCCACACCTGGCTCGAGAACCTGATCGAGCGGCTCGAGAAGGGCGAGTACGTGATGGCCGACGACCCCGACCCGTTGTTCCGCGGCCCCGGGCAATCCTCAAGGTAATCAAATTTGACTAGCAATCTCCGCTCGGGCACAGTGTGCTCCTCGACTCGTCAAACTTGACTAGTTGATCTCTGGGAGGAGAGGGGTTCTCATGATCACGGCACGCGGCCTCGAGCGGCGCTTTCGCCGCAAGGGCCGGGGCGGGGGCGAAGTCCACGCCGTCAAGGGGGTCGACCTCGACGTGGAGGCCGGCGAGCTGGTGGGGTTCCTGGGCCCGAACGGGGCGGGCAAGACCACGACCCTGCGCATGCTCACCACGCTGCTGAAGCCGACCGCGGGGACGGCGACGGTCGGCGGGCACGACCTGCTCACCGACCCGCTCGGGGTCCGGCGCAACATCGGCTACGTCGCGCAAGGCGGGGGTTCGTCACCGGAGGTGCGCGTCGTCGAGGAGATCGAGCTGCAAGGCCGGCTCTACGGCCTGTCGAAGGCCGACGCGATCGCCCGCGGCGAGGTGCTGAGCGAGCAGCTCGACCTCGCGGGGCTGGGCGAGCGCCTCACGAAGACGCTGTCCGGGGGCCAGCGCCGGCGGCTCGACATCGTGCTCGGGCTGGTCCACAGCCCGGGGCTCGTGTTCCTCGACGAGCCGTCCACCGGACTCGACCCGCAGAGCCGCGCGAACCTGTGGGACCACATCCGCCGGCTGCGCGCCGAGCACGGCGTGACGATCTTCCTGACCACGCACTACCTCGACGAGGCCGACGCGCTGGCCGACCGGCTGATCGTGATCGACGACGGCCGGATCGTCGCCGAGGGCACACCCGACTCGCTCAAGTCGAAGGTGTCGGGCGACGGCGTGGTCATCGGCGTCGACCCTTCGGCGGCGATCGAGGCCGCCGACGTGGCCCGCCGGCTGGCGGGCGCGCACGACTTCGACGTGGCCGACGGGACGATCCGCTTCCGCGTGCCGCGCGGCGACACGGCCATGCCGGAGCTGCTGCGCGCGCTCGACGCGAAGGACATCGCGATGACGTCCATGCAGGTCACCCGCCCGACGCTCGACGACGTGTTCCTCACGCTGACCGGCCGCACCCTGCGCGACGCCGAGCAGCAGCCCGCCGCCCCGGAGGTGTCCGGTGCTGCTTGACACGTGGCTGATCTTCCGCCGCGACATGACCGCCGCGCTGCGGAACCCGGCGTGGCTGCTGATCGGGATCATGCAGCCGCTGCTGTACCTGTTCTTCTTCGGGCCGCTGCTCGTGAAGACGCTCAACGCGCAGGGCCTGTCGGACGTCGACGGCTGGATGGTGCTCACGCCCGCGCTCATCGCGCAGCTCGCGCTGTTCGGCAGCTCGTTCGTCGGCTTCTCGCTGCTGGCCGACTACCGCTCCGGCGTGGTCGAGCGGCTGCGCGTGACGCCGGTGAGCCGCGCGGCGCTGCTGCTCGGCAAGGTGCTGGCCAACGCGCTGCAGGCCGTGGTGCAGTCGGTGCTGATCATCGTGCTGGCGTACCTGGTGTTCGACCTCGACGCACCGGTCGGTGGCGTGCTGCTGAGCCTGCTCATCGTGTTCCTCCTCGCGCTGACGCTGGCCTCGTGCTCGTACGCGCTGGCGCTCACGCTCAAGAGCGAGGAGTCGTTCCCGGCCCTGCTCAACGCCGTGCTCATGCCACTGCTCCTGCTCTCCGGCATCCTCATCCCGATCACGGCCGGGCTGGCGCCGAAGTGGCTGTACACCATTTCGCAGATCAACCCGTTCCGGCACGTGGTCGACGTGGAGCGCAACAGCTTCCGCGGCGACTTCTCGATGGACGCGCTGTTCACCGGCAGCGTGGTGGTGTTCGTGATGGCCGTGCTCGCGATCTGGTGGGGAACCCGCACGTTCCAGCGGGAAAACGCCTGATCAAAGCCCGGGACACGCCGGGTTCGGGCCGCGCTGCGCCCGTGTTCCCGACGTAGGGTGGCCTCTCACCCGACGTAGGGCTGGCAGGGGCGCAGCGTGACCGAACCGGAGACCGAGCGAGGGCTCACCCTCACCCACCGCGAGCAGGTGCTCGACTGGGCGGCGGTGCGCGCCGCCGACGTCCGGTTCGCGTCCGTGACGATCAGCGAGAACGTGAACTGGAGCGACCCGGGTGCCGAGCGGCTGCTCGCGTCGGCCCAGCACGCGGGCATCCACACGGGCGCGCGGCACTACGCGCGGCCGGGCGCCGTGCACGACCAGGCCGACCACTTCGTGCGCACGGCCAGCAAGCTCGGTGCGTTCGCGCCCGGGTCGTTGGCGCCTGCTCTCGAGGTGGACGCTGTCAGCGTCGACGACCGGTTCGTGAAGTCGTGGATCAAGCACGTGCGGCACGCGGCCCGGATCCGGCGCGTGCTCGTGTACGCGGGCCACGACTGCTGGGCGCACCGGCTGCACCCGGACCGCTGGGCCGATCCGGACGTGGTGCTGTGGCTGGTGCGCCACAACGGCATCGCCGGCCGGCCCGGGTGGTTCCACGCCCGGCTGGGGCTGCACCAGCACGCGTACTCGGGGCTGGCGGGCATCGCGGGACCGGTGGCGCAGGACGCGGTGGTCTACCCGTTCACGTTGTCGGACGTGCTGCTCTGATCACGGTTTTCCCGTTCCGCCGGTGTTCGTTGGCAAGATGTGCGCGTGCGCTTCTCCCGGCAGCGGCTGACGACGGACGTGACCCCTTCACGTGCCGTTGAGCTGTTGTCGGCTTTTGCCGCAGCACGGGGATTGCCGCAGCCGGCGGCGTTGTGCGGGTCGTGGTTCGGGTCGCGCGCGGTGGTGGCGCCGTTCGTGGGGGTTTCACCCGCGCCGTTTCCCGCGGGTGCGGTGGTCGCCGGTGAGCCGGGCTGCGTCGGGGGCGGGTGGTTCGGGTACCTGTCCTACGACCTGACGGATCCGTCGGGGAGGTCGTCGGGGGTACCGGCGTCGGCCTGGGGGTGGGCCGATCACGTGCTGCGGTGGGACGCGGCGGGGGTGTGCTGGTTCGAGTCGCTGGCCGACGATCCGGGGCCGTTGCTGTCCGCTGTGGAGCGAGCGCTCGGGTCTGCTGCTTCGTTGACGTGGCAGGCTTCTTCCCTGCGACGGCCCCCTGCCGTCGAGCACGAGCAGGCTGTGAAGGCGTGTGTGGCGTCGATCGAGGCGGGGGAACTGTTCCAGGCGAACGTGTGCACTCGGTTCACAGGCTCGTTCTCGGGTTCGCCCGCGGCGCTGTTCGCCGAGGGGGTGCGGCGGCTGGCGCCGTCCCGTTCGGCGTTCGTCTCGGGTCAGTGGGGGTCGGTGGTGTCGCTGTCGCCGGAGCTCTTCCTGGCGCGGCACGGGCGACGGGTGCGGTCGACGCCGATCAAGGGCACGTTGCCGCGGCGGGGCCCGCGTGAGGACGGTAACGCTCTTTTGTTGCGTCAGTCGGTCAAGGACGTCGCCGAGAACGTGATGATCACGGATCTCGTGCGCAACGACCTGGGGCGCGTGTGCTCGGTCGGGAGCGTGGTGGTGCCGTCGCTGCTCGACGTGCACCCGGCGCCCGGTGTGTGGCATCTGGCGTCCACTGTGGAGGGATCGCTGGCGCCGGGCGCGTCGGATGCCGCTTTGCTGGACGCGACTTTCCCGCCGGGTTCGGTGACGGGCGCACCCAAGATCCGGGCGCTGGCGGAGATCGCTTCCCTGGAGCCGGTGGCGCGCGGCGTCTACACGGGCGCGGTGGGGCTGCTGTCGCCGGTGGCCGGGCTTGAGCTGAACGTGGCGATCCGGACGTTCGAGGTTCGCGGCTCGGAGATTTCCCTGGGGGTCGGCGGCGGGATCACGGCCGATTCGGACAGTGCGGCGGAGTGGCAGGAGTGCCTTCACAAGGCGGCGCCACTGGAGGCACTCCTGGCCACGCCTACGCGCGGGGGTTGAGCAGGAGCTTCCCGACGGTGCCGCGCGAACGCAGGGCTTCGTGGGCGGCGCGGGCGTGTTCCAGCGCGTACTCGCCGCCGGGGATCGCCCGCAGCTCGCCGTCCTGGATGAGGGTGAACAGGTCGTTCAGTGCGGTGCCGAAGACGTTGCCGGGCAGGCGGAAGACGTGCGGCAGCCACATGCCGGTGATCGTCGTGCTGTGGCCGAGCAGGTTCCGCAGCTCGACGGGCTTGGGCTGCTTCCGGCTCGCCATGCCGAAGAACGCGAGGCGGCCGAACGGCGCCAGCGCCGCGATGCTCTGGTCGGTGGTCGCGCCGCCCACCATGTCGAGGATGACGTCGATGCGTTTGCCGCCGTTGGCCTCGACGAGCGCGTCAGTCGTGTTCCCGGCGTTCGAGTCGACCGCGACGTCGGCGCCGAGTTCCAGCGCGAGCTTGCGCTTTTCTTCGCTGCTGGCGGTCGCGATGACGCGGCCGGCGCCCCACGCCTTCGCCAGCTGCACGGCGATCGAGCCGACGCCGCCGGCCGCCGCGTGGACGACGACGGTCTCGCCGGCTTCGAGGTGGGCGTTCTTCTTCAGCAGCACCCAGGCCGTGGTGCCCTGGACCAGCATCGAGAGGGCGTGGAGGTCGTCGACGTTCGCCGGCACTTCGAACGCCATGCGCTTGTCCGCGACGGCCTTCTCCGCGTACCCACCACTGGTGATGAGAGCGACCACGCGCTTGCCGTCCTGCGTCTTCCCGACCACTTCACCCCCGGGCACCAGCGGCAGCTTGCTCGGCGCGAGGTAGGAGTTCTCCGCCTGGTGCGTGTCCGCGTAGTTGACCCCGATCCGCTCGACGTCGATCAGCACCTCGCCGTCTCCGGGCTGGGGCTCGGGCAGCTCGACGAGGTTGAGCACCTCGGGTCCACCGAACTCGGTCACCTGCACAGCGCGCATCGGCTCTCTTCTTTCGTCGTCGGTTGCGTTGAGACATTCTGTCAGACGTCTCATCAATGCGACACTCTGTGGTAACGTCTCACGCCATCGACACGTTCGCCTCGCGCCCCGACCCCGCCGCCGCCTTCGCACTGGCCCGCACCTGGTTCCTCGCCGGCCGCCGCGTCGACATGCGCGATCTGGCCGCGGCGCTGGACATCAGCCGCGCCACCCTCCACCGCTGGGTCGGCAGCCGCGACCACCTCCTGGCCGAAATCCTGTGGTCCGAAACGTCCCTGGTGTTCGACAACGTGTCCTTCACCGGCCGGGGCGCCGCCGGGGTGGCGGATGCGATCGGCGCGTTTGTCTCGACGGTGAACGGCTCCGCGGCTTTCCGCGCGTTCCTGCAACGCGAACCCGAACGCGCCCTGCGCTTGCTGACGACGAAGGCGAGTGTGGTCCAGTCCCGCACCATCGCTCAGCTGACGGACCTCCTGACGGCCGAAATCGCGGCGGGCCGCCTGGCGTCCCCCCTGCCGGCCCCGGACCTCGCCTACGTCCTCGTCCGCCTCGGCGAATCCTTCATCTACACCGACGTGATCACGGGCGACGAGCCTGATGCGGCGAAGGCGCACGCGGCCGTTTCGGCCCTGTTGAGCTGATCACTGCGGTGGCCTCACTTCCGGGCGGCCACCACGGCGTCGTACAGGTCCTTTTTGGACACCCCCGCCCCCTCGGCCACTTCGGACGCCACGGCCTTCAGCCGTTCCCCGGCGGCCACCCGGGCCGCGACCTGATCGACCAGGTCCGACACCGACACCGTGGGCGGCACCGCCCCCTCCAGCACCACGGTGATCTCGCCCCGGACCCCGTCGGCGGCCCACTCGGCCAGTGAGCCCAACGTGCCCCGTTTGACCTCTTCGTACGTCTTGGTCAGCTCGCGGCACACGGCGGCCCGGCGGGAAGCCCCCAGCGCGGCAACGGCGTCCGCCAGCAAGGAACCCAGCCGGTGCGGCGATTCGAAGAACACCACCGTCCGCGGCTCCGCGGCCAACGCCGAGAACCACCGCGCGCGCTCCCCCGGCTTGCGCGGTGCGAAGCCCTCGAAGCAGAACCGGTCCGAAGGCAAACCGGACAAAGCCAGCGCCGTCGTCACGGCCGAGGGGCCGGGCAGGCAGGTGATCGGCAGATCCTCGGCCACACAAGCCGAAACCAGGCGGAAGCCCGGGTCCGACACCGAAGGCATCCCCGCGTCGGTCACCAGGAGCACCGTCGAGCCGGAGCGCAGGGCGTCCAGGAGCCCCGGCAGCCGCGAGGTTTCCACGTCCTCGTAGAACGACACCACCCGGCCCGACGGGGAAACGCCCAGCGCTGCGGCCAGGGAACGCAGCCGGCGGGTGTCTTCGGCGGCGATGACGTCGGCGGTGCCCAGGGCGGTGACCAGGCGGGGCGACGCGTCGCCCGGGTCGCCGAGGGGGGTGGCGGCCAGGACGAGCCGGCCGGGCGGAGTGGACATGCACGTCAGCCTAACGACCGACGTCGTAGTATCAGGCCCCGTGACCGCGCTGCTGACCCGTCCCGACGACGAGAGCGTGCGGCCGGACCCGGTCGACGCGCTCCGTCCGCCGACCGACCGCGAGGCCACCCTGCTGGGCCGCGGCATGCCGACCGACCGCTTGCGCAGCTGGATCGTCACGCTGGTCCTCACGGTGATCGGCGGGATCATCCGCATCCAGAACCTCGGCTTCCCCACCGACAAGGGCACACCCGTCTTCGACGAGAAGCACTACGTGCCCCAGGCCGCGCAGATGCTGCGCAACGGCGGGTACGAGGACAACGCCGGCTACGAGCTGATCGTCCACCCACCGCTCGCGAAGGACTTCATCGCCGTCGGCGAGTGGCTGTTCGGGTACAACGGCTGGGGCTGGCGCATCATGCCGGCGCTCGCGGGCACGCTGATCATCCTGCTGACGGTCCGCGTCGCGCGGCGCCTCACCCGCTCGACGCTGCTCGGCGGCATCGCCGGTGTCCTGGTGATCTGCGACGGCGTGCTGCACCTGCAGTCGCGGATGGGCATGCTCGACATCTTCATCGCGCTGTTCGTGCTGGCCGCGTTCGCGTGCGTGCTGTGCGACCGCGACCAGGTGCGCCAACGGCTCGCGGTGGCCGTGCGCGAAGGCTGGGTGAACGAATCCGTCTGGGGGCCGAAGCTCGGGTTCCGCTGGTGGCGCTTCGCCGCGGGCCTGATGATCGGGCTGACGTTCGGTGTCAAGTGGTCGGCCCTGTACTACATCGCGGCGTTCGGTCTGCTCACGGTGTTCTTCGACGTCGCGGCGAGGCGCGCGGCGGGGGTCGAGCGGCCCTGGGTCGGCACGATTCGGCGCGACGTCGCACCCGCGCTGTGGGCGATCGTCGTGATCCCGCTGCTGATGTACCTGGCGGCGTTCTGGGCGTGGTTCGCCAGTGACACCGCGACCGACCGGCACTACACCGAGATCAAGAACATCGACCCGGGCTTCTTCGCCTGGGTGCCGCCCGCGTTGCGCTCGCTCGGTGACTACTCGCTGAACGTCCTGCACTTCCACGAAACTCTGCTGACGCCCAAGGACAACCCGCACCCGTGGGAGTCGAAGCCGTGGACGTGGCCGATGGGCCTGCGTCCGATGCTCTACTACTACGACGGCGACGTCACCGGCTGCGGCGAGGCGCGCTGCGTCGGCGCGACGATGCTGATCGGCACGCCCGCGATGTGGTGGCTGGCGCTGCCGATGCTCGGCTGGGGCCTGTGGCGCTGGCTCTTCCGCGCCGACTGGCGTTACGCCGCCGTGCTCACCGGCTACTTCGCGGGCCTGCTGCCGTGGTTCACGAACATCGACCGGCAGATGTACTTCTTCTACGCCACACCGATGGCGCCGTTCCTGGTGCTCGGCCTGGTGCTGGTGCTCGGCCAGATCCTCGGCGGCGCGAAGCTCGGGTTCGAACGCCGGGGCACCGGTCTGCTCGTCGTCGCGCTCTACACCGGACTCGTGGTGGCCAACTTCGCTTGGCTGTGGCCGATCCTGAACGGCCTCCCCGTCACGACGGGGCAGTGGAACGCCGAGATGTGGCTGCCGTCTTGGCGGTGAAGTAGGCACCGGGCGGCACGCCGACGGCCCGCCGGAACGCCGCGACGAACGCGCTCGCCGTCGCGTACCCCACGCGGTGCGCGACGGTCGTCATCGGCAGGCCCTCGGCCAGCAGTGGCAGCGACGCGCGCAGCCGCGCCTGCGTGCGCCAGGTCCCGAACGTCATGCGGCACTCGCGGACGAACGCGCGCGCCAGCGTCCGCTCGCTCGCCCCGACGGCGCGGCCCAGCTCGGCCAGCCCGCGCCGGTCGGCGGGGTCGGCGAGCACGATCGCCTCGACGTCACGCGCCCGCGGATCCGCCGGCGACGGCACCACGATCGGCGCGACGTCCAGCGGCTCCAGCACGTCGAACACGACGGCCTCGGCGCGTTGCCGGGCGTCGTCGGCCGGACTGCCGGTGAGGTACTCCAGCAGCTCGCGCAGCAGCGGCCCGACCTTCACGATCCGCGGCTCCGCCCAGGTCACGGGGCACTGCCGCGGGTCCGCGTACACGCCGCGCAGCTCGGCGTTGCCGACAGCGCCCGTGCGGTGCGGCACGCCCGCGGGCACCCACAACGCCCGCGTCGGCGGCAGCACGCAGTGCGCCTCCCCGATGCCGACCGCCACGACACCCTGCGCGGCCCAGACGAGCTGGTGGACCGGGTGCTCGTGCCACGGGTACCAGGCGCCGGCGGGCAGCCGCAGCTCACCGAGCAGCATCGCCCCGGCGTGACCGTCCCACGACATGGGTTGGCAGTCTATCGCCTATCGGCCACGCGCTGGGGTTCCTACCGTTTCGGGTATGCCCATGAACCTGATCCACCGCCGCCTGTGTTCGTCGGAGAAGTGGGCGTCGATGATCGCCGAGGTGCTGCCCCCGTGGCTCGCCCGCTTCGACCTCGGCGACGACGTCCTCGAAATCGGCCCCGGCTTCGGCGCGACCACCCGCGTCCTGCTCGACGTGGTGCCACGTTTGACGCTGCTGGAAATCGACCCCGCGTCGGCCTCGCTGCTGCGCGACGCGTTCGGCTCGCGCGCCTCCGTCGTCGAAGGCAGCGGCGCGGACATCCCCTTCGACGCCGGCCGCTTCTCCGCCGTCGTGTGCTTCACGATGCTCCACCACGTCCCCACCGCCACGCTCCAGAACGCGATCTTCAGCGAGGCCTGCCGCGTGCTGCGCCCCGGCGGCGTGTACTGCGTCACGGACAGCCAGCTGAGCCTCCGCTTCCGCCTCCTGCACCTCGGCGACACGATGAACGTCGTCGACGCCGCCACCCTGCCTTCACGGCTCTCGGCGGCCGGCTTCGACGACGTGGACGTGCGGCATCGGCCGAAGGAACGGCTGGAGTTCTCGGCCGTGAAGCCGGTAGTCACTGCGAGGAGGTGACCCGCCGCTGCCACCACGGCCACGCTGGTGGCGCCGAGGGGTCGAGCACCGTCCTGCGGCGGAACTCGTCGTCAAGCGGCTTGATGAGCGCACGCAGGGCGGCGCGGCTTCGCCCCGGCAGGGCTTCGAGCGCCGTTTCCAAAGTCCAGCGGATCAGGTTCTCGCCGCAGGGGCAGCCGTCCACCCGGTGGGCCTCGAGCCGCCGAGGGTTGCGCGCGTGCCGTCGCAGGTCGCGCAGGGCCTGGCCGACGTCTCCCGGCCGCAGCACAGTCGCCTCGAAGCGGTGGACGTCGGCCAGCGCCCACCGGGGCACGCCGGGAATGCTCGAGAACTCACGATTCTGTCGCGGCCGGATCGGAAGACCGGCGCGAACCGCTGACGGCGATCTACGCGCCATGGACCTTTCGAAGAGTCGTCACCCCACGATCATGCCGCACCACGCCAGTGAATTTCAGCGGTGCGGTTGCCGCGGGACGATCTGGGTGACGGGGCCGTCCGGGGACTTCCCGGCGCGCGACAGCCAGCCCTCCACCTCGCGGCGGACGGCGTTCAGCGTGGGACGGCGGCGGGGTTCCTGGTCGAGGGAGGCGCTGAGGATCCGGGCGTGCGCCGAGCGCGTCGGCAGGCGCGACACCGGTTCCGCGCGGGCGGCGGCCATCAGTGCGGCCATCGGGGTCTCGCGGGTGCCGCGCGGGGGCTGGCCGCTCAGGGCGTAGCTGATGGTGGCGGCCAGTTGCCACGCGTCGGAGGCCGGGCTGGCCGGGGCGCCCATCGCCTGTTCCGGCGCGACGAAGTCGGGGGTGCCGATCATCATGCCCGTGGCCGTCATCTTGGAGTCGCCCTGGCTGCGGGCGATGCCGAAGTCGATGAGGTGCGCCAGGCCCGCCGGGTCGAGGATGATGTTGGACGGCTTGAGGTCGCGGTGCAGCACGCCCTTCTCGTGCGCCGCGACGAGGGCGCCCGCCATCGTGGACCACAGGCGGCCGGCGGCGACGTCGTCGAGCGGGCCCTGTCCGTCGACCACCTCGGCGAGGGGGCGGCCCTCCAGGTACTCCATCACGAGCGCGAGGCCGTCCGGCTCCTCGACCAGGTCGTACACCTTCACGCAGTTCGGGTGGTTCACCGCGGCGAGCGCGCGCGCCTCGCGCTGCATGCGCTCCTCGGTGTCCCGGTCGGGCGCGTGGGCGATCTTCAGCGCGACCGTCCGGTTGAGCTGCGTGTCGACGGCCTCCCACACGGTGCCGAACCCGCCGTGCCCCAGCCGGCGCACGCGGCGGTAGCGGCTGCCCCCGGCGTTCCGCGAACCCGGCGGCGGCGGAATCGCTCCCGGGGCGGCGGCGAGCAGCCCCGGCGGCTCCGGCGCGGACGCCAGCGCCGTCGCCGGGTACGGCTTGTTCATCGGCGGCGGAGGCGGCGGCAGCTGCGGCCGCGGCGCCGCCTGCGAAACCGGCGGCCGCTCCGGCTCACGCCGCGGCTCCGGCCGGTTGATCACCGCCCACGGCGGCGGCCCGACCAGGCCCACGGGAATCAGCCCCAGCACGCTGAACGGCAGGAACCCGAGCCAGAAGTGCACGGCCGTGTTGGCCGACATCCCGACGCTCGCCACCACCATGACCACGAACGGGATCCAGAAGAACCGCGACGGCCACTTCGGCCCGCGCCGGAACGCCGTGCGCGCCTGCAACATGATGAACAGCAAGGACCCGGCCGGCAGCACGGTCAGCGCGAGCACGTACAGCCCGTACGAAAGCTTCAGGCCCTTGTTGTAGAAGACGGCCTCGAACACGTTGCTGCCGCCACCCAGGTACGACTTCTGCACGCCCACGAAGCAGTAATCCGTGTCGAGCGACGCGCGGTCGGCCGCCGACAGCCCGCCCTTGCCACCGGCGAAAATCTCCCGGAACGTCTCCGAGATCCCGTTCGCCAGCAGCCACGGCAGCACCAGCACGCTGACGACGCCGATGAGCCCGAACACGGTGAGCGTCGTGGCGTCGTACCGGTTGCCCGTCCCCTTGCGGACGAGCGCCACCACCAGCGCCCCCAGCGCGGGGAACAGCGCGACGAGCGCACCGGCTGTGGTCGTCGCCCAGACCCAGTCGCCGGGGCAGAACCCCGGGCCGAACAGGGTGTGGGCGAACGAGAGCAGCGCGCTCGCGAATCCGCTCACCGCCTGGTTCCCCTCACTCTCGGTGGCCGGTTGGTACCGCCACGCGGCTGATCCCCGTGGTCCAGCTTAGGACGCACGCCGCCTTCGCGGGGTTGCCGGGTGGGTGGGTCGTGACCGGTGTGAAACCTGCACGACACCCTTTCCGGGGCCATCATGAGGACGGATCGCTGATGTCACTGTCGAGGGAGACACCGTGGGCGCTTATGCGGAGACCTACCGGCGCAGCCTGGACGATCCCGAGGGGTTCTGGCTCGAGGCGGCGCGGGCGATCGACTGGACGAAGTCACCCACCAAGGCCCTGGACGCCTCACGCGAGCCGTTCTACCGGTGGTTCCCCGACGGTGAGCTGAACACGGCGTACAACGCGCTCGACCGGCACGCCGACGGCGGCCGGGGCGGGCAGCCGGCGCTGATCTGGGATTCACCGGTCACGGGGCAGAAGCGGCGCTACACCTACGGCGAGCTGCGGGACGAGGGGGCGACGTTCGCGGGAGCGCTGAAGTCGCTCGGGGTCACGAAGGGTGACCGCGTGATCCTGTACCTGCCGATGATCCCCGAGGCTGTGATCGCGATGCTCGCGTGCGCGCGGATCGGCGCGGTGCACTCGGTGGTGTTCGGCGGGTTCGCGCCCAAGGAGCTCGCCGCGCGCATCGAGGACGCGAAACCGAAGCTCGTGATCGCCGCGTCGTGCGGGATCGAGCCGACGCGGGTCGTGGAGTACAAGCCGATCATCGACGCGGCGCTGGAGATGACGGAGCACCAGCCCGACCACGTCGTGGTGCTGCAGCGCGAGCGGGCGACGGCGGAGCTGTCGGGCACGGACCTCGACTGGGTCGACCTCGTCGAGACCGCCGAACCGGCCGACCCGGTCCCGGTGAAGGCGACGGACCCGCTCTACATCCTGTACACGTCCGGCACCACCGGGAAGCCGAAGGGCGTGGTGCGCGACGCGGGCGGCCACGCCGTCGCACTGGCCTGGTCGATGGGCGCGGTCTACGACGTCCACGCAGGCGACACCTGGTGGACGGCGTCCGACGTCGGCTGGGTCGTCGGGCACTCCTACATCGTCTACGCGCCGCTGCTGATCGGCGCGACAACCGTGCTGTACGAAGGCAAACCGGTCGGCACTCCCGACGCGGGCGCGTTCTGGCGCGTGATCGCCGAGCACGGCGTCGAGGCGCTGTTCACGGCACCGACCGCGCTGCGGGCCGTCAAGAAGTTCGACCCGGGCGCGGCCGAACTCAAGAAGTACGACCTGGCGAAGTTCCGCACGCTGTTCCTGGCCGGCGAGCGCCTCGACCCCGAGACCTACCAGTGGGCGAGCGAAATCCTCGGCACACCCGTGATCGACCACTGGTGGCAGACGGAAACGGGCTGGCCCATCGCCGCCAACCCGCGCGGCCTCGAGCCCATGCCGGTGAAACCGGGTTCGGCGACGAAACCCGTGCCGGGCTGGGACGTGCGCGTGCTCGACCAGAACGGCGACGAGCTGCCCGCGGGCCGCGAAGGCGCGATCGTCGTGAAGCTGCCGCTGCCGCCCGGCTCGCTACCGACGCTGTGGGGCGACGACGAGCGCTACCGCGAGGCGTACCTGTCGCGCTACCCCGGCTACTACCTCACCGGCGACTCCGGCTTCTTCGACGAAGACGGCTACCTGTTCGTCATGGGCCGCACCGACGACGTGATCAACGTGGCCGGCCACCGCCTGTCCACGGGGTCGATGGAGGCGGCGCTGGCTTCGCACCCGGCCGTCGCGGAATGCGCGGTCATCGGCGTCGCCGACGAGCTCAAGGGCCAGGTGCCGCGCGGGTTCGTGGTGCTGAAGGCGGGCGCGGACGTCGACGAGGGCCGGCTGCGCGAGGAACTCGTGGCGCTGGTGCGCCGCGACGTCGGGCCGGTGGCGGCGTTCCGCGACGTGTCCGTGGTCGAGGCGCTGCCGAAGACGCGCTCGGGCAAGATCCTGCGCAAAACCATGCGCGGCATCGCCGACGGCCGCGACGAGCCGGTGCCCTCGACGATCGAGGATCCGGGGGTGCTCGACGCACTGCGGGCGGTGCTGCGGCGCTGAGCCGGCGCGGACATTTTTCCAAGACCGGCGGTGGTCGGCGCGGGCATCGTCGTGCGCATGAACGAGTACCTGCACGTGGTCCACGACGGCCCGGCCGAGGCGCCGCCGCTGCTGCTCATCCACGGCTCCGGCGCCACGGGCGGCTCCTGGAGCGAACTGGTGCCCGCGCTGGCCGGGCACCACCACGTCATCCGCGTCGACCTGCCCGGCTGCGGACGGTCGACGCCACCGCCGTCGTTCGCCGTACCGGCGCAGGCGCGCCGGGTCGCCCGGCTGCTCGACGAGCTGGGCACCGGCCCGGCCGTCGTCGCCGGGCATTCGAGCGGCGGGTACGTCGCCACCGCCCTGGCCGAACAGCGGCCCGACCTGGTGAGCTCGCTCGCGCTGATCAGCACCGGGCCGCGGATGAGCGCGCTCCTGCCGCAGCCGCTGATCCTGCGTCTGCTGCTGGCGCCGCCGTTCGGGCCGCTGCTGTGGCGGAGCCGGTCCGACGCGATGATCCGCCGCGGGATCGGCGCGACGATGGCTCGTGCGGTCGACGTGCCGGACGACCTGGTCACCGAACTGCGCGGCACGACCTACCGCGCGTTCCGGCAGGTGTTGCGCCACAACGGCGCATACGTCACCGAGCGGAGCGTGCCCGAGCGGCTCGCCACGCTCGACGTGCCGGTGCTGGTGGTCTTCGGCGCGGCCGATCCGCGCTGGGACCCGGCGTCGGCGCACGACTACGAGGCGGTCGCGCGAATCGAGTTCCTGCCGGGCGTCGGGCACGTCCCGCTCGTCGAGGAGCCCGCGAAGACCGGCGAGCTGCTGCTGGCCTTCGCGGCGACCCGCCTGTGACCCGCGCCGCTTAGCGTGGTGGCGTGCAGGCCTTCGACTGGACGGACGTGGACGTCGCGGTTCCGTCGCGACGGCTGCCGGGCATCCGCATGGCGGGGTTCCGGCAGCGGGTGCCCGCGGCCGTGGACATCACGATGGTCGCGCACCCGGCCGTGACGGTGCTCGTGGACCTGAGCGACGGGCTCGGCTACCGCGCGTTCGGGCGGCGCAGGCGGGGCAGCGTTGTCGTGGGGCTGTGCCCCGGCGAACTGCGCGCGGACGGCCGGATCGGCGAATGCCTGCAGATCCGGCTCGAACCGGCGGTGGCGGCCGCCGCCCTGGGGCCTGACCTCGGCGAGGCAGTGGCGCTCGCGGACGTCTGGGGCCGCGACGGCGCGCGTTTCGAAGACCGGCTGCGCTCCACGGCGTCGTGGGAGGCCCGGTTCGCGCTGGCGGCCGAGTTCGTCCAGCGGCGGCTGGGTTCGCGCTTCGTCGATCCGGAGGTCGCGCGCACCTGGCGCCGCACGCTCACCAGCCACGGCCGCGCCCGCGTCGAGGGGTTGGCGAGCGAGGTGGGCTGGAGCCGCAAACGCCTGTGGTCGCGGTTCCGGGCGCAGCTGGGCATCACGCCGAAGCGCGCCGCCCGGCTGGTGCGGTTCGACCACGCCGCCCACCTGCTGGCCTCGGGCGGCGCGCCCGCCGACGTCGCGGCCGCGAGCGGGTACGCCGATCAATCCCACCTGCACCACGAGGTCCGCGCGTTCACCGGGCTCACGCCCGCGGCCGTGGCCGCCGCGCCGTGGCTGTCCATCGACGACGTCGCGTGGCCGGGGTGAGCGCGCCGCCAGCCTTTCGGCTGTTGTCCGCGGCCGCCGTAGTGGTCTATACCTCTTGGGGACCACCCGCTCCCGACCGGAGGTACCCCTGTGAGGAAGAGCCTGTCCCGAGCCGTACTGGGTGTCACGGTCGTGGGGCTCGCGGCGCTGGGGTTGCCGGCGTCTGCGTCGGCCGGGCCCGCGGCCCCCGAGCGCAGCGTCACCGACATCGTCCCGTTGCCCGTGCAGGCGAAGGCGGACCCGAAGGGCGACTTCACGCTGTCGCCGCTCACGGTGATCCGCGCGGGCAAGGGTGCGAACCAGGTGGCCGACTACCTGCGCGGCCTGCTGCGGCCCGCCACCGGCTACCCGTTGCCCGTGGTGCCGGTGAACGCCGGGCTGCCCGCGATCTCGCTGGAACTCGGGCACGCGGACCAGCGCGTGGGCGCCCAGGGGTACCAGCTGGCCGTCGCGAAGTCCGGCGTGACGCTGAAGGCGAACACCGCCGACGGGCTGTTCGAGGGCGTGCAGTCGTTGCGGCAGCTGCTGCCTTCGGCGATCGACGCGAAGAGCGTGCAGTTCCGCAAGTGGACGATCGCCGGCGGGACCGTGCTCGACTACCCGCGCTTCGCCACGCGCAGCGCGATGCTCGACGTCGCGCGCCACTTCTTCGCGCCGGCGCAGGTGAAGACGTACATCGACCAGCTCGCGCAGTACAAGATCAACACCCTGCACCTGCACCTGGCCGACGACCAGGGCTGGCGCATCGAGATCAAGAGCTGGCCGCGCCTGGCGACCGAGGGCGGCAAGACCGCCGCGTACGGCGACCCGGGCGGCTACTACACGCAGGCCGAGTACCAGGACCTCGTCGCGTACGCGGCGTCGCGGCACATCACAGTCGTGCCGGAGATCGACATGCCGGGGCACACGAACGCGGCCCAGTCGGTGTACTCGGAGCTGAACTGCGACGGCGTCGCGGTCCCGCCGCGCACCGACACCGAGGTCGGCTACAGCTCGCTGTGCATCGATTCCCCGACGACGTACCGGTTCGTCGACGACGTGATCCGCGAACTCGCCGCCATCACGCCCGGCAAGTACCTCGGCATCGGCGGCGACGAGGCGCACTCGACGTCCGAAGCGGACTACGAAGCGTTCTACGCCAAGGTGAACCCGATCGTCGCGAAGTACGGCAAGCTCATCACGGGCTGGCACGAGATCGCGAAGTCGGATCTGCCCGCCACGGCCGTGCCGGAGTACTGGGACCAGGGCGGCGCGAACGCGGACCTCGCGTCGTTCGCCGCGCGCGGCGGCAAACTGCTGATGGCGCCGTCGAACCACGCGTACCTCGACATGAAGTACACCGAGGACACGCCGCTGGGCCAGGACTGGGCCGGGCTCGTCGAGGTCAAGGACGCCTACGACTGGGACCCGGCGACGCTGGTGCCGGGGGTCGGCGAGGCGAACGTCGCGGGCGTTGAAGCTCCACTGTGGACGGAGACGATCCGCACGAACGACGACATCGAGTACATGGCGTTCCCACGTCTGCCCGGGATCGCGGAGATCGGCTGGTCGCCGCAGTCCGCGCGCGACTGGGACACCTACCGCGTGCGGCTCGCCAAGCAGGCACCGCTGTGGGAGGCACAGGGGATCAACTTCTACCGATCCCCGCAGGTCGACTGGAAGTGACGCCCGGTCAGCCGGCGTTGCGCAGCCGCCAGCGCCGGACCGAGCTGCGGATCCCGCCGGAGTAGGACGGCGACAGCGCCGGGTTCTCGAGGATCTGCTCCGCCCGCCGCACCCCCGCCTCGGCGACCCGCGGTTCGAGCTGCGCGAAGTTGGCGAACGCGATCAGGTGCACCTCTTCGACGGTCGGCGCCGCCGGGTCGGACTCGACCACGCGGACGGCGCCGGCCGTCGGCACGCGGCCCGGCTCCAGCACGCGCAGGTACCAGCCGCAGCGGCCGGAGTCGATGAGCGCCGGCACGACGTCCTTGCGGCCCGTCCGCATGGCCAGCTTGAAACACGGCTGCCTCGGCTGCGAGACCTGCAGTCGTGCGTCGCCCCATTCCCACACGTCGCCGATGCGCACCTCGGCTTCGTCCGCGCCCGCGACGGTGAGGTTTTCGCCGAACGCACCCGGCTCGACGGCGAACCCGTCCGCGGTCCACGCGGGGTAGTGCTGCGCGGGGTAGACGTAAACGGCTTTGTCGACCCCGCCGTGCACGCTCAGGTCGGCCTGCTCGTCGCCGTCGAGGTTGAGCCGGGTGAGCTCCAGCTCCGGCTCGGCCACGCGGCTCTTCACGATGGCGCTGAGCACGGGCTGCTCGCGCCGGTGCCCGAGCACGGCGGGCCGGCCGACGAAAACCCCGGCGAGTTCGAGTGTGGTCACGTTCGCGAAGCTAGCACGCGGCCCGCCGCAGGTCAGGTGGTTATGACCACGCCTGACGCCGGTCCACGACGGGCGCCAAGCCCGTGCGCGCAAACGCTTGCGGCGGGCGGCGCAGACAAGGCCGTCAACGCCGCCCGGCTGCGCTGATCCGGAGAATTCGGTCGTTTTGGTGGCGACACGATTCGCTTGATCTTGATTCCGCGCGACCGCCGGTGTGGTCTGGAGCACGACTGCACTCCGGAAGGAGGGTTCCGACGATGAGACTGTGGCCCCGGCGCCGCGGCTCCCGGTCCTCGCGCCGCGACGGCGAAGAAGCCGCTGCGCTGATGCCCTACGGCCCGTATTCCTCCGTGCGCGTCCGCAACGAGGAGATCGAACGCGGAGAGCCGGGGCGGGACGTCGCGTATTGCTGTTTCACCGACGCCGACGAGGCGACGCGGTGCCACGCCGCGTGGCAGCGGCACGCCCCCGACCTGAAGAGCACGCTGATCCACGGCCGCCGCAGCGCCATCGAGCCGGACGTGGAGGGCTACTACCTCCAGGCGGACGGAACGCGGCACAGCGGGCAGCCGCCCGAGATCCTCGCGCTGATGGCGGAGCTGGCCCCGCCGAGCGCCGAAGAAGTGGCCGCCCGGCAGGCCCGCGAGGCCGAGCAGGCCCTCGAAGCCGTGCGCGCGGAGAAGGCGGCGTGGGAAGCGCGCCAGCCGAAGGAGATCGTGCTGGCCGAAGCGGGTGACGACGCCCCGATCGCGCACCACGACAAGTTCCTCAAGGCCACCCGGATGACGGTCGGCGGGCAGCCCGTCGACCGGGTCAAGTTCCACTTCGCCGAGTTCACCGGCGACGAGCCGGAGCCGGCCATGCCCGCCCGCGGCGACTCCGACAGCGAGCAGCACCGCCTGGTCTGCGACGAGTTCGACGTGGCCCGCGCGCTGTGGGCGAAGGCGGTCTACCGGCGCAAGGCCACCCCGGTGCTGCGCGCCGCCGCTGCCGCCTGGCCCGGGGTCGCCGAGGCCTTCACCCGGATCACCGAGGCCTGGGCGGATCTCGACCACCCGCCGCACGGCTGGGAGGTCGCGGTCAAACGCCTGCTCGACGCCCACGACCACGCGAGGCCCATCGTGGACGACTGGGAACACGTCCACGCCCGCAAACTGGCCACCGTCGGTGCGGAGCTGACCTTCACCGGCGCCGAGCTGGGCGAGCTCCGGAAGCAGCTGAGCGTCGAGCTGGGCATCACCGCCATCGAGGAGTGGCACATCGGCCACGTCGAGGACCCCGGCACCGACCCGCTGCGCGCCGAGCTCACGGACGGGGCGAGCGTGAAGCTCCAGAACCTCATCCAGCCCCAGCGCGACCGGCTCGCCCTGATCACCGACGTCGCGGGCCGGCTGACGGCGTGAGCGGAAATCGGCGACGGCGGTCTCGGCTGAACTGACTGCCGCCGCGCCGAAGCGCACCGCGCGACGTTCCCCGAAACGACGCCGGTGCCGGGCGGGTGCGGTCTGGTTGCCGGACCTGGCCGCACCCGGCCCCTCGGGCTCAGCCGTTCAGCGCCGCCGATTCCTCGTCGCTGAACAGGCGCGAACGGATGAGGAAGCGCACCCCGTCGGGCGCCTCCAGGGAAAACCCGCTGCCGCGGCCCGGGACGACGTCGATGGTCAGGTGCGTGTGCTTCCAGTACTCGAACTGCGGGCCCGACATCCACACCGGCACGGCGTCGATGCCGTCGACGGGCAGGTCGCCCAGGCGCACGTCCCGCTCGCCGACCTTGAACTCGCCGAGGGGGTAGCACATCGGGGCACTGCCGTCGCAGCAGCCGCCGGACTGGTGGAACATCACCGGGCCGTGGACGGCCACCAGCTTGCGCAGGAGGTCGCCCGCGGCCTCGGTGAAGTCCACCCGCCGCACGTCCATCAGAAGAATCCGAGCGCCTGGTCGGAGTAGGAGACCAGGAGGTTCTTCGTCTGCTGGTAGTGGTCCAGCATCATCTTGTGGTTCTCGCGCCCGATGCCCGAGGCCTTGTAACCGCCGAAGGCCGCGTGCGCGGGGTAGGCGTGGTAGTTGTTCACCCACACGCGCCCGGCCTGGATGTCGCGGCCCGCGCGGTACGCGGTGTTGCCGTCGCGGGACCAGACGCCGGCGCCGAGGCCGTAGAGGGTGTCGTTGGCGATCTTGAGCGCGTCGGCGTAGTCGCCGAACTTCGTCACGGACAGGACCGGGCCGAAGATCTCTTCCTGGAAGATGCGCATCTTGTTGTCGCCCTCGAACACCGTCGGCTGCACGTAGTAGCCGCCGGCGAACTCGCCGCCGAGGTCGGCCTTGCCGCCACCGGTGAGGACCTTCGCGCCCTCCTGCTTGCCGATGTCGATATACGACATGATCTTCTCGAACTGGTCGTTCGAGGCCTGCGCGCCGACCTGCGTGTCGGTGTCGAGCGGGTTGCCCTGGCGGATCTTCTTCACGCGCTCCACGGCGTCGCCGAGGAAGCTGTCGTAGATGCCGCTCTGGATCAGGGCGCGCGACGGGCAGGTGCAGACCTCGCCCTGGTTCAGCGCGAAGAGCGTGAAGCCCTCCTGCGCCTTGTCGTAGAAGGCGTCGTTGCGCGAACCGACGTCGTCGAAGAAGATGTTCGGGCTCTTGCCGCCGAGTTCCACGGTGACCGGGATGATGTTTTCGCTGGCGTACTGCAGGATCAGCCGGCCCGTGGTGGTCTCGCCGGTGAAGGCGACCTTGCGCACGCGGTTGCTCGACGCGAGCGGTTTGCCGGCCTCGACGCCGAAGCCGTTGACGATGTTGACCACACCGGGCGGGATCAGGTCGCCGATGATCGACATCAGCAGGTGGATCGACGCCGGCGTCTGCTCGGCGGGCTTGAGCACCACGGCGTTGCCGGCGGCGAGCGCGGGCGCGAGCTTCCAGACCGCCATCAGGATCGGGAAGTTCCACGGGATGATCTGCCCGACGACGCCGAGCGGCTCGTGGAAGTGGTAGGCGACGGTGTTCTCGTCGATCTGCGAGATCCCGCCCTCCTGCGCGCGCAGGGCGCCGGCGAAGTAGCGGAAGTGGTCGATGGCGAGCGGGATGTCGGCGGCGAGCGTTTCGCGCACGGCCTTGCCGTTCTCCCACGCCTCCGCGACCGCGATCTTCTCGAGGTTGGCCTCCATGCGGTCGGCGATCTTCAGCAGGACGCCCGCGCGTTCCTCGATCGAGGTGCGGCCCCAGGCCGGTGCGGCGCCTTCGGCCGCGTCCAGTGCCTTGTCGATGTCGGCCGCGGTCCCGCGCGCGATCTCCGTGAAGGTCTTCCCGGTGATCGGCGTCGGGTTCTCGAAGTACTGCCCGCCGGCCGGGGCGACGTACTCGCCGCCGATGTAGTGGTCGTACCAGCTCTCGTAGTCGACGACGGCGCCGTCGGTGTTCGGTGCGGCGTAAACGGCCATCTTTCCTGCCTCGTTGCTCGGAGTGACGGACGGGCGGCAACGGTAGGCGCGGCGACGTTGCACGGACGTTGCAGCACTGCGAACCGGCTCTCTACGCTGGGGTGGTGGCGGAGCCGCCCGAGGCCGACTTGCTGCGCGATCCGGAGGCGTACGCGCGGCTGCTCGAAGATGTCCACGAGGCGATCCTGTCGGGAGTGCCCGCGCCGCGTTCGCCACGCTCCGTGGTCTCGGCCTCCTGGCAACGGTCGCTGGCGGCTCACGTCGACCCCGATTCGGGTGAGGCGCCCCTGGTCTTCGAACCGTCGCAAGTCACCGATCTGCGCGCCGAGCACCCGCTCGCTCCCGTGCTGCCGCTGCTGCGCCAGACGCTCGTGAGCATCGCCGACGACGCCGAGCACATGATGATCGTGACCGACGCCGATGGACTGATCCTCTGGCGCGAAGGCGCTTCGGGCGTGCTGCTGCGCGCCGACCGCGTCGCGCTGACGGAGGGCACGCGCTGGACGGAAGAGGCGATCGGCACCAACGCGATGGGCACGACGCTCGCCACCGGCGAGCCCGTGCAGATCTACTCCGCCGAGCACCTCGTGCGCCGCTACCACGAGTGGACCTGCGCGGCCGCGCCCGTGCGCGACCCGGAAACCGGTGCGCTGCTCGGGTCCATCGACGTCAGCGGCCCGCTGCGCACGGTGCACCCGGCGATGCTCGCACTCGTCACCGCCAGCGCGAAACTCGCCGAGGGCCAGCTGCGCGCGCACTTGGCGGTGCGCGACGAAAAGGTGCGGCGCGCGAACATGCACCACCTCGACGCGTTGCGCGGCCGGCCGGGCGCACTGCTGTCGGCGGGCGGGCGCGTGCTGGCCGCCGAATCGTGCACCCTGCCGTCCACAGTGGAGGTTCGGCGCGGCGGCGGCACCGTGACGCTGCCCGACGGCCGCATCGCCGTGGTCGACCCCCTCGACGACGGTTACCTCCTGCGCTTGGCGACGTCCGGGCCGACGCACCGCCGCCACCTCACGCTGGAATTCCTCACCGACGGCGCCGGCTCCACCACCCTCGACGGCCGCGAGATCCCGTTCACGCTGCGCCACGCCGAACTGCTGACCCTGCTGGCGTTGCACCCCCGCGGCCTCTCCGCGGAACGGCTCGCCCTGCAGCTGTACGGCGAAACCGGCAACCCCGTCACGGTGCGCGCGGAGATCCACCGGCTGCGCACGCAACTCGGCACGGGCGTCGTCCAGACCCGCCCCTACCGCCTCGCCGCCGACCTCGACGCCGACTTCCTCCGCACCCGCGCCGCCCTCCGCCGCGGCGACGCCCGCTCCGCCACCCAGGCCTTCCGCGGGCCGCTCCTGCCCGAATCCGAGGCCCCCGCGATCCTGGCGGAACGCGAATCCCTGACGGCGCAGGTCCGCCAGGTCGCGCTGGCGAGCGCCGACGCGGACACGCTCTGGTCCTTCTGGGAGACCTCGTGCGGCGCGGACGACGTCGAAGTCCTCGACGCCCTCTGCGCCGCCCTCGACCCCGCCGACCCGCGGCTCGCGGTGGCCCGGACGCACCGGGGCCGCCTCACCTGAGCGGGATCCCTTGCGTAGTCAGGCTTTCGCCGTCTCGCGCAGGGCTTCGTCGACGGAGCGGGGGGCCGGCGGGTCGACGAAGAGCTCCCGCAGGAACAGGGCGTCGAGGTGTTCGACGGTGAGGCCGGGCTCCTTGCCGGTGAGGCCGTTCACGCGGCCACCGAGGCGGAAGACGGCGCGGACCACCCCGGCGGGCAACGTGCGCACCGCGCGCGGTTTGCCGGCCGCGCCGGCCAGGCGGCTGAGCATGTCGGCCCAGCGCAGGTTCTCCTCGACCACCGGGATGTCCGCGCCCGACGCGTCTTCGAGCGCGTCGACCGTCGCGATGCCGACGCCCCGCGCGCTCGTCGCCGCGCTGCCGCCCCGCGGCGCGAACAGCGGAGCCCACGACCGCACCCACTTCACCACCGGCCGAGACCATTCCGGCACCCGCCCGGGCGCGACACCGAACACGTAGGGCACCTCGATGATCGCCACCGGCAGGTCCGGCCCCGCCGTCTCGCGGGCGATGCGCGCCTGCTCGAGCCGGCTCCGCACGTACGGGTGCTTCGCCGCCAGGCCCCATTCGGGATGCACGCGGTCGAAGTACGTGTAGTACGACGCGAGCACCGCCGCCCGTGTGCACCCGACCGTGCGCGCCGCGGCCAGCAGCGCCACCACCGGCGCGACGTTGCCGTCGTGCAACCGCGGGCCGACCGGTCCCTTGTCGATGCGCCGGTCGTCCACCCCGCCCGCGAAGACCACGCCGTCGTGGCCGGCGAGGAGTTCCCGCAGGTCGTCTTCCGAAGCCGCCGTGACGTCGGCGACGCGGTCGACACCGTCGCGCGGGGTGCGGGCGACCGTGGTCGTCTCGTGCCCGCGCAGCCGCAGTTCCTCCAGCACGTGGTGCCCCAGCAAACCGCTTCCACCCACCACCAGGATCTTCATGTCGAAGATCATCGCGGACGGGCGGTGCGCGGTCCAGCCGTCCTCACGCCACTCACACATCCCGGAGTTTTTCCTTGCCCGCAACGGAAAACTCAGACGCGTCGCGGGTGCCAGCCGCGCAGGCGGGCGGTCGCCGCACGGGCGTTGGCGTCCTGGCGCGTGGCTTCGGCGGCGACGGCGTCGGCGCCCGCCTGCGTGAGGCGGTAGTACCGGCGCAGCCGGCCCTGCTGGACCTCTTCGCGGTCGTGCTCCACGAGGCCGTCGGCGGTGAGGCGGTCGAGCGCGCCGTAGAGCGTGCCGACCTTCAGCTTCACGCGTCCCTCGGACAGTTCTGCGACTTCGCCGACGATCCCGTAACCGTGCCGGGGTTCGCCGACCAGCGCGGTGAGGATGAAGAAGACCTGTTCCGAGATCGCCATGGCCGCAATATATCGAGCTGCGAGATATCTCGGCAACTGCCCGATGTCCTTTCCGCTCGATGGTGGCGGAAGACCAGGCCGACGACCAGCGGTCCGCCAAGTAGGTCCGGACAACGGGCGGCTGAGTTGCTCGGACCTAGTTGGCGGAATCGACGTGCTGGCCAGCCGGCAGCGTTCTCGTGACCGTGTTCGCCCTATGGTTGGAGGTCGTGATCGGGTTTGGCGATGGCTGCTGTAGCGGCCTGCTCGATCTGGTTGCGCCGGACTTCCCAGAATGCCGCGTCGCGCTGGGTGGCATAGTCGGTGGCAGTCCCGGTCGAGCCGTCCAATTGTTCGCGCAGGATATCGGCGTGTCCGGCGTGCCGGCTGGTCTCGGTCAGCATGTGGACCAGAACGTTGAACAGCATCACATGAGGTCGCGGCCACCAGGGCACGTGACCAGGCGAATCAATGGCCAGCGCCGCGATTGTCGCGTCGGAGTGCTCCCAAACGCGTCGGTAGCGGCCGATGATCTCCTCACGCGTCTCGTGCTCGGTGGCCCACATGTCAGCGCCGCGTTGCCCGAGGTCGTCCCATCGGAGTAGGGCTTCGGGGAACGGCCGGTCGAACACCTCGCCGAAGTACCGGGACTCCGAAAGCGACAGGTGCTTGACCAACCCGAGAAGGTTGGTTCCGGTCCTGGTCAGGGGACGGCGGATCTCCTACTCACCCAGCCCTTCGAGCTTCCAGAGCATCACCTCGCGGACCTCGCGCAGATCGCTGTGCAAGTACTCTTTCGCGACATCGTCGATCACGACGCGAGCCTGCCATGCACTGAGTCAAATGCCTCGGCGGCACCAAACGCCTGGTCATTGACCCGTCGGTTTCCGCGCCAGCTCGTGGCGCGGGTGCCGGTAGCCGGCCAGCCACCGGACGTTGGCCAGTCGTGTGCCCAGCGTTGGGCCGACCACGTCGTAGGCCCAGCCCATCAGCGTGCAGGCCGCGCGGGTTGCGTCGAAGGCGGCCTGGTCACGCGGCGTGATCCGGTCGGCCGGACGAACGTCCAGGACAAGGGCTGACCCGTCGACGAGGCGGGCGAAGTAGTCCGGGGCGTGCGAGCGAGGTTTGCCCTCGTCGGCGGTCCAGAACAGCCAGAACGGCTGGGACGCGATCCCCCGTGACGTCGGCGTCGAAGTCGAGCAGGACCAGCGTGTCGCGCTCGACCCACGACTCGCACCCGACCAGTGTGCCCGTCGTCGCGGTCCACCAGCGGCCGGAGTAGTGCCGTTGTCCCTTGTAAGAAGGGAAGTCGCGAACCTGAAGGCAGGACTCGAACGGGATGGACCACGCCTTGCTCAGCGGCAGGCGCTGTTCGCCCTCGGCGACGGCGAAGGCGACCTCGAACCGCTCATCTGCGGCCGGGGCGCCGCCAGCGACAAGATCCAGTTTCGGCACCGCGGCATCTTCTCGACAAAGCACCGGCCGGGAGAACCGACCCCCGCCAACTACCCCGAACTCCGCCAGCAGTCCCGCCAACTACCCCGGAAACCGCCACCTTTGAGCGGAAAGGACATCGATGAAGTGAACCCCACGTAGACACCGTCTACCCCGGTTTGATAGACAGTGTCTACAAGGTGAACCAGGGGTTACGGAGATCGACATGGGCTTCCAGAAATTCGTCGCCGTCGGCGACAGCTGCGCCGAGGGGCTGGACGACCCGTACCCCGACCACAGCCAGTACCGCGGGTGGGCGGACTTCGTCGCCGGCCGGCTCGCGCAGGACGAGCCGGCCTTCCGCTACGCGAACCTCGCCGTGCGCGGCCGGCGTCTCGACCAGATCATCGCCGAGCAGCTGCCCGCCGCCGAGCGCCACGAGCCCGACCTCATCGCCCTGTTCGGCGGCGGCAACGACGTGATGAGCCGCGGCTGGGACGCGCGCACGGTCGCGCGCCGGGTCGACGCCGCGATCCGCCGGTGCACCCACATCGCGCCGACCGTCGTCACGTTCACCCTCAGCGACGTCGCCCACCGCATGCCCTTCAGCGCCCGCATGCGCCCGCGCGTGACCGCCCTCAACGACGCGATCCGCGAAGCCTCCGTGAGCTACGGCGCCGAGCTCGTGGACCTCTGGCCCGACCACGCAGCCCACGACTCGCGCTACTTCGGCCCGGACCGGCTGCACCTGTCCGAAGCGGGCCACCTGCGCGTGGCCGGCCACGTGCTCGACCGCCTCCACGTCGGCCACGACGACGGCTGGCTCCAGCCGCTCCCGGGCTTCCCCGCGCGCCCGAGCCTGCTCGCCGACCTGCAGTGGTTCTGGCAGGAGGTCGTGCCGGTCGCCGTCACGCGCCTGCACAACCGCCTCATCGGCCGCTCACCCGGCGACGGTTTCTTCCCGAAGCGCCCCGAACTGCTGCCCGTCGCCTTCTCCGAAGCGCAGCTGTGAGCGCACGCCAGCGGCTGATCACGACCGCGGCGACGCTGCTCACCGACGAGGGCGTGGACGCGGTGACGCTGCGGGGCATCGCGAAGGCCGCCGGCGTCTCCCACGGCGCGCCCCTGCGCCACTTCTCCGGCCGCGCGGAACTCCTGTCGGCCGTCGCGACGCTCGGCTTCGCGCAGCTGCTCGAACGCGGCGCGAAGCTGCCCGACGGGACCGCTCGCGAACGCGTCACCGCGGCTTGTCACGCGTACGTCGACTTCGCGCTCGCCAACCCCGCGATGTTCGAGCTGATGTTCCGCCGCGACCTCATCGACGCGACCGAACCGGGGCTCGTCGCCGCGAGCAGCGCCGTGTTCGACTACTTCGCCGAACTCGTCCGCCTCGACCGCGAGGCCGCGCCCGACGACCGCGTCAAACCCGGCACGGACCCGCGGCTCGTCGCGGCTTCGCTGTGGGCCGCGTTGCACGGCCTGGCCCAGCTGTGGCTGTGGGGCGGGCTGGCGGGCGCGAGCTTCGCGCCGTCGCCGGAATCGGCCCTCGCGGTGACGCTCGACGCGTACCTGGGCTGAAACTCGGCGGGAAGGCTGACCGCCGAATTCCGCTTCGGGGGATTCGAGCGGATGGCGTCTGGCCCGAATGGTCACCCATGCCCCGTGGCTCAGCGGGGCGTACCCGAGGCCGGGACGACGGCGAGCAGGCCGTGGTGGTCGCGTTCGAGACGGGGCTCGTCCGGCCGCGCGCGTGATCACCAGCCGGCGGGCAGCGCGCGGATCCCGAACTCCCGGCGCAGCGCGGCTTTCGCGGCGTGCAGCCCGGCCATGCCGTGCACGCCCGGACCCGGCGGGGTAGCGCTGGAGCAGAGGTAGACGCCACCCAGCGGCGTCGTGTGCGGGTTCCAGCGGGCGACCGGGCGCGCGAGCAGCTGCCGCAGCGTCACGGCGGCGCCGGAGATGTCGCCGCCGACGTAGTTCGCGTTGTCCGCCTCGAGTTCCGGCGCGGGGACGCATCGGGACGCGAGGATCGTGTCGCCGAAGCCGGGCGCGAAGCGTTCGATGCGAGCGCGCACGAGCTCGGTGGCGTCGAGGGGATCGCCGTTCGGGACGTGCGCGTAGGCCCAGATCGGCTGTTTGTGCGGCAAGCCGCGCGACGGATCGGCGGCCATCGGCTGGGCCAGCAGGACGTACGGCTCGGCCGCGCGGCGCCCGGCGGCCACGGTGTTCTCGGCCGCCCGCACCTGAGCGGCCGTCCCTCCGATGTGGACGGTCGCGGCCTTCGCGAGCTCGGGCTCGCACCACGGGATCGGTTCGGAGACGAGGAAATCCACCTTCGCCGCAGCAGGTCCGTAACGCACGTTCGCGAGCGCGCGGCGGTAGCCCGGCGGCAGCAGCGGTCCCGCGACGTCGAGGAAGCCGCGCGGGCTGAGGTCGAGCAGCACCGCGCGGGTCTTCGCGAACTGCCGCAGGTCGGTGACCCGGCTGTGCACGTGGACGCGGCCGCCGTGCGCCCGGAAATCGGCGACGAGGGCGTCGGTGAGCACCTGCGTGCCGCCGCGCGGAACGGGCCAGCTGCCGGCGTGCGCGAGGTGGCCGAGCAGCACGGCCGTGCCGCCGGCGACGAGCGAAGGCAGCCCCCCCATCGGGTGCGCGGCGACACCGGCCAGCAGCGCGGGCGCTTCCGGGCCGCGGAACAGGAGTTCGTCGGCGCCGGTGCCGAGCGCGAGGACGCGCGGGGCCAGCACGGCGGCGAGGCCCGGTCCCGGCGGCCGGCGGAGGGTGCCCAGGAGGAGGTCCGTCAGCTCTCGCGTGTGCTCGACGAGCGGTCCCATCAGACGGCGCCAACGGTCGGCGTCGGGGCCGAGCCGGGCGCACGTGCGCTCGAGGTCCGCGTACGCGAGACCCGTGCGGCGGCGGTCGACGGGATGCCCGTACGCGACTTCGGGCCGGCAGAGCTCGACACCGTGCGCGGCCAGGTCGAAACCGCGGAAGAACGGCGACGCGACGGCCATGGGGTGCACGGCCGAGCAGACGTCGTGGACCACGTCGGCGTCGAACAGCCGCGCGGAGCGCGCGCCGCCGCCGGGCTCGGGCGCCGCTTCGTGCAGCTCCACGGCCAATCCGGCGCGCGCGAGCAGCACGGCGGCGGCCAGGCCGTTGGGGCCGGAGCCGACCACCACGGCGTCAGCGGTCGAATCCACTCACGGATCGTATCGACACGCGGGCACCCTGCTACCCGTCCGAACACCTGATCGAATATTGTCGTACCCCGCGCCTACCTTGGGACCCCACACCGGCTCACCCGGGCCGGCCCGGCAGGAAAGGGGGATCATGCCCGCCCACGACTCGCAGCTGGAGCGCATCCGCAAGCTGCTCGCCAAGGCCGAAGACCCGGCGGTGACCGCGGAAGAAGCCGAGCTGTACAACACGAAGGCGGCCGAGCTGATCGCCCGCTACGGCGTCGACAACGCGATGCTGGCCGCCACCGGGTACGGCACCGACGACCTCACGGTGCTGAAGATCCCCATCGACAACCCGTACAGCCGCGACAAGGCGAGCCTGCTCACGAACATCGCGTACCCGTTGCGCTGCCGCACGCTGCTGCACCGCGTCGGCCAGGGCGTCGAGTCGGTCACGGTGTTCGGGTTCAAGTCCGACCTCGGGCGCGTCGAGCTGCTGTTCACGAGCCTCCTGCTGCAGGCGAGCACGCAGCTCACGCGCGTGCGGCCCGACGGGCGGGTGTTCCGCGAATCGCTCGCCGCGTACCGGCGCACGTGGCTGCACGGCTTCGCGCGCGCCGTGCACGAGCGGCTGGTGCACGCGGAGACGACCGCCGTGCGCGAGCACCCCGGTTCCGGACGGCACTCGGCGGAACTCGTGGTGCGCGACCGCACAGCCCTCGTGCAGACCGCGTTCGACCGCGAATACGGCGACCTGCGCGCGGCAACCCCCCGGCGGCTGTCGGGGTCGGGGTACCGCGAAGGACACCAGGCGGGCACGCGCGCGACGCTGGACCCGGCGGCGCTGACGCGGCGGAGGCAGGCGCTGCCGGTGCGGTGACGGCGAGTTCAGGAGACAACGGTGCGCATCGAGGACCTCACCACGCGGCCGGACCTGCGCCGGCCCGCGCTGGAGCTCGGCGTGGTCGGCGGCGAGTTCCTGCGGCACGACGTGGTGGGCGACCTGGCCGCGTCCGCGCGGCTCGCGGCGCGGTGGCCGGAGTTCTTCCTGGTACTGCTGGAAAACGACGTCCCGGTGGCGCGCGCGGCGGCGGTCCCCGTGACGTTCCCGACGGACGAGCGGCCCGAGCTACCGGACCACGGCTGGGACGGCGCGCTGCTGTGGGCGGCGCAGGACGTGCTGGACGGCCGCGAACCGACCACGCTGGTCGCGCTGGAGGTGACCGTCGCGGAGCGGGCGCGCGGACGGGGCGTGGCGGCGCTGGCGTTGACCGAGCTGAAGAACCGCGCCCGAAACGCCGGCCTGGCGCGGCTCGTGGTGCCCGTGCGGCCGACGGGCAAGGTGAACCACGCGTTCGAGTCCATTGAGGACTACGTGGCCCGCCGCGACGAGCACGGCCGTCCGGCGGATCCGTGGCTGCGCAACCACGAGCGGCTCGGCGCGCGGACGGTGAAGATCGCACCGTTCGCAATGACGGTCACGAGCACGCTCGATCAGTGGGAGCGGTGGACGGGCGTGCGGCTCGGCGACGGCCGCACGGCGGTGCCCGGCGGGATCGCGCCCGTGCTGGCGTCGGTGGCGCAGGACTTGGGCGTGTACGTCGAACCGAACGTGTGGGTGGAACACCCGCTCTGACACGGGTTATCGTGGGCGCGTGTGTTCTTCCCGGCCGGAGCTCGTGACGCCGATCTTCGGCGACCACTCCTACCGGTGTGACTTCTACGGCTGACGACGGCCCGCGCCCGTCAGCCCCAGAACCCACAACCGAAGAGGAACACCACATTGCCCGAGAACGTCGCCACGACCTGGGCCCTCAAGCACATGCCCCTCACCGCGCAGGCGGTCGCCGAACTGACCCCGGTGCTCGCCGGGAAGCGGCTGGCGATGTGCCTGCACGTCGAACCGAAGACGGCCGCACTCGTCACGCTGCTCGTGCGCGCCGGCGTCGACGTCCGCCTGACCGGGTCGCCCGGTACGACGCAGGACGACGTCGCCGACGCGCTCGCCGAGCTGGGCGTCGCCGTCTTCACCCGCCGCAGCGACGGCGAAGCCGAGCACGCCGAGAACGTCCGCCGAGTGCTCGACGTCGAGCCCGACCTCACGCTCGACAACGGCGGCGACCTCACGATCGAGCTCCTGAACCGGGGCGTGCCGGTGAATTACCTCGGCGGCACCGAAGAGACCACCACCGGCGGCCTCCGCCTGCGCGAGACTCCGCGTGAGCTCGGCCGTCCCGTCGTCGTGATCAACGACTCGCGGCTGAAACTCCTGGTGGAGAACGAATTCGGCGTCGGTCAGAGCGTGGTGCAGGGATTCCTCAACGCCACCAACCTCATGGTCCCCGGCCTGCGCGCCGCCGTGCTCGGCTACGGGCCGTGCGGCAAGGGCGTCGCCGACACGCTGAGCCGGCTGGGCGCGCGAGTGTCCGTGTGCGACGTCGATCCGATGCGCGCGCTGGAGGCGATCCTCAACGGCCACCGCGTCGGTGCCGCCGCCGAGGTCGTGGCCAACGCGCGGCTCGTGTTCACCGCCACCGGCCACCCCGGCGTGCTGGGCGCGGCCGAACTCGCGGCGCTGCGCGATGGCGCCGTGCTCGCCGGCGTCGGCCACTTCGCGTGGGAGATCGACCGGGCGGCACTCGCCGCGCAGACCAAGAACACCGTCGAATACGGCGAACCCTCGCGCCGCACGGGCTACGTGCTCAACGACGGCCGCGAGATCGTGCTCCTCGACCAGGGCCGGATGCTCAACCTCACCGCCGCCAACGGGAACTCGATCCAGGCCATGGACCTTGGCCTCACGTTGCAGGCGCGCAGTCTCGGCGCCGTCGGCGCGGGCGGGCTGGCCGCGCGGGTGCAACCCGTGCCCGCGGACGTCGAGCACCGCATGGCAACGGACCTCGTCGCCGCGTTGCGGTAGTTACTCCGGCGGCAGGAAACCGTGCTCCGACAGGTCGAACCAGTTGCCTTCCGGGTCGATCGCGCGGTACTCGGCGAACGGACGGTCCCCACCCCGCAGCACGGGGCGCGCCACGCCCGCTTCGGCGAGCCGGTCGGCGATCGGCGGGATCTCGTCCACCTGGAAGCCGAAGTGGTTGAACCCGGTGGCGACGTCACCGTCGAGCTGCTGCTGGACCAGCGCCAGGTTGAGGTAGCCGTCGGTCACGAAGTGGCTGCCGTCGGGGTCGGTGTGGAACAGCTCCAGGCCGAACTGCTCGCAGTAGAACGCGGCCATGCGTTTCGCGTCCTGCACGACGAAAGCGAGGTGGCGCAGGCGAGGGCGGGTCATGCGGTGGGTCCCTTCGGGATCATGTTGTGGAACGCGGCGATCGTGGGCTCGCCGGTGTGGCGGACGACGGCCTGCGCGTGCGTCTTCACGCCCGCGGGCGCGATTTCCGACGTCGCGTGGACCAAGGACAGGTCTGGTGCCAGGCGGCGGATCAACGTGACTTCGGCGGACAGCGTCGTGCCGAGGTAGGCGGTCGCGAACAGCTGCGCGTGGCCCGTTTCGACGGCGCGGCGGCCGACGAGTGCTTCGCCGCGGACGTTCACGAAGTCGACGTCCTCGGCGAAGACGGACGCGAACCGCGCCGCGTCACCGTCGGCCCAGCCGTCGGTCATGGTGCGCCACAACGCGCGGATCGAGTCGTCGGTCACGTCCGCACCAGCACCCGCAGTGGCAGGGACTCGCAGTCGCCGTCCCACGCGGCCAGTGAGTAGTAGAAGCCGCCGTGCCGCTGCTCGAGGTAGCAGACGACGTTGAGCGGCCACCCGCTGCTGCGGAACGCGTACGCGTCCATCGGCGTCGGGCGGTCGCTCAGCGGACGCCCGCGTTCGCACTCCGGCCCGAGCCGGTGCCAGTCGGGGTGCAGGTGCACCGACCCGAGCACGTCGAGGCCGCGGGCGTCGGCGTCCCGCGTGATGCGCAGCAGATCCGCCGGGTCGAGCCACCAGGCGCGCACCGAATTCTCATACGCGGAGCCGAATCGCGGGACGATCGTCGTGGCGAACTCCTCGCGCGCGCTCGGATCCGTGGTCCGCGCGTTGCGACCGAACGCCAGATCGGCAACGAGCACCGCGTCTTCGGCGAACGTGCCGAGCAGCACCGCGAAACAGGGTCTCGGTTCGTCGGGCTTGATGAAAGCGTATTCAACGGCGGCCGCCGCGAGGAACCGCTGCAGCACTTCGTCGGAGAACAGCACGGGAAGATTCGTCTTCCCGATGAGCGGAACGGGGACCAAGGAAGTCACGCGAGGCACCGTAACCAGCGCGGATGCGGCCGGGCCATGATCATCACGGGATCGGCGCTATTGCATCCGGCGATAATGTTTCCGGCATGCGCCTGGAAATCCGGCACCTCGAGCTCGTGGTCGCGATCGCCGAGTCCGGCAGCCTGCGCAGAGCCGCGGCGCGGCTGCACCTCACGCAGCCGGCGGTGACCACGCAGCTCAAGCGGATCGAGCAGTTCCTCGGCGGACCGCTGTTCGTCCGTTCGGTCGAAGGCGTGCTGCCGACGCACACCGGCACGGAATTGGTGCGCGACGCCCAGAAATTGCTCCACGGCTTCGACGCGCTGCAACGCACCGCGCGGCTCAACGCGCAACACGAAGCGGGCGCGCCGGTGCGCGTCGGCGGGATTCCGGCGCAGCAGTTCAGCCTGCTCGTCAACACCCTCACCGCGATGCTGCCGCGGCGCGACGTCACGAGCCGCACGATCCGGGAAACCGCTGCGCTGACGGCGTTGCTGCGCACGGGTGAGCTCGACGTCGCCGTGATGCGCTGCTTCCCGGGGTTCCCGCTACTGCCGCCGGACGGCGTCGAACACCGGCTGCTGCTGCGGGAACCGTTGTTCATCGGCGTTTCCGAGCACCACGCGCTGGCCGAACGCGGCGAGGTCGAGCTGGCCGAGCTCGCGGACGAGAAGTGGGTGATGCCCGACCCGGACGACAGCGGGATGAACGAGTTCTTCGCCCGCACGTGTGCGGCCGCGGGCTTCGACCAGCGCATCACGCACCTGACGAACGAAGCGCACGTCGCGTTCGCGCTCACCGCCGAAGGCCGCGCGATCTGCCTGCTCTACCCCATCGGCACCGACCGCACCGGCATCGCGACGCTGTCACTCACCGGCACGCCGTTGCACCGCGAGCTGGTTCTCGCGTGGCGCACCGATTCCCCGATCGCTTCGCTCGTGGACGAGGTGTGTGCCAAGATCGAGAGCGGGTACCTCGCACTGGTCGAGGGTTCGCGGTTCTACCACAAGTGGTGGCACGACGGCGGTTCCGCGTTCGCACTGCCCTGAACTCCGGAAGGAGCGCCGATGCCGATCCGCGGCCTGAACCACGCCGTCCTGTGGGTGCGCGACGCCGCGCGAAGCAGCGCCTTTTACGTCGACGTGCTGGGGTTCCGCGCCGTGCACACGACGGAGCGCGCGGTTTTCCTGCAGGCACCCGAATCCCGCAACGACCACGACCTGGGCCTGTTCGCGATCGGCGACGCGGCCGACAGTCCCGCGGGCACCAGTGCGGTCGGGCTGTACCACCTGGCGTGGGAGGTCCCGACGCTCGCGGACCTGCGCACGTGCCGCGAGGCGCTGGCCGCGGCCGGCGCGCTCGTCGGCTCCACCGACCACGGCACGACCAAAGCGCTGTACGCGAAGGACCCGGACGGCATCGAGTCGGAGATCTGCTGGCTCGTCCCGCGGGCGCTGATCACCGACGCGGACCGCGCCCACAACGGTCCCCTCGACCTCGACGCCGAACTCGCCCGCTACGGCGCCGACACGCCCGGCGAGTCCGCGCGGATCCCGGTCTGACCCCAGTCGGGCAGCCACACGCCCCGCGTCCGGCGCGAACCGCGGTCCGGCACCAGGTGCTCGCGCAGCTGCCCGAGCGCGGGGTGCGGGTGTTTCCGGCGCCACACCAGGAAATGCGGGTACAGGGGCGCCGGATCGACGACCGGGATGCGGCGCAGATCGTAGTGCT
The DNA here is from genome assembly GCF_044452505.1 of Amycolatopsis sp. NPDC051903. Taxonomy (NCBI): domain Bacteria; kingdom Bacillati; phylum Actinomycetota; class Actinomycetes; order Pseudonocardiales; family Pseudonocardiaceae; genus Amycolatopsis; species Amycolatopsis sp. NPDC051903. The sequence goes on along the minus strand of NZ_JBITBT010000005.1, from coordinate 359,213 downwards.
CGGGCCAGAAGTAGCGCGAACCCTCGCCGACGAACGTCGCGAGCTCGGCCGACGCGGCGATCTCGTCGAGCATGGCCTCGTTGCCGAAGTTCGGCCCGTCGACGTCGATCGTGAGCCCGAACCGGGCGGCCAGCTCGCGGTAGTACCCGCCCCACTCGGTGTCGGGTGACATGTCCGGCATCCAGACGCGGTGGTCGGCCAGTTCGCGCAGCGACACGGCGCCGTGCTCCGCGAGCGCGTGCCGCGGCCCGACGAGCAGCTCGTGCGGCTCGTCGTACACCCACGTGCTCACGACACCCTCGGGCAGCTCACCCGCGGGCACCGCCCGGAACGTCGCGTCGACACCGCCCTCCGCGATCGCCGCGACGGAGGCCGCCGTGTCGTCGCCCAGCGTCACGATGTCGAGCTGCACGTCGGGGTGGTCGAGGTGGAACTGCCGCACCAGCTCGGCGACCTTGATGCGCCGGTTCAGCACGTCCACGCGCAACGGCCGCCGGCCCGGCCGCACCGCCGCCACCGCGCGCTCCCCGGCGGCCAACAGCTCCCGCGCGTGCGGCAGGAACGCCACCCCGTCGCCGGTCAGGGCCGCCCCGCGCGCCGTCCGCGTGAACAGCCGCACGCCGAGCTCCCGCTCCAACGCCACGACCCGCTTCGACACCGCCTGCTGCGACACACCCAACCCGGCCGCCGCCTCCTGGAACCGCCCCCCGTCCACCACCGCGACGAACGTCCGCACGAACTCCAGCTCCACGAATCGCGATTCTAAGCCGCTTCACCACCCCTCGGCGGCGGCCACACACGCTTTCAGCCACAACGCTGCCGGGTGCCCGAGGATCACTTCCCCGACGACCGGCACGTCACCGATGAACTCCCGAGAGTGAGCCGACCGCCCCACGCGGTCGCCGCCTCGTCCAGGCGGGCCCTGCTGCACCACCACGGGCCGCGACCACGAGGCAAGGCTGATGCGCGTTCTGTTGGAGGTCGGCATTCGGCGGTGTCGAGCTGCTCACCGAGTCTTTGAAAGATCAGCCGAATGCGACCGGCCAGGAAACCGCTCAGTGACATCCAGGCGCGGTTCGCCCGACCAGCCCATGCCGTGTGGAGATGCAGGCTGGGCGAGGGCAGACGCGGACCGAAAGACCCGCGTCCGCCCAAGGCACGGTGAATCGATCAGTTCATGACGTCAGTCGTTGACCGGGCTTGCGTTAGAAGAACTTGTGCGATGCATTGTTGTAATCGAGCTGGCTCAGGCCTCCATCCAGCGCGCTGCCGGGAGGGAAGGTCAGGTAGGTGCCGCCGAAGTTGCTGTTGTAGTAAAGCCTGACGGTGTGATCGCTGTTGTTCCACGCCGACAGTGCGTTGTTCTTCACGCATTGGCCCTTCCCGATGCCGTCCCCCTTGAACTCGTAGCAGGTTGGCTGCGTGGTCCCGTAGTTCGCAATCGTGGTGTTGAAGTCCGAGAGCGAACCCCCGAGGTCGTACAGGTGGTAGAGGCAGAATTCGCCTACTTCGCATTTCCCGTTTCGAGCGACCGAAGCGGGCGCTGCGTTGGCTGTGGTCACCAAGCTCAAGGTCAAGGCGGCGGCTGCTCCAACAACCGCCGCGACCTTCGTTCGTCTCGACATTCCTGTCCCTCCCCACAACTGGGCCCGCCAGGTCACGGGCGTACACGGATCGTGGCAGGTCGATCGCGGACAAGCCGACATTCACGCAAGGTTCACCTGAGCGGCTCACGTCGGCCGGTAGCAGCCGTTTCTTGCTCTCAGGCCTGCTTCGTTCGTTTCGCGCGCTGGTTGTAGGGCAGGACGCACCGCTCGTGGTACTCGACCTCTTCCCGCTCGTCTGGCGTCGATTCCACTCGCTCGATCCACGTCTCCAGGGTGGAAGGCTCGACCCTTCGATCACTCCGACATCCCCGACGACGCCGAGCACCTCGCCGGTCTACAAGCCAGCCATCTAACCCGGCCCGGGCATCCGTGCCCACCACCAGCGAAGGAGATCACCCACGTCCAACGTCGACGAGGTCCGCGGCGCGCTGCAGACCACCAACGAACAGGCCGCGCAGACGCTCGGTGCGCTCGCCCAGGCCGAGCAGACCGTCAGCGAGATCCACGCGCAGCTGCAGCAGGCCGTCGCCGGCAGCACCCAGCCCGCGTCGCCAACGCCATGAGCACCCACGCCCACGTGGCCGCCAACCTCGGCGAACTGCTCGGCCTGCTCAGCAACGCCCACTCCGAGATCGAAACCTACGCCGCCAGCCTCTGACCCCACACCAGCGCTCGATGAGTAGCGCCACTGCTGTACTTTGCCGCTACCAGGGCAACGAAAAGGGCCATCCACTCTACTGTGGACGGCCCTTGACCTGCTGTGGAGCTGAGGGGAATCGAACCCCTGACCTTCTCGATGCGAACGAGACGCGCTACCAACTGCGCTACAGCCCCTAAGAGGCGTGAACCCCTTGTTCAGTGCTCGTAGAGCGTATCAGCCCCTGCAGAGCACCGAACACCGGGGGTCACTCCCCCACAGCTCGCCGATACGGGCTGGTCCCGGGTTCGTCGAGCTCCTCGAACGCGGGGTCCTCGTCGTCGAGGTCGACGACGACCGCCTGGCGGCGGATGCGCGACATGGGCGACGGCTTGCGTTCCACGATCTCGCGGCGCGCCGGCGGTTCGACGACCTCGACGTCGTCGTCCTCCCGGGCCGGAGCGGGGGCGGGGGCCGGCCGTTCGGCCGGACGGCGCGGCGCGCGCGTGGCCGCCGAAGGGGACGCCGTCGAGTACCGCGCCATGCGGCGCTGGCGGATCTCGCTCTCGATGCGGACCTGGCGGCGCAAGTACACCAGGTAGCCGACGAACACGACGTCCACCGCCGCGTGGCCCCACCACACCACGGACATCGCGAAGCCCGCGAAGGCGGCCGACGCGACGGCCAGGATGAGCAGGATGACGACGACGCGCTGGCGGAGGGCGTACTTGGCCCGCGCGGCGATCTCCGCTGCCTCCGGATCGAAACCACCGCGGCCCGGGCGGTAGCCGGAGCGACGGCGCGCCGGTTCGTCGCGCTCGGCGCTGCTCGGCTGGGGCAGCGGTTCGGGTTCGTCCTCGGGCTCTTCTTCGTCGAGGTCGGCGTCGAGCTCCGCCTCGAGTTCGGCGAGGTCGTCCTCCACCGAAGGTTTCGCGCTGTCGGACACGGCGAACTCCTCCTGTCCTTCGTTGCGAGCTCCCCCGCTGCGCACCACCCGCGCGGCGAGTGCGGACGACGGCGTCCGCGAGACCTGCTGGCGCTTGCGCGCCACCATGGGCACGAGAACGACGAGCCATGCCGCGGCGAGCGCGACGATGATCAGCGAGCTGGGCATGTCCCGTCACCTCCCCCGATCCTCTGCTGTAGTCACGCTAGCCACAACAGTCACACAGGAGGCGCAGACTCGCCGGTTTCGATCACGAAAAACCGCCACCGGATTAGGTGAATCTCTCAGGATGTGGTAACGCGTGATCGGACCTCGACCGGCAGTCACCATCAGGCCAGGTCGGCGCGGCCCATCGACAGGAGCCGGGACACGAGGCCGTCGCCGATCTCCTCTTTCGTCACGGCGAAGCAGAGGTGGTCGCGCCAGGCGCCGGCGACGTCGAGGTACCGCTCGAACAAGCCCTCCTGCCGGTAGCCGGCCTTGGTGAGCACGCGGATGCTGGCGTTGTTCTCGGGCCGCACCGTCGCTTCGAGCCGGTGCAGGCCCGCGGATTCGAAGGCGTGATCCGTCACGAGCGCGACGGCCGCCGTCGCGACGCCGCCGCGCACGATGTCCGACGACACCCAGTACCCGACCCACGCCGACCTGAGTGAGGCGCGGATCACATTACCGACAGTTATCTGCCCCGCGAAGTTTCCATCGACCGTGATCGTGAATGGCAGGCACTGCCCGCGCCGAGCCAGCCCGCGAAGCGCGGCCCACTGCGACGGCCACGACCAGAAAGCGTTGCGGTCGGGCCACGGCCCGATCCCCGTCGGCTCCCACTGCTCGAGGTGCTCGCGGTCGCGCAGGCGGATGCGGCTCCACTCGCCCGCGTCGCGCAGCCGCACGGGCCGCACGGCGACCACGCCGGCCGCCACCCGCAGCGGGCCGAGCTTCGCGGGCCAGCCGGGGTGGCGGCTTTCGACCGGGTACGTGAGCGCTGCCACTACGCCCGCTGCGCGAGGAACGTGACCTTCACCTGCTCGCCCGCCGCGACCTCGGTGAGGTCCTCGTCCACGGTGATCAGGCAGTTCGCCTCGGCGAGCGACGCCAGCAGGTGCGCGCCCGACGTGCCGAGCGGCTGCACGAGGTACTCGCCGTTGGCCTCGTCGCGCAGCAGCTGGCCGCGCAGGTAGCCGCGCCGGCCCTTCGTCGACGTGATCGGCGACAGCAGCCGCGCGCCGACGATCCGCCGGTGCGGGTTGCGCGTGCCGCGCGCGGCGCGGATCAGCGGCCGGACCAGCACCTCGAACACGACCAGCGCGCTCATCGGGTTGCCGGGGATGAGGAACGTCGGCACGGAGTCCGGGCCGAGCCGGCCGAAGCCCTGCACCGAACCGGGGTGCATGGCCACGCGCGTCATGTCGATGCGCCCGAGGTCGGACAGCGCGGCGTGCACCTCGTCACCCGTGGCGCCGCCCGCACCGCCCGCGACCACCACGATCTCCGACATCAGCAGCCGGCCTTCGACGATCTCGCGCAGCCGCTTCGGGTCGCTCGGCACGATGCCGACGCGGCTCACTTCGGCGCCCGCGTCGCGCGCGGCCGCGGCCAGCGCGTACGAGTTGACGTCGTAGACCTGCCCGGTCGAGGGCGTGCGGTCGATGTCCACGAGCTCGTCGCCCACGGACACGATCGACACGCGCGGCCGCGGGTAGACCAGCACCTTCGCCCGCCCGACGGCGGCCAGCAGCCCCACCTGCGCGGAGCCGATGGTGTCGCCCTTGCGCACGGCGACGTCGCCGATCTGCACGTCTTCGCCGGCGCGGCGCACGTACGCGGCCGAAGGCACGGACTTGTGCACCGTGACCTTGGCCTGGTGCCCGTCGGTGTACGCGGTGGGGACCACGGCGTCGGCGAGCGTGGGCAGCGGCGCGCCGGTGTCCACGCGCACCGCCTGTCCCGGCTGCAGCCGCCGCGGCTGCCGCGAACCGGCCTGGATCTCACCCACGACCGGCAGCTGCACCGGCTCCTGCCCCGCGGCACGGACGTCGACGCTGCGGACCGCGTACCCGTCGACGGCGGCCTGGTCGAACCCGGGCAGGGCGTGCTCGGCGACCACCTCCTCCGCGCACAGCAGGCCCTGGGCCTCGGAGATCGCCACGCGGACGGGGCGCGGCCGGACGGCGGCGTCCAGCGTCAGCGCGATCTGCGCGTCGACGGAGCGCAGCTCCGCCTCCGCGGGTCCGGGGGCCTCGGGGGCTTCGGCGGTCACGGGGTCCTGGTCAGCGTCGAGGGAGTCCGTCATGGGCGTTCGGTCCCGATCCGTTCGGTCAGCCACGTCCGTAACGATGGCCCGTATTCGGGGGTTTCGAGCGCGAAGTCGACGGCGGCACGCAGGAAACCACCCGGATTCCCCAGGTCGTGCCGTCCGCCCCGGTGCACGACGACGTGCACGGGGTGGCCCTGCTCGATCAGCAGCGCGACCGCGTCGGTGAGCTGGAGCTCGCCGCCGGAGCCCGGCTCGATCTTGCGCAGCGCGTCGAAGATGGCCCGGTCCAGCAGGTAACGGCCCGCCGCCGCGTACGTCGACGGCGCGTCCTCCGGCTTCGGCTTCTCGACCATGCCGTGAACCTGCTTGACGTCCGGGTCGTCGGTGTCGGAGACGTCGAAGACGCCGTACGGGGAGATCTGTTCCTTGGGGATGTCGAACGCGCAGAGCACGCTGCCACCGTGGCGCGCGCGGACGGCCGACATGCGGTCGAGCACCCCGGTGGGCAGCACGAGGTCGTCGGGCAGCAGCACGGCGACGGCCTCGTCGTCGGGAGTCAGGTTCGGTTCGGCCTGCGCGACGGCGTGGCCGAGGCCCAGCGCCTGCTCCTGGATGGCCACCTCGACGTCGAGCAGCGCCGGCCCACGGCGGACCTTGTCGAGCAGCTCGGTCTTGCCCTTGTCCTCGAGCGTCTTCTCCAGCTCGGGCTGTGCCTCGAAGTACTTGACCACGGACTGCTTGCCGGGTGAGGTCACGATCACCAGGCGCTTCGCCCCGGCGGCCGCGGCTTCGCTCGCGACGAGCTCGATGCCCGGTGTGTCGACCACGGGCAGCAGCTCCTTCGGAACCGCTTTCGTGGTCGGCAGGAACCTGGTCCCGAGCCCGGCGGCAGGCACGATGGCTGTTCTGAACGTCTGGGAGGTTGAGGCGCCCGTCATGGGCGCAAAGCCTAACCTGGTCGCATGCGGGCGTCGGGCAATGAGCACCTGAGCAAGGCGGAGTGGCGCGACCGGGTTCTTCAGGCGCGCGCCGCGGTGACCCCTGCCGAGCACGCGGAGGAGGCCGCCGCGCTGGCGTCCGCGGCCGCGTCCGTGGCGGCTCCGACGGTGTGCGCGTACGTGCCGTTCGAGACCGAACCGGGTTCGGTCGCCCTGCTGAACGCGCTGGTCAGCGCCGGTTCGCGGGTGTTGCTGCCGGTGATCCCGGACGTCGTCGGACCGCTCGAGTGGGCCGAATACACGGGCGAGGCGACGCTCGTGCCCGGCCGGCTGCGCGGCATCCGCGAGCCGTCGGGGCCGCGGCTGGGGATCGACGCCGTGTCTTCGGCCGGTGTCGTGCTCGTGCCCGCGCTCGCCGTCGACCGCCGCGGGGTGCGGCTCGGCCGGGGAGCCGGTCACTACGACCGTTCGCTGGTCGCGGGCGGAGCGGACCTGCTGGCCGTGGTCAGGACCTCGGAGCTGGTGGAACTCCTGCCGGGCGAGGCCCACGACGTCCCGATGAGCGGGGCACTGACCCCGGACGGCGTCGTGTGGTTCCCCTCTCCGGCAGTGATGTGAGCCGGGGGCAATTGCGCTCGGGGAATGCCGTCCAGCAGAATTGGGTTAGCACTCTTGCATTACGAGTGCCAGCCATGAAGGAGCTCTTGTGCCCACGTACCAGTACGCCTGCAAGGAATGCGACCACCGCTTCGAAGCCGTGCAGTCCTTCTCCGACGCCAGCCTGACCGTCTGCCCCCAGTGCTCCGGTCCGCTGCGCAAGGTCTTCAGCTCGGTCGGCGTGGTCTTCAAGGGCAGCGGGTTCTACCGCAACGACTCGCGCGACTCGGCCAAGTCGAGCACGGCCGCGACGCCGGCCAAGTCGGAAACCAAGAGCGAGACGAAGAGCGAGACGAAGTCGGACTCCTCGTCGACATCTTCCTCCTCGACCACGACATCGACGGCCTCCACCGCCTCCTGAGCCCCGAGCTGTCCACAAGGGGGTAGTTGTCCACAGGTCGCGGAATTCGTGCTTTCCGCTGGTCACCACCGTCCCTAACGTCGGTTTCGTGCGGCACCTCGCCGCACGGGAACCGATGAGGGGACGACCGTGGACACCTTGCTCAGCCGCCTGCCCGATCTTCGCCGGCTGAACGGCCGGCGCGCGCGACTCGTGCGCCGGTTCCTGGCCGCGGCCTTGCTGCTGTCGGGCCTTCTGCTCTTCCTGCACCCGGGTTCGGCCCGGGGTGCACCCGCCACCGCGACTGTGGTGTCCGCCCGCGATCTGCCCGCGGGGTCCGTGCTGCGCGCCGCTGATCTCCGGCTGGCGGACGTGCCCGACGACGTCCGGCCCGCGGGCGCGCTGGAAAGCCTCGACGCGGCCGTCGGACGGCTGCTGTCCGGTGCTGCCCGGGCGGGTGAGCCCCTGACGGATGTCCGCCTTCTGGGATCGGCCCTCCCCGCCGAGGGGGAATCCGGCTCGGTCACCGTCGCCGTCCGGCTCGCCGACGCGGCCGTCGCGGAGCTGCTGCGGCCGGGTCAGCACGTCGACGTGGTCGCTGCGCCGGATGCCACCCACACCGCTTCTGCGCTGGTCAGGGACGCGACGGTGGTGACCGTGCACCGGCCCGAGGGTGGTGGTCAGGTGCTGAGCACACCGGACAAGGGCCCGCTGGTGCTGCTCGCGCTGCCCGTGGGCGTCGCCACCGAGGTCGCCGCGACGTCGCTGGAACGACCCGTTACGGTTACTCTCCGCTAACCCGTCCCTGTTCCGATGGGCGATGGCACGTCCGCGAACGGACGGCCGGCCCGTCCCCCGAATGTCGAGGAGTGGCAAATGCTCAAGGGCTTCAAGGACTTCCTGATGCGCGGGAACGTCGTGGACCTCGCGGTCGCGGTCGTCATCGGCGCCGCGTTCACCGCGATCGTCACGGCGTTCACCAACGGCCTGATCAAACCGTTGATCAACGCCATCGGCGGCAGCGATGCCGCGAAGGGCCTTGGCTTCAACGTCCTGAGCGCCAACAACTCGACGTTCCTGGACTTCGGCGGCGTGATCAACGCGGCGATCAACTTCGTGATCGTGGCCGCGATCGTCTACTTCCTGTTCGTGCTGCCGATGAAGCACATCCAGGAGCGCCGCAAGCGCGGCGAGGAAGCCGGCCCGGCCGAGCCCACGGACGTCGAGCTCCTCAAGGAGATCCGCGACCTGCTGCGCGCCCAGTCCAACGGCAGCGGCCCGGCGAACACCGCCGTCCGCTCCGACGACTGAGCCGTCAGCGGTCGTGGTGCGGTGGCCGGTTCTCCAGGTACCAGGAGTCCGGGGTGTCGCCGGTCAGGCCCCGCTCGTCCGAGGTCGTCTCGGGCAGCACGTCGCCGAACACCTCGTCGACCCTGCGACGGCGCCGGGCCTGTTCGGCCGGCTCGTCGCGGGGGCGGGGTCGTTCTCGGGACATGGGTCCATCGTCCCACCCGCTGATTGACAATTGCAGAGAGATGGCCGACTCAGGCTGCCCGGAGCGGGCAGCCCGCACCCCGGTCGGTGAACGGTCTCGCCGCTGCCTGGCTGGGCCCCAGTCGGAATTCCGCGGTGCGCCGGCGTGATCTGCTGTTCGCGGGTGGACCAGTGTGCCGACGTCGGCAGTATCACTGAGTGCGGCTGCTCCGCGGATGAGCCGGGCCGCCGCCACGGGCGGGGCGAGCGTCGTGCGTACGGGCCGTCGGACAACGATCAGCGGCTCTCGGGCGGTGGTCGTTGCCAGTGAGCGGACGTCGGGCGGTCACGCCGGAGTCAGGCCGGGATTCGCGCCCTGGGACCTGCGGTGATCGGCGAGCGGAGCCGTCAGGGCGGACCACCGCTGGAACGAGGGGGTTCAGACCTCTTCGAGACCCGAGAGCTCGTCGATCACGTGGGGCACGAGCGACGAGAGCGTGGCCATGCCGTCGCGGACGGCGGCGCGCGAGCCGGCGAGGTTGACCACCAGCGTGCTGCCGGACACGCCCGCCAGGCCGCGGGAGATGCCGGCGTCGACGGCGCCCGCGGCGAGGCCCGAGGCGCGCAGGGCTTCGCCGATGCCCGGGATGGGCCGGTCGAGCACACCGGCCGTGGCGTCGGGGGTGCGGTCGCGCGGGGAGACGCCCGTGCCGCCGACGGTGATCACGAGGTCGGCGCCACCGATGACCGCGGTGTTGAGCGCGTTGCGGATCCCGGCGGTCTCGGCCTCGACCACGACGACGCCGTCGACGATGAAGCCGGCCTCTTCGAGCAGCTCGGTGACGAGCGGTCCGCTGTTGTCTTCGTGCTCGCCGTGGGCGACCCGGTCGTCCACGATCACCACGAGGGCCCGGCCCAGCCGCTGTGCGCTCCGTTCCATGCCGACACCGTATCCGGTGACGACCTTCCCGCGCCGCCGTGGGCAGGGGTGATTCCTGACGATTCGGTGACGTGGTCCGGATCGGACGGGCGCGGCGGTGCCCGCCCGCCTTAGCGTCGTCGATGTGCGAGTGCTGATCACCGGCGGAGCCGGGTTCATCGGGTCCCACGTGGCCGACCAGCTGGCCGACGCCGGCGACGAAGTCGTGGTGCTGGACACGCTGCTGTCCACCGCCCACGCTTCGCCGACGCCGCCGGACTACACCGGCCGCCACCGGTTCGTGCGCGGCGACCTCACCAACGCCGACGAGGTCGCCGAGCTGCTCGACGGCGTCGACGCGGTGTGCCACCAGGCCGCGGTCGTCGGGCACGGCGTGGACCCCTCCGACGCGCCGTCGTACGCGCTCAACAACGACTACGGCACGGCGGTGCTGCTGGCCGCCATGCACGCCGCCGGGATCCGGAAGCTCGTGCTGGCGTCGTCGATGGTGGTCTACGGCGAAGGGCGCTACTCGTGCCCTCGGCACGGGGTGGTCCCGCCCGAGCCGCGACGGCAGTCCGATGTGGACGCCGGCCGGTTCGAACCTACGTGCGGCTGCGGCGCGGAGCTGGAATGGCAGCTCGTGCCCGAAAGTGCGCCGCTTCTGCCCAGAAGTACCTACGCCGCAACGAAACTGGCGCAGGAGCACTTGGCCGGCGCGTGGGCGCGGCAAACCGGGGGCACCGTGTGGGCGTTGCGCTACCACAACGTGTACGGACCGCGGATGCCGCAGAACACTCCGTACGCAGGCGTGGCGTCGCTGTTCCGGTCGGCGCTCGAGCGCGGGGAAGCACCCACCGTGCTGGAGGACGGGTGCCAGCAGCGGGACTTCGTCCACGTGCACGACGTCGCGCGGGCGAACGTGCTGGCCCTGCGCGCGGACGGACCGCGCGGCGACCTCACGCCGCTCAACGTCTGCTCGGGCGAGCCGCACACCGTGGGCGACTTGGCGCGCGAGCTGGCGCGCGCGTGCGGCGGTCCGGCGCCGCGGATCGTCGGCGGGGCGCGGCCGGCGGACGTGCGGCACGTGGTCGCGGATCCCGCACTGGCGCGGAAAACGCTGGGGTTCAGGGCGGAAACGGCGTTCGCGGACGGGATCGCTTCGTTCGCCACGGCTCCGCTGCGGGCCCCCGTCGACGCTTGAGACGAAGGTCACTTCCCGGAATTAAATGCGGGCGGGGGGATCTTGGTCGTGTGCATGCGGTCGATCGAGGTGGGGAATTTCGAGATCCATGCGCTGGCCGACGGACTGGTCCGGCTGCCGGCGCCGTTCTTCCCGGGGCTCGACGCACGCAGACACCCGGACGCCTTCGCGGAAGACGGCACGGTGCACGTGCCCGCGGGCGCGTTCCTGATCCGCGGCGGCGGCCGCACGATTCTCGTCGACGCGGGACTCGGCCCTCGGGAGATCGAGTTCCCGGAAGGCCTGCAGCCTGACGACGGCGACATGGGCGCGGGCGGCGGCCTGCCCGTCGCGCTCGCCGAGGCCGGGTGCTCGCCGGCCGACGTCGACACGGTGGTGCTCACGCACCTGCACTCCGACCACGTCGGCTGGATCGCGCCGCAGGGCACGCCGTACTTCCCGAACGCGACGGTGCTCTACGGCGCGCAGGACTGGGCCGCGCTCGTCGAGCCGGTCGGCCGCCACGACTGGACGCGGATGGCGCTGGAGACCGTCCGCAGCCACGGCCACCTGCGTGAGCTGCACGGCGACGTCGAGATCGCGCCCGGCGTCACCGCGCGGCACGCGCCCGGGCACACGCCGGGCCACTACGTCCTCGACATCACCGCGGACGGCCGCCGCCTCCTCCTGCTCGGCGACGTGCTCCACACACCGGCGCAGCTGGGCGATTCGAACATCCGCTTCGTCAGCGACACCGATCCGTCGCTGGCGCTGCTGACGCGCCAGCGGTGGCTGCGTGAGGTCGCGGGCACCGACACGATCGTCGCGCCCGCGCACTTCCCCGGTCTGCAGTTCTTCCGCGTCACGGCCGATCGCGTGGCCGAACCGGTGGACGCCGTGGCCGTCGGGTCGTGAGCGAGCGAAGCGAACGCCCGTAAGACTTCGGTTCTCCCCTGCCCGCGGTGAGCGAGCGTAGAAAGGGACGGGGAGGTGGTGCTCCTTGTCGGTCGTGAGCCGCGCGAAGCTGGGCCGGTGGGCGGTCGTCGTGGCCGTGGCCGCGGTGCTGGTGGCGATCCCGTCGGTGGTGGGAGCGCTGGGGCCGCGTGGGGGCACCGTCGACGCGAGCCGCCTGCGGGCGCTCGTGCTGGCGTCGGACAAGGCGCCGTACCAGGGTGTGGCGCGCAGCGTCGGCTCGCTCGCGCTGCCGCAGCTGCCGAACCTCGGTGAGCTGACCGCGTTGTTCGCCGGCACCACCTCGATGCGGGCCTGGTACGCGGCGCCGGACCGCTACCGCGTGGCGACGCTGACCACAGCGGGCGAGCGCGACGTCTACAAGTTCCCGGACGCCGAATACACCTGGGACTACGGCGCGGCGATGTTGACGAAGCTCGTCGGTGACCCCGCGGTGCGGCTGCCGCGGGCCGGCGACCTGCTGCCGCCGGAGCTGGCGCGACGGATCCTGCGGCTGGCGCCGGGCGACGCGGCGAGTGCCCTGCCCGGCCGCCGGATCGCCGGGGTGGCGGCGTCGGGCCTGCGCATCACGCCGGCCGACCCGGCGACCACGATCGGGCGGGTCGACGTGTGGGCGGATCCGGCGACGGGCCTGCCACTCCAGGTGGAGATCACCGCTCGCGGTCAGCAGGCGCCGATCGTGACCAGCGAATTCCAGGAAGTCCAGCAGACGGCCCCGGTGCTCACGCCGCCGAAACCCGCGCCGGCCGCGGGGTTCAGCGTCACGAGCGCGCCGGACCTAGCGCAGGCGCTGGGGGCGTTCGGGCGGGCGCGGCTGCCGGACTCGCTCGACGGCCGGCGGGTGCGGGACGCGCGGCTCGGCGGGATCCGCGGGGCCGCGCTGTACGGCACGGGGCTGGCGTCGTTCGCGGTGGTCGCCCTGCCGCGTGATGCCGGGGGTGAGCTGGCGGAAGCGGCGACGAAGGCCGGTGCGCGGACGACCCGGCCGGGTTCGGGTGAGGTCGTGCAGCTGTCCATCACGCCGTTGTCGCTCGCGGTCGTGCGCCCGCAGTTCGGGCGCCGGGCGTACTTGCTCGCCGGGTCCGTGGCGCCGTCGGTGCTCACCGCCGCCGGCGCGGAACTGGCCCAGCCCGTGCGGAGGGTCCGATGATCACCACGCGGAGCCTCACGAAGCGGTTCGGCCGGGTGCTGGCCGTGGACGCCGTCGACCTGGACGTGCGCGAGGGCGACCGCTACGGCTTCCTCGGCCCGAACGGCTCGGGCAAGACCACCACGGTGCGCATGCTGCTCGGTCTCGTCTACCCCAGCAGCGGCGAGATCGAGGTGCTCGGGAAAGCGGTGCCGAAGCGCGTCGGCGAGGCGCTGCCTGAGCTGGGGGCGCTCGTCGAAGGCCCGGCCGCGTACCCGCACCTGTCGGGGCGGCGCAACCTGTCGCTGTTCGACGCCGCCGGTCGCGGCGCGCGGCGGACGCGGCGGGCCCGGATCGAGGAGGCGCTGGAGCGCGTCGGGCTCGCGAAGGTGGACCAGCGCCCGGTGCGGGCTTACTCGCTGGGCATGCGCCAGCGGCTGGGCCTCGCGGCCGCGCTGCTCAACAAGCCTCGCCTGCTCGTGCTCGACGAGCCGACCAACGGGCTCGACCCGCAGGGCATCAAGGAGATCCGGGAGCTGCTCGTGGACCTCAACCGCGACGGGACCACGGTGTTCCTCTCCAGCCACCTGCTCGCCGAGGTGGAACAGCTGTGCACACGGGTGGGCATCGTCGATCGCGGGAAGCTCGTGCTGCAGGACGAGCTGGCGGCCCTGCGGGCCGTGACCGGCCGGGTGCTGCTCACCACGCCGGACCCGGGCACGGCCGTCGCCCTGCTCGACGGGCGGGTGGAGCAGCGGGAAGGCGACCGGCTGGTGATCCGGCACGACGACGTCACCGCGCTGAACGAGCAGCTCGTGGCCGGGCGCGTGCGGGTGCGGGAGCTCGCGGTGCAGCGGCGGACGCTGGAGGACGTGGTGCTGGACGTCACGGGGCCCGGCTCCGACAGCTTCGGGGAGGTCCGGTGATCCGCGTCGAGCTGCGCAAGCTGGTGCTGCGTCCCCGGACGTGGCTGAGCATGCTGCTGCTGTGCCTGCTGCCCGCGATCGTCGCGGTGTTCCTGGCGACGGCGGACTTCGCGCCGCCGCCGGGGCAGGGCGGGGCGTTCCTCAGCGCGGTCGTCGGTGACGGCACGCTCTACCCCGCGGCGGCGCTCGCGCTGGTGCTGCCGCTGTTCCTGCCGATCGCGGTGGCGGTGACCGCGGGCGACGCGGTGGCGGGCGACGCGTCGACGGGCACGTTGCGGTACCTGCTCATCCGGCCGGTGGGCCGCACGCGGCTGCTGACGGCGAAGCTCGTGTCGGTGGCCGTGTACGTGACGCTCGCGATCGTGGTCGTGGTGCTGACGTCGCTCGTCATCGGGGTACTGCTGTTCGGCACGGGCGCCGCGCCGGGCGCCGCCGGTGGGGCGCCGGCTCCGGCGGTGTCGCTGTCGGGTGTGCAGCTGTCTTCGTCGTCGCTGGTGCTCCGGCTGCTGGGCGCGGTGCTGTACGTGGTGCTGTCGATGGTGGGCTTCGCGGCGATCACGCTGTTCCTGTCGACGGTCACCGATTCGGCGATCGGGGCGGCGCTGGGCGGGCTGGCCGTGCTGATCACCAGCTCGGTGCTGCAAACGCTCGACGCGGCGGCGCCGGTGAAGCCGTTCCTGCCGACGCACTACTGGCTGTCGTGGCTCGACTTCTTCCGCGATCCCGTGCTGTGGCGCAACATCGACCACGGCCTGCTGCTCCAGGCCGGGTACATCGTGGTGTTCTTCGGGGCGGCATGGGCGAACTTCGCGACGAAGGACATCACGAACTGACCGCGGGACACCCCGTCGGCGCGCGCAACGGCTCGGTGCCGAGCGCCTGGAGCACGAGGCCGGTCACGGCGGGGTCGGTGGGCAAGTCGCCGTGCGCGGCGCGGTCCTGCGGGCAGACCTGCTGGAGGGGCACGTTCACCGCGCCCTCGAGCCGGGCCGATTCCGGCGGCACCACGGTCTGGTCGAGCCGTGTCCACAGCGACAGCCACGGCAGCCCCTCCGGGACCGGGCCGAGCCGGCGCACGAGCGCGCTGCCGGGCACGAGCTGCTGACACGCCACCGGGCAGGCGCTGGGCGCCAGCTGCGCGCCCGTCGCCGCGAGAGTGGTGCCGTGCAGCGGGGCGCCGAGCGTGATCACGCGCCGGGCCTGGTGCTCGCCGCCCTCCTGCGCGACCCACAAGCGGGCGACCACGCCGCCGGCCGAGTAACCGATCACGTCCACGGACGGCGCGCCGTCGCGGTAGGCCTGGTCAACGGCAGTGGTCAGCACCCCCACCTGTTGCTGGAGGTCACCGGTCCCGTCTCCGGCGAGGGTGAGGACGTCGGCTTCGCGGCCGGTGCGGGCGCGGATGACGGAGGCGAGCTGTTCGAGCGAGTCCTGGCTGCCGCCGTAGCCGGGGATGAGCAGCACGGGCCCGGGCTGGTCCTGTGCGGGTGCGCCCGAGCGGGGTGCGCCGCTGCCGCCGGCGGTGGCGACCACGACCGCGGCCACCGCGGCGGCGACCACCACCAGCGCGGACGCGGCGAGCAGCAGGCGCCGGCGGGGGCTGAAGCCACGCAGCCAAGCGGAAAAGCTCACGACCTCCATGATGCCGGGATCTTCGCGAGGTGGCTGTGAGCGCCGGGATCGATCAGCCTGCCTGGCGCCGCGACGGGCGGTGTCAGCCGGCGCACCAGCGAACCGGCCCGGCGGCCACCAGCCCGCCGACAGTCGCCGAACTCGGCCCCGAGCACGGCTTCGACCCGGCGGGCCGGTGAGCCCAGTCCGTCAGACGCCGACCGTCGACAGCGGCAGTCGGACTTCGAAGCGGCAGCCCGGGCCGTGGTTCTGGACGCCGATGTGGCCGCGGTGCGCCTCGACGAGCCCCTTGGCGATGGCGAGCCCCAGGCCGCCGCCGGCGGTGGTGCCGGAGCGGTCGGGAGTGCGGGCCTGGGTGCCGCGGAAGGCGACGTCGAAGACGCGGCCGATCTCGTCGTCGGGGATGCCGCCGCAGGAGTCGTCGACGGCGAGGAGGGCCTGGTCGCCGTCGATGCCGAGCTGGACGGCGACGGTGCCGTCGGGCGGGGTGTGGCGGATGGCGTTCGAGACGAGGTTGCGCACGATCCGCGCGAGCTCCGGGTCGCTGCCCGAAACGACGGGCCACGCCTCCGCGTTCTCCAGCACGCGCACGCGTTTGCGCTCGGCCACGGGCGACTGCGCGGCGACGGCGTCGCTCACCACGTCGCGCAGCGGAACGGCCGACATGGTCAGCTCCAGCGCCCCGGCGGTGATGCGGGAGAGCTCGAACAAGTCCCCGACCATGCCGGAGAGCCGGGTGGTCTCGCTGCCGATGCGCTGGGCGTAGTCGGCGACCTCGTGGCGTTCGGAAACGACGCCGTCGGCGAGAGCCTCGGCCATGGCCTGGATGCCGGCGAGCGGGCTGCGCAGGTCGTGGCTGATCCAGGCGACGAGCTCGCGCCGGGAGGCCTCCGCGGCGCGTTCGCGGTCGCGCGCCTCGCGCTCCCACACACTGCGGCGCGCGATCATGCGGCCCAGCACGATCGCGGCCGGCACCGTCACGAGGGCGACGAGCAGGCAGACGAGCAGCTCCGTCATCAGGGCCGGCGTGAACATGAAGCCACTGATGCCGAGGACGCCGACGAGCAGCGCCACGACCGGGGTGAGCACGAGCACCGTCATGGTGGTGGCGAGCGAACGCCGGCGCAGCAGGTAGAGCGCGAGCCCGCCCAGCCCCGCCACCGGCAGCGCGAACAGCAGCGCGAACGGCAGGATGTGCAGGATGTGGGTGAACATCTCCCACGCGGAATCGCCGGCGTCGATCATCATTGCTCCCGGTCGTAGCGGTAGCCGACGCCCCACACGGTCGCGACCCGCGTCGGCTTGGCCGGGTCGCGTTCGATCTTTTCGCGCAACCGTCGCACGTGGACGGTCACCGTGGACTGGTCGCCGAAGTCCCAGCCCCACACCCGCTCGAGCAGGTCGGCGCGGGAGAACGCCACGCCGGGGTGACCGAGGAAGAACGCGAGCAGGTCGAATTCGCGAGTGGTGAGCGGGAGTTCGGCGCCGCCGAGGGTGGCCTGGCGGGCGCTCATCTGCAGGCGCAGGTCGCCGTCGACGAGCTCGGCGGCGGGCGGTTGCGGGCGCGGCATGCGGGCGCGGCGCAGCACGGACGCCACGCGCAGCGCGAGCTCCTTGGGGCTGAAGGGTTTCGTGACGTAGTCGTCGGCGCCGAGCTGCAGGCCGGCGATGCGGTTTTCCTCCTCGCCGAGAGCCGTGAGCATCACGATCGGCACCTGGCTCATCTGCCGCAGCCGGCGGCACACCTCGAGCCCGTTGAGGCCGGGCATCATCACGTCGAGCACCACGAGATCGGGGGTTCGTTCGGCGAACAGCGCGAGCCCCGCGGCGCCGTCACCGGCGACGTCGACGGTGAAGCCGGCGACCTCCAGGTAGCGGCGGACGACGTCGCGCACCGTCTCGTCGTCGTCGACCACGAGCACCCGTCCGGCTTGGTCCTCCATGCCTCTCCTCACCAGCTCGTCAGCAGAAGGTGGTTGACCACCAGCGCCGTCGCCGCTTGCGCGGCGAGCCACCAGCGGCGGCCCGGCGCGGGCAGCAGCGCCGTCATCGGCAGCAGCCACGCGCCGAACGGTAGCCAGATCCGTTCGACCTCCGCCTTCGACAGGCCGGACACGTCGGCGAACACGATCGTCACCACGGCGGCGACACCGAGGAGCAGCACCGGGTCGCGCAGCAGGCCGCGCCGGTCCCGGACCGCCCCGGCCACGCCCCGGCGGGCGGCGGCAACCACGGCCGGGCCGGCCGCGACGGCGACCGCGGCGAGGTCGGCCCACACCCAGTACGAGTATGGCCGAACCGCGGCGACGCCCTGGTAGTAGCGCTCGACGACGAGGTGGTAGCCGTCGAGCCACCAGAACCCGGCCAGCGCGAACGCCGCCACGACGGCGAGGGCACCGACCACGGCGAGGGCGGCGGCCCGCCACTGCCGGCCGAGCACCGCGGCGGCGAGGGCGACGAGACCGAGCAGCACGAGGCCGTACGAGAGGAACGCGCCGTAACCGAGCAGCACGCCCGCGGCGAGGGCGGTGGGCACGGCGTACCGGCGGCCTGCGCCGAAGCCGGCGGCGGCCAGGGCGAGCAGGGCGACGCCGGTGGCCGTGACGCCGGCGAAGAGGCCGTCGGCGGAGACGCCCAGCCAGACGGCACCGGGGCTGAGGACGGCGAACGGGAGGACGACGCGAGCAGCGTCCTCCCGGCCGAGCAGCGCGACCGTGGCCGGCACCGCCACCGCGACCAGCGCGGCGACCAGAACGACGGCGGTCGACGCCCACGCGCCACCGCGGAGGCCGAGGTGGTCGAGCCAGACGAACACGAGCGTCGCGCCCGGTGGGTGGCCGGAGACGTGGGTGGTCCAGGAGTTCGGCTGGAAGTCGAGGATCCGGGAGGAGAACTCGCGCAGGAACCGCGGGATGTCGGTGATCCCGGGGACCTCGTGGAGGTACTCCTGGGGTGTGGTGAGCCGGCCGGTGAAGCCGCGCGACCAGCCGTCGACCATCGCCAGGGAGAAGATCCAGGCGAGTGCGGTCGCATACCCGGCGGCAAGGGCCCGTCGCCAGGGCAGCCGGGTCGCGACGGCGGGGCCCCACAGGACCACGGCCGCCGCGACCAGCACGGCGAACACCGAGCCCGGGCCCACGTGGGGCAGCCAGTGGGCGAAGATCGGCGGGGCGAACGCGTAGATCACCACGCCGGAGCCCGGCCGGTTGTAGTACAGGCCGACGGCGCTCGCCGTGGCGACGAGCACGAGGGTGGCGCCGACCGCGATCAGATCGCCCCGCAGGCGGGGCGGGGCGGGGGCAGGCGCGGGCGGCTCGGCGAGCCGGGCAGCCGTCGTCGACTCGCTCATCGTCCGCACGATAACTCCGGACCAGGCGTTTCGCGGGTGGGAACGGGCAGCCGTGAGAAGTCGGTAAGAACTGGACCGACGTCAGATTTCGGTAAGCCGCGCAAGGGTTCTCGACCGTCCTTTACAGACCTACCGTACGCGGGGTGAGCGATCTTCAGGTAGACGTCGTGCTCCCGTGCCTCGACGAGGCGGGGGCGCTACCGGGCGTGCTGGCCGCCTTGCCGCCGGGATACCGCGCCATCGTGGTGGACAACGGTTCGTCCGACGGTTCCCCCGAAGTGGCGGCCGCCCTCGGCGCGAAGGTGGTGGACGAACCCCGGCGCGGGTACGGCGCCGCCGTGCACACCGGGCTCGAGGCGGCGACGGCGGACGTCGTGTGCTTCGCCGACGCGGACGGGTCCCTCGACCTCGGTGATCTCCCGCGACTCGTGGCCGCGGTGGAAGAGGGCGCCGACCTGGCCGTGGGGCGGCGGGTTCCGACGGGGCCGGGCGTGTGGCCGTGGCACGCGCGGGCCGGCAATGCCGTGTTGTCGGTACTGCTGCGCAGCCGCGGGTTGCCGGTGCGCGACATCGCGCCGTTGCGGGCGGCGCGGCGGGAAGCGTTGCTGCGCTTGGGGATCACCGACCGCGCGTTCGGCTATCCGCTCGAGCTGCTGATCCGGGCGCAGCGCGCCGGCTGGCGGGTGCGGGAGTTCGACGTGCGCTACGGCGAACGCGCGAAGGGCACGAAGTCGAAGGTGTCGGGGTCGGTGCGGGGCACGCTGCGCGCGGTCCGCGACTTCGGGCGGGTGCTGGCCCGATGACGGCGCGGTTCTGCCTGCTGGTGGTGGCGAAGGCGCCCGTGCCCGGCTTCGCCAAAACGCGGCTTTGTCCGCCCGCGACGGCCGCGCAGGCGGCGGACATCGCCGCGGCCGCGTTGCTGGACACGCTCGACGCGGTGTGCGCGACGCCGGAAGCGGTGCCGGTGGTCGCGCTGACCGGGGACCTCGGGTCGGCCGCGAGCGCGGGGGAACTCGGCCGCGCGTTGCGGCGGACGACCGTGATCGCCCAACGCGGCTGGGACTTCGGCGCGCGGCTGGCCAACGCGCACGCCGACGTCGCCGCGGTGCACGCCGGGCTGCCGGTGCTGCAGATCGGCATGGACACGCCGCAGGTCACGCCGGAGCTGCTGGGCGCGTCGATCGAACCGGTGCTTCGCGGAGTGCACGACGCCGTGCTGGGGCCGGCCGAAGACGGCGGCTGGTGGGGCCTCGGGCTCGCTGACCCGCACCACGCGCAGGTGCTGACCGGAGTCCCGATGTCCCAGGACGACACGGGAGTGCGCACGCGGCAGGCGCTCGCGGCGACCGGGCTCGGCGTGGGACCCGCGGCTCGGCTATCCGATGTGGACACCATCGCCGACGCCGTGCGAGTCGCCGCCGAAGCGCCGCACGGGCGGTTCGCGACCGCCGTCCGCGCGGTCGAAGGGCGGGACGTGGCGTGAGAAGACTCGCTACCGGCAGGGAGTTCGACCGCGGGCTGCTCGGTCAGCGCTGCTCGCTCGAACTGGCGAACGGCGACCGGATCGACCTGCCCGTCGAGCGCTGGACCGACGGGTGCGGCCAGGGCGACGCTGTGCTGCTCGACGGGTGCGACGGGCCGACGCTCGACATCGGCTGCGGCCCCGGCCGGCTCACGGCGGCGCTGGCGCGGCGCGGAGTGGTGGCGCTGGGCGTCGACAGCTCGCCGACCGCAGTGCGGCTGACGCAGGAGCGTGGCGCCGCGGCGCTGCGGCGGGACGTCTTCCAGCCGCTGCCGGGTGAAGGGCGCTGGCACCACGCGCTGCTGGCGGACGGGAACATCGGCATCGGCGGCGATCCGGTCGTGCTGCTGGACCGGGTCCAGGAGCTGATCTCGCCGGACGGCGACGTACTGGTGGAGGTGGAGGCGCCGGGGCACGGGCTGCGGCGCGAGGCCGTGCGGGTGCTTTCCGGGGACGCCGGCCCGTGGTTCGGCTGGGCGTGGGTCGGGGCCGACGCCGTGGCGGAAGTCGCCATGCGGTCCGGGTTCCGCGTGGACTGGACCACGAGCCGGGGCCACCGCTGGTTCGCACGACTGGAGCGCCGATGACCGAGGACAGGGAAGCCCGCAAAGACCGGCCGTCCGCGCAGGACCCGGCCGTGGCAGACGTGGAGGGTTCGGTCGGTACCGAGGACTGGCCCGAGGAAAACCCGCGCGGGAAACGTCTCACGGGTGCGTGGCGGCGGTTCGACGCGCGCGTGTCCGCGGCACAGCAGCAGTTCGGTGAGCGAGCCGCGCAGGCGAGGGCGGGCGTCGCGCACGCGAAGTCGCGCGCCGACGAGGCGAAGGCCCGGGTCGACGAGCACATCGAGAAGCTGCCGATCCCGCGCGAGGAGCAGTTCAAGGGCGGCGCGCACGGCGAACGCGTGACGGCGCGGATCGGCGCGTTGCTGGGGCTGGCCTTCGTGATCTGCTTCGTCACGGGCCTGCTCAGCCACCTGATCCAGCACCCGACGGACTGGTTCTTCTGGCCGAGCCGCCCGATCTGGCTGTACCGGGTGACGCAGGGCGCGCACGTGATCTCCGGCATCGCCGCGATCCCGCTGTTGCTGGCGAAGCTGTGGAGCGTGTTCCCCAAGCTGTTCGAGCGGCCGCTGGTGAAGTCGCTGCCGCACGCGCTGGAGCGGCTGTCGATCCTGGTGCTCTCGGGCTCGGCGTTCTTCGAGCTCAGCTCCGGGCTGCTCAACACGGCGCAGAACTACCCGTGGAACTTCTACTTCCCGCAGGTGCACTACGCGGTGGCGTGGGTGGCGATCGGGTCGGTGGTGGTGCACGTCGCGGTCAAGCTGCCGATCGTGCGGCGGGCGCTGACGCGCGAGACGCGGCCCGCACCGGAGCAGCCGCCGGTGGAAGGCTTGTCGCGGCGGGGTTTCCTGCGGACGACGTGGGTCGTGACGGGCGTGGCGGTGCTGTCGACCGCGGGTGCGACCGTGCCGTGGCTGAAGAACGTCTCCGGGCTGTCGTGGAAGACGGACAATGGCTCGCAGAAGCTGCCGGTGAACCGCACGGCCGTCGCGGCCCACGTCACGCGGACCGCCGTGGACCCGAACTGGCGGCTGTCGGTGGTGACGCCCGATGGGACGAAGCAGTTCACGCTGGCGCAGCTGCGCGCGTTGCCGCAGACGAGTGCGGACCTGCCGATCGCGTGTGTCGAAGGCTGGAGCCAGATGGCGTCGTGGCGCGGGATCTCCTTCCCGACGCTGCTTCGCGCGGCCGGCAGCCGGCCGGGCGTCGACGTGCGGGTGTCGTCGCTCGACAAGACCGGGCTCTACGGCGCCAGCACGCTGCCGGGCGAGCACACGGCCGACGACCTGACGCTGCTCGCGCTGGAGCTCAACGGCGAAGTGCTCGACGTCGACCACGGTTACCCGTGCCGGGTGATCGCGCCGAGCCGTCCGGGCGTGCTGCAGACGAAGTGGGTCGAGAAGCTGGAGGTGCTGTGAAACTCATCCGGATCGTGCTCGCGCTGGTGGGCCTGGCGGCGCTGGGCTTCGGCGTTTCCCTGTTCCTCGAATACGCCGCGCCGGCGTGGCCCGACAGCCTCAAAACCGTCTTGTGGTTCGGCGGCGGCCCGATCGTGAACGACGCCGTGTTCGCGCCCGTCGCGGGCGTGCTCGGATTGCTGCTGTCGCGGGTGCTGCCGACGCCGTGGCGGGCGCCGGTGCAGGTGGGCGCGGTCGCGACGGCCGTGCTGGGGTTCCTCGCGTTCCCGCTGCTGTGGCGGACCTACGGCGTCGCGCCGAAACCGGGGCTGCACGACGGCAACACGTGGCTCGGCCTGCTGCTCACCCTCGCCGCGGTGTGGGCCGTCGTGGTGCTCACCGGCGTGGTCCGGACCTTCGCCCGTTCCCGGGTACCACGGAAGAACGCTTCCTGAGACCAGGGCAGGGCGCGCGCCACCGCCCTGCCCGCCCGAGGGCTTCTCTGCACCGATTCGGTGCGGAGAGGCCTTCACCTGTCAGCGGACACAACGCCGCAGGCCGTCGCGCACCGCCTGCGGCGCAGGCGAATGACGATGGCAGCGGGCGCGCACCCGTTCGGGCACACCGGAATCGGCTTCGTCGCGCGCCGGAAACCGTGTGCGGGCAAGCCGGAAGCCTCCCCGTACCGCCTCCGACTCGGTACGGAGAGGCCTCCGTGCGCGGTGAGGTGCCCACCGGCAACCCGCCCCAAACATCAATTCCCCACATTTTTTCCTTACCCGCCAAAGCACCTGGTCACAGCGGCGCCGAGCCGGAAAGACGGGGGAAACACAACCACGCGCGACCGGCGTCGAATGCCCGGTCGCGCGTGGCCTTCAAGGGTTCGGCCCCTGCCCCAGGGGTCGAGCCGTGGTTTGGTCTCGGCCGCGTCGGGCGGCCGAGCGATCAGTTCGCCGGAACCGGCTGGCCGCCGAGGGTCACCTGCACGGTACGGCCGCCGGAGAGGGTGAACGTGACCTTCTCGTCCGGAGCGCGGGTGCGGATGGCCGCGATGAGCGTGTCGGCGCTGTCGATGGTGCGGTCGTCGATCTTCGTGACGACGTCACCCGACTTGAGGCCGGCCTTCTCAGCGGGGCTGCCCGGCGTGATGTCGCCGAGCTGAGCGCCGCCCTGCGGGGCGTCGGCCACCTTGGCGCCGATGAACGTCTGCGTCGCGTGGCCGGTCTTGATGATGTCGTCCGCCGTGCGGCGGGCCTGGTCGATCGGGATGGCGAAGCCGATGCCGACGTTGCCGCCCTGCGACTGGCCGCTCGGCCCGCCCTGGCCCCCGTTGGGGCTGTAGATGGCCGAGTTGATGCCGATGACCTGGCCGTTCATGTTCGCCAGCGGACCACCCGAGTTGCCCGGGTTGATCGCGGCGTCGGTCTGGATCGCGTCCATCACCGTGGCCTGGTCGGTCTCGTCACCGCTCGCCTGCACCGGCCGGTGCAGCGAGCTGACGATGCCGGAGGTGACCGTGCCGCTCAGCTCGAACGGCGAGCCGATGGCGACCACGGGCTGGCCGACGCGCAGGTCGTCGGACCGGCCGAGTTCGACCGGCGAGAGCCCGCTGACCCCGCTGACCTTCACCACGGC
This sequence comes from Amycolatopsis sp. NPDC051903, assembly GCF_044452505.1. Taxonomy (NCBI): domain Bacteria; kingdom Bacillati; phylum Actinomycetota; class Actinomycetes; order Pseudonocardiales; family Pseudonocardiaceae; genus Amycolatopsis; species Amycolatopsis sp. NPDC051903. The sequence continues at coordinate 335,134 of NZ_JBITBT010000005.1, read as the reverse complement.
GATGTCGGTCGTCGGGTCGCGGCCGACGATCTTCGCGGCGGCCTTCTTGCCGTCCTGGAACACGGCCTGGATCTGGCCGCCGTTGGCGGCGACCTCGACGACGTGGTTGTTCGTGAGGATGTAGCCATCGGTGCTGAGCACGAAACCGGAGCCCTCGCCCGCGGCCGTGCGGCCGGCGACCTGCAGCTCGACGACGCTCGGCGACAGCTTCTGCGCCACCGATTCGACGGAGCCGGCCGGCGCGTTGCCCGTCTGCTGCGCGGGCTTCGGCTGGTCGAGCGCGTTGACCGACGGGCCCGACGAGCCGCCCGTCAGGTACCCGACAGTCCCACCGGCCACGCCACCGATCACGAGCGCGATCGCGGCGACGCTGGCGAGCAGCTTGCCCGAGCCGGACTTCTTCGGCGCGTTCGACGGCACGTTGTACACCGACGTACCCGGCGTGGCGTACGGCTGCTGCTGCGTCGCGCCGCCGGCGGACGGGTACGGGTTGTAGCGGACCGGACCGGTCTGCGCGCCCTGAGCGGACCACGGGTTCGGCGCGGCGTAGGCGTCACCCTGCTGCGGGTAACCCGGCGTCTGCTGCGTGGCCTGCTCACCGGACGCGGGCGGGGTGCCGGGCGTCGGGGACTGACTCCAGGCCGCCTGACCCTCGGTGCCCGGTTGGGCACCCGGGTTCTGGCGACCCTCCGCGGAGTCGTGCGCGTGGGGGTCGTTCTCGGTCATGTCATCACCTAAGCGGCCGGGCCTGAGAGGTTCCTGAGCCGAAGCTGTGTTTCGGAGATGAGTATGCCGCCGCGACCCCTCAGCCCGCCGCGCGAAGCCGTTCCGCGATCTGCTCGGGCGTCGCGTCGTTGATCCACACGGCCATGCCCGACTCGGAGCCGGCGAGGTACTTCAGCTTGTCCTTCGCGCGCAGCACGGAGAACAGTTCGAGGTGCAGCCACGCCAGGTCGCGGTCGCGGCGCACGGGCGCCTGGTGCCACGCGGCGATGTAGGGCAACGGGCGGTCGTACAGCGAATCGCAGCGGCGCAGCACGTCGAGGTACACGCGGGCGAAGTCGTCGCGCTCGGCGTCGGAGAGCGCCGGGATGTCGGGCACCTGCCGGTGCGGCACGACCTGGATGTGCACGGGCCAGCGCGCGGCGGGCGGCACGAACGCCGTCCAGTGCTCGCCCTCCACGATCACGCGGGCGCCGGACTTCTGCTCGGCCTCCAGCACGTCGCCCATCACCGGCCGGCCGTGCTCCGCGCGGTAGGCGCGCGCGACGTCGAGCATCCGCTCGGTTTTCGGCGTGACGAACGGGTAGCCGTAGATCTGGCCGTGCGGGTGCGAGAGCGTCACACCGATCTCTTCACCGCGGTTCTCGAACGGGTAGACCTGCTCGACGCCCGGTGTCTCGCCCAGGCCCACCGTGCGATCGGCCCACGCGTCCACGACCAGGCGCACCCGCTCGGGGCTCAGCCGCGCGAACGAGCCGGCGTGGTCACTGGTGAAGCAGACGACCTCGGTCCGGCCGAGGCCGGGAGCCGTCGGCACCAGTCCCAACTCGTCCACAGTGGATGCATCGCCGTGCGCGTTCTGCGAGAACGACGGGAACCGGTTCTCGAACACGACCACGTCGTAGTCCGGCTCCGGGATCTCGGTCGGCCGGCCGGGCGCCGACGGGTCCAGCGGGCACAGGTCGGCCGGCGGCTTGTACGTGCGCGTCTGCCGGTGCGCCGCCATCGCGACCCACTCGCGGGTCAGCGGATCGAGGCGGATCTCCGACGCGGCGGCCACCGGCGGGAGGTCCCGGGTGTCCTCGGCGGCCCGCTCGTGCTCACCGTCGTGGTCGAAGTAGATGATCTCCCGGCCGTCCGCCAGGTGTCGCAAGGTGCGTTTCACGCGTCTTCTGCCTCGAGGTTCTCCGCCGTTTCGGCGATCATGAGTTCTCCCACCCGCTCGGCGAGGGTCTCCTTCGCCGAGTCGGCCAGCCCGTCGTCGGACACCACCACGTGGGCCTCTTCGAGATCGGCGATCGTCGAGATGCCGACGGTGCCCCACTTCGTGTGGTCGGCGAGCACCACCAGCCGCCGGCCCGCCTCGACCAATGCGCGGTCGGTCTCGCTCTCGGTGAGGTTCGGGGTGGTGAAACCGGCGCCCTCGGCCATGCCGTGCACACCGAGGAAGACGAGGTCCAGGTGCAGCGAGCGCAGGCTGTGCACGGCGACCGGCCCGACGAGCGCGTCGGACGGTGTCCGCACGCCACCGGTGAGCACCACGGTGCGGTCGGGCTGCGTGGACGCGCGCAGCACGTCGGCGACCTGGATCGAGTTGGTGACGATGGTCAGGCCCGGGATCGCGTCGAGCGCGCGGGCCATCGTCCACGTGGTGGTGCCGGCGGACAGGCCGATCGCGGTGCCCGGCTTCACCAGGCCGGCGGCCACTTCAGCGATCGCTTCCTTCTGGGCGCGCTGGCGCACGGACTTGGCTTCGAAGCCGGGCTCGTCGGTGCTCTTGCCGACCACCGACGTGGCGCCGCCGTAGACCTTCTCGACGAGCCCACGGCCGGCGAGCACGTCGAGGTCGCGCCGCACCGTCATGTCGGACACGCCGAGGCGCGCGACGAGGTCACTGACCCGGACCGCACCGGTCCGGCGCGCCTCCTCGAGGATCACTGCCTGTCGCTGCCGGGCGAGCACCACCACTCCTCAAGCACGAACCGTCAACCACACAAAATCCTACACGATTCAACATGTGGTGTCGTGGACGTGCCACTCGAGCGTCCAGTTGGCCAGGCGAGGATCAGCCCGGAGCGCCCGGCAGCCGGATCGTCAGCAGCGCACCACCTTCCGGCGCGTGCATCGCGTACACGGCGCCGCCGTGGCGTTCGGCGGCCTGCTTCACGATCGAGAGCCCGAGGCCGGACCCGGGCAGCGTCCGCGCCTCCGACGAGCGGTAGAAGCGGTCGAACACCTTCGGCAGGTCCTCGTCGGCGATGCCCGGGCCGGAGTCGGCGACCTCGACCACGGCCGTGCCGTCGCCGAGCGGCCGCAGCGTCACCCGCACGCGGCTGCCGGCGGGCGAGAACTTCACCGCGTTGTCGAGCAGGTTGAGCACGGCGCGTTCGAGCGCACTGTTGTCGCCGGTCAACACCCACGGCTGCAGGTGCACGTCGAACTCGATGTCGCCGGCGCGGCGGCGGGCCCGGTCGAGCGCGCGCTCCACGACGTCGACCAGCTCCACGCGTTCGGTCTGCTCGCGCGGCTCGTCCTGGCGGGCGAGCTCCACGAGGTCGCCGATGAGCTGGGTGAGCTCGTCGAGCTGGCCGCGGATGTCGGCCTCGATGTCGGCGCGGTCCTCGTCCGGCAGCGTGCGCGCGCCCGGTCGGCTGGCCGAGAGCAGCAGCTCCAGGTTGGTGCGCAAGGAGGTCAGCGGGGTCCGCAGCTCGTGGCCGGCGTCGGCGACGAGCTGGCGTTGCCGCTCCTGCGAATCGGCGACCGTGCCGAGCATCGTGTTGAAGCTCTGCGTGAGGCGGGCGAGCTCGTCGTCGCCGGACACGGGGATGGGCCGCAGGTCACCGGTGGCGGCGACGCGTTCGGCCGCCGACGTCAGCCGGTCGACCGGGCGCAACCCGGCGCGCGCGACGGCGGTCCCCGCCCCCGCGGCGACCACGATCCCGGCGCCGCCGACGAGGAACAGCACCACGGCGAGCTCGTTGAGCGTGCGCTTCGTCGGCTCCATCGACTGCGCGAGCACCATGGCCACACCGTGCCCGGCCGGCAGCGCGACCACGCGCGTGTCGGTGGCGACGTCCGTGCGCAGCGACTGCGGCTTCACGCCCGTCGCCACGTCCAGCTCGCCCTGCCCGACCGGCGGCGGCGAGCCGGCCTGCGGGTACGTCAGCTCGCCGGTCCAGCCGTTGAGCTGGCCGATCTGCAGGTCGGCGCTCGCGAGGAACGCGCCGGGCACCTGCTTGAGCTGCGTCTGCACCTGCGGTGAGTTCACGGCCGCCTGGGCGCGGGCCAGGAGGTTGTCGTCGAGCTGCTGGTAGAGGTTGCCCGACACGATCATGTACGCGCCCAGCGACACGAGCGCGACGGCGCCGGCCACACAAGCGGCGGCCAGCAGCGTCACGCGCCCGCGCAGCGAGAAGCGGCGCGTGCCCCAGCGGTCGCCGCGGGGATCCGTGACGTCGACCGTCGAGACGGCACCGCTTTCGGGTTCGGTCACGGTGGCGTTTCGCGCAGGACGTACCCGACGCCCCGCACCGTGTGGATCAGCCTCGCCTCGCCGCCCGCTTCCGTCTTGCGGCGCAAATAGCCGACGTAGACCTCCAGCGCGTTGCCCGACGTCGGGAAGTCGTAACCCCATACTTCCTCCAGAATCCTTCCTCGGGTCAGCACGTGCTTGGGGTACGAGAGGAACAGCTCTAGCAGCGCGAACTCGGTGCGGGTGAGACTGATCTCGCGACCGCCGCGGCGGACTTCGCGAGTGCCGGGGTCCAGCGTGAGGTCGGCGAACGACAGGACCTCGCTCGTCTCGCCCTGCTGGCTCTCCGGTGCGGCGCGGCGAAGCAGCGCGCGCAGGCGGGCGAGCAGTTCCTCCAGGGCGAACGGCTTGGGGAGGTAGTCGTCGGCGCCGGCGTCGAGGCCGGAGACCCGGTCGGAGACGGTGTCGCGGGCGGTCAGCACGAGGATGGGCAGGTCGTCACCGGTGCTGCGCAGGCGGCGGGCCACTTCGAGCCCGTCGAGGCGCGGCATCATCACGTCGAGCACCATCGCGTCCGGCCGGTTGGCGATGATCGACTCCAGGGCCTGCGCACCGTCGCTGGCGAGCTCGACGGTGTACCCGTTGAACTCCAGGGACCGCCTGAGCGATTCACGGACGGCTCGATCGTCGTCCACCACAAGGATGCGCATGGCGTAAGTCTTACTCAGCGTGCTGAGACCCGCCTAAGAACACACGCAGAACTCACAAAGACTCGTCCGTTCCGGGTCTCGCGACGGGTGCGTTCCAATGCCGCCACAGAGCCACCAGCCGGATCGTGACGACGACGGCGGCCGCGATCGTGGTGACGATCCCCTGCGGCAGTGGCAGAGCGTGACCGACCGCGACGAGCACCGCCCCGGCCAGCGCGGCGACGGCGTAGATCTCCTTGCGCAGCACGAGCGGGATCTCGCGCAGCAGCAGATCACGCGCCGCGCCACCGCCGATGCCGCTGGTCATGCCGATGAGGCAGGCCGCGTACGCGGTGGCGCCGGCGTTGAGCGCGATCGTCGTGCCGGCTGTGGCGAACACGCCGAGCCCGATCGCGTCGGCGAGCAGCACCGCGCGCCGCAGCCGCGCGACCTGCGGGTGGAACGCGAAGACGATCAGCGCCGTCGCCGCGCAGACCGCGAGGTACGGCCAGTTCGCGAGCGTCGTCGGCGGGTGGATGCCGAGGAGCACGTCGCGGATGATGCCGCCGCCCAGCGCCGTGGTCAGGCCGACGACGATCACGCCGAACACGTCGAGCCGCGCACGGACTGCGGCCAGCGCACCGGACGCCGCGAAGGCCACCAGCCCGAGGAACTCGAGCGCGGTGAGCATCGCTACTCGTCCATCGCTACTGGTCGAGCAGGCCACCGCGGTAGGCCAGCAACGCGGCCTGCACGCGGTTCGCGGCGCCGATCTTGGACAGGACCGCCGAGACGTAGCCCTTCACGGTCGCCTCGCTCAGGTGCAGCCGCCCGCCGATCTCCGCGTTCGACAGCCCCTGGCCGATCAACGCGACCACCTCGCGCTCCCGCTCGCTGAGGCTGGCGAGCAGCTTCCGCGCCGGCTGCGCGGCCCGCTGCTCGTCCCGGTGCGACTGCACCATCCGCGCCGCCACCCCCGGATCGAGGACGGCGCCACCTTTGGCCAGGTCACGGATGGCGCGCAGCAGCGCGGCCGGGTCGATGTCCTTCAAGAGGAACCCGTTGGCCCCGAGCCGAAGCGCCAGGCTCACGTACTCGTCGATGTCGAACGTGGTCAACATCGCGATCCGCGGCGGGTCCGGCAGCGCCAGGATGGCTCGCAGCGCGCGGATCCCGTCGTCGGGCGCCCGCATCTTGATGTCGAGCAGCGCCACGTCCGGGTGGTAGCGCCGCGCCACCTCCACCGCGGATCTGCCGTCGCTCGCCTCGCCGACGATCTCGATGTCCGACGCCCCGGACATCATGGCGCGCAGCCCCGAACGAACCAGTTCCTCGTCGTCGGCGAACATGAGCTTGATCAACGAAGCCCTCCGGCAGCCGGTGGTCGAAGCGGCTCCCCGCTTCCCGTTAAGGAAGATTACCTACTGTTGTTCAGTGTTTCGAAACCAGACACGACCAGGTGACGGGACCGCTCCGGCCGAGTCGGTGATCGTGCTGGTCCTCCGGTCGGCGGGTCCCCCACACGGGCGACGCTGTCGGTCGGTCGAAGTGCGGGTCCAGACCACACGGAAACGGCTGGGAGAGCTCTCCCAGCCGTTCTGGATCCCGGCGGACCGTTGAGTCCGACACCGCCACACCGTTCGTCAACCCGGGCGAGGTGGCGATCCTGCCCCCCAGACCTCGCGCGGGATGACAACTTCGCGGGTTGCTCAGCGCTTCTGCACGCCGTCGCTGAACTGCTGCTCGCACTGCTGAACCTGAGCCTGGTCGCTGCCGGCCTGCTTCAAGCAGTCCTGCAGGTCGCCGAGCTGGCTCCCGAACATCGCGAAGAACGACCCGACCAGCACGACGAGCACCACCCCGATGACCAGGCCGATGCTGCCGGTGACGATGCCGGAAACGGCGACGCCCTTGTTGGTGGCCTCGCGGCGGTTGGCGCGCTTCACGCCGAGAATGCCGAAGATCAGCGCGAGGACGCCGAGGACGATGCCGCCCCACACGGTCCAGCACAGCACGAGCGCCAGAATCCCCAGCACCAGCGCCGTGACACCGAACCCGTTGCGCGGCGCGACCACGGGCTGCCCGTAACCGCCACCGGCCGGCGGAGCGCCGAACGGCTCACTCTGGCCAGCCGGGTACTGCTGGTACTGCTCACGGTTGTCGGGCGTGCTCACAGGTGACACCTTTCTACGTCGAGAACCGAGACCATACGACTCGGCGCACGCCTTATCGGGTAAATTGCCCGATCGTTACCACTCCCGTGCATCAGGTCGGCTACGAGCTGCCCGCCTTCGCCCGCTGACCCAGGTCACCCGCCCGTCCACGACGGCCGAAGGCTCGGCGGGCCCGGCACCACCGGCCACGCCGAACCGCTCCAACGCGGCCTCGCACAACGCCGCGCGCTCGGCATCGGGCGGGCTGCCGAAGCTGCCGTCGGGTTGCCGCTGGGCGCGCAAGTGCCCCACGGCGGCGGCGACAGCGGGGTCGCGCCGGCTCTCGTGGGCAGCGCGGGACAGCAGAGTCGCTGTCCGGCTCAGGTCGCCGCGCCGGAAGGCGAACACGAGGTCCTCGATCAGTCCCGGCTCGTTCATCGGTTCGCCGGACACCGGCGCCGCGAGGGCGAGTTCGGTGACCAGCGTGGTGTGGTAACACGTCCCGAACTCGTACGCGTCGGCTTTCCGCCCGGTCAGCCGGGCCGCGACGGCCGGATCGTGGCGCGGGCCGGCGACCGCGCCGCCGGCCCGCGCGGCGGTGGCCAGCCGCTGCCGCACCGACTCGCTCGACGCACCGGTCAGCAGGGCGGTGTGGAAGAGTTCCGCGCCCAGGTCGAGGTCGCCGTGGGCGAGGTGGGTGGCGAGCATGAGCCGGGTCGCCCGGGTCAGCGCCGGGTCCGGACGCATCGTGGTGCGGCCGAACGCCGTGCCGTAGAAGACCGCGTGGGTCAGGGCGTAGCAGTCGGCATCGGTCATGCGGAAGGGGTCGAGGTGCTGTCCTTCGCGCCAGCGGTCGTACAGGCGGCGTGCGGACGGCAGGTACGGGTTCGTGAGCCCGCCGAGGTCCGTGACGTACCTCAGTTCCAGCGCGCCGATCCCGTCCTGGTTCGGCCGGACGCCGGCGTCGAGCAGCCCCTGCGCCGCGGCCAGCAGCTCCGGGCGACGGCCGCCGAGCCGGTCCACCAGCACGAGCAGCCAGACGTGGTAGGTGAAGTACGCGTCGCCGCGGTAGAGCCCGGCACGGAACTCGGGCGCCGCGGTCAGGCGGCCGGCCAGCTCGAGCGCGGGACCGGTGACGGCGAGCCCGGGTACCTCGTCGCACAGGATCAGCAGCTCGAGGAGCGGGCCACCGCCGAACGGCCGCGCCGGCAGGAACTCGTTCCACAGCTCGGGAGCGAACCATTCGAGGTGCGCTTCGAGCCAGTCGCGCGAGGTCACCGGCCCACCCGCAGCCGCAACAGCACCGCGAAGACCACGGCCAGTCCGCCAGTCACCGCCAGGTCGAGCCACCACGGCAGCGCGCCGCCGCCCGGCACCAGCAGGTGACGCACGCCGTCGACCGCGTAGGTCATCGGATTGATCTTCAGCGCGGCCGAAAGCCACGCCGGCCCGCCGTCCGGGCGGAACACCGAGCCGGACAGGAACAGCAGCGGGTACATCGCCAGCTGCACGGCGCTCTGCAATGTCTGCACCCGGGTGATCACCGTGGCGAGGTACGCGCCGAACAGGCCGAAGATCGCGCCGACCAGGGTGAACACCACCACCCCGGCGGGATAGGACACCGGCGTGAGCCGCAGGCCCAGCAGCGGCGCGAACACCAGCATGACCGCGCTCTGCCCACCGGCGGTCACGGCCGTCGCGAAGACCTTGCCCAGCGGCAGGCACAACCGCGGGACCGGCGCCACCAGCATCTCCCGCAGCGCGCCGTACTCGCGGTCGAACGCGTAGCTCAGCCCGGACGTCACCCCGAGCGTCACGACCTGGATCGCGATGATGCCGGGAAACACGTACGCGCTGAACGGCACGCCGCCGACCGAGCCGATCATGCCGTCGAACCCGACCGCGTAGACGAGCAGGAAGAACACCACCTGCACGGCTTGCGCGACGAGCGTGCCGGGGTGGCGGGCCTGCCGGTACAGATCACGCCCGGCGACCACGGCCAGCGCACGGCAGAACTCGGCCCACGGGACCCGAGCGGGACGCGCCGTCGCCGGGACGGGCACGCGGATTTCCTGCACAGTCATGGGGTCCGCCCTCAGGATTCGGTGGTGGCGAAGTAGACGTCGTCCAGCGAGGGCTCCCGCAGGGCCACTTCGGTGACCGGCACGGTGACCGCCCGCACGACCTCGGCGATCCGCCGTTCGGGCTGCGCGCACCGCACCAGCAGACCGTCCGTTGTGGACGAGGCGTCGAAGCCCGCGCGGATGAGCTCGCCTTCGGCCACGACGTCGTCCGCGGTGGACAGGCGCAGCGCGGTCGCCGCCAGCTCGGCCTTGAGCACGGCTGGGGAACCGCCGCGCACCAGGAGTCCGTTGTGGATGATCGCGACCTGGTCGGCGAGCTCGGCCTCGGCCAGGTAATGCGTGGCGTACAGGACGGTCACGCGCTCCTCGTCACGCAGCCGGCGCAGGTCCGCCCACAACGCCCGGCGGACGTCGGGGTCCAGCCCGGTCGTCGGCTCGTCGAGGATGACCAGGCCGGGCCGGTGCAGCAACGCCCGCGCGATCTCCAGCCGGCGCGCGAGCCCACCGGAGAGCTGTTCGACGGGGTCGGCGCGCCGGTCGGCCAGGTCGAACTGGTGCAACACGTCGTCGATGCGCGCTCGCGCCTGTGCCCGCGGCAGCCCGAAGAGCCGGGCGTGGAACCAGAGGTTGCGCTCCACCGGCAGATCGGGGTCGAGTGTCTGCTCCTGGAAGACCATGCCGATCCGCCGCCGCGCGGCGACGGGGTCCACCGCCGTGTCGTGCCCGAACACCTCGATCCGGCCGGAGTCCGGCGGCACCGCGGTGGACAGCGCTTTGAGCAGAGTGGACTTCCCGGCGCCGTTCGGGCCGAGCAGCGCCACGATCTCGCCGGGCCGCGCCGCGAGCGAAACCCCGTCGACGGCGGTCCGCCCGCCGTAGGTGACCACGAGGTCACTCACGTCGAACGCGGGCGTCATGCCGGCACCTCCGCGTCCGCGGCGAGCCGCTCCAGCAGCACTTCGGCCGGTGGCACGACGATGCTCGGCACGATCGCGCGGCTCGCCACCTCGTAGGCGGCGCCCGGGATCGGGTCGACGACGTCGTGGCCGTCCTCGCGCAGCAAGGCGACGTTGCGCTGCACCGCGGGCCGCTGCCACATCACGGGGTTCATCGCCGGCGCGAAGGTGACCGGGCAATCGGCGGCCAGCACGGTCGTGGTGAGCAGAGTGGGCGCCAGGCCGTGGGCGACGGTGCCGAGCAGGTTCGCCGTGGCGGGCAGGATCAGCGCGCGGTCGGCCCACCGGCCGAGCGCGACGTGCCCGCCCGCCGGATCGTCGTCGGTGCAGACGCGGTCGCACAGCACGGCGAGGCTGCTCGGCGGCAGGAAGCGCGCCGCGGTCGTGGTGAGCACGGCGACGATCTGGCGCACCCCGGCGGTGCGGAACGCGTGCAGGTAGCCGGGCAGGCTCAGCACCGCGACCGAACCGCTCACGCCGAGCAGGAGTTTCTCCGGTAAGGCGGACATGGTGACCTCCTCAGGTCAGCATCAGGGCGGTGTCCCACGCACCCGCCGCGGGCATCAGGGCACAGGCCACGCCGGCCGCGCCTTCGAGCATTCCGGCGACGTTCAGCCGCCGGTACCCCGTCGCGTCGAGCCAGCCCCGCGGCGAATCCGGCACCAGGTGGGGGAAGACGAACGGGGTCGCCGGGTCGGCGAACGACAGCACCCGGGCGGCCAGCCGGGCGCAGCCGTCGAGTAGCACCGGATCGGCGGCCGCGGTGCCGACGCGGCGCAGGATCTGCAGCAGGCCGGCGTAGCCGTGGCAGACCGTCGGGCCGTCGAGCCGCCACGACTGCTCGTCGCGGGCCAGGACGGCGCGCAACGCGCCGACGGCGGCGGCGCACCAGCCGGCTTCGCCCAGCACCGCGCCGGCCCGGTGGAGCGCCGCCGCGACGCCGGGAGCGCCGTAACACCACGCCTCGCGGGTGAAAACTTCAGCGGCGGGCGAGATTTCCTCGTCCCAGCCGAGCCGGCACGGCCAGTACGCGCCCGCCTCGCCGGTGCGGCGCCGCGCGAGCAGCCAAGAGCCGATGCGCCGCATGGCCGCGCGCTGTCCGGGCACCTCCACGTCGCGTTCGAGCGCCGCGGCGAAGAACGCGAGCGGGCCGGGGATCCCGTGCGCCAGGCCGAGGTTGAAGTCGCCGCGCGGATACCGGCGGGCGTCTTCGGCGACCGGCTGCAGCTCCGACGGGATCCACCAGCCGGGCACGGTGTGTCCGTCCACAGTGATCGGTTCGGTCAGCTTCACCAGGTACCGCAACGTGTTCTCGACCACGCCGGTTTCACCGGCGGCCAGCAGCAACCGGGCGGTCCCGGACAGGCCGTTGATCACATCGTAGTGCGCCCACGAGACGCCGCGGTCGGTGCGCGCGGCGCACGCGTCGAGCCGCGTCTGCTGATCCGCGGCGACCCAGGCGGCGAGCTTCCGGCGCAGCGTCGCGTAGTTGGGGCTCAGCCGGTGCACGGCGGTGAGCAGCGCCGCGGGCCCGGCGTAGAGGCCGTTGGCCGGTTGCCCGGGCATCAGCTGCGCAGCGCGTGCGATGTGCCGGTGCGCCACGGCGAACCAGCGTTCGTCGGCCGCCGCGAGTTCGGCGTACAGCAGGGCGATGCCGGGCAGGCCCGCGGCGAGCGCGACCGGGGCCCACATCGACGCGCCGTAGATCGGCTCGACGTTGTCCGGCCGGCTCGCGATCTCGGCCACGGAATCCGGGTCGGCGAGCCGGTCCGCGACGAGCAGGACGGCTTCTCCGGCGTCGGTCAGGCACTCGGTCATCGGTGGTGCCTCCGCCGGTTCGCGTTGTCCTGCACGGCACCGCGCGCGAGCCCGAGCACGGTGGCCTCCCGGCCTGAGGAGCCACCGAAGAGCCGGTTGCACGTCATGTGCATGAGGCTGCCGACGATCCGAGCTTCCGGTGCCGCACAACGGTCGCCGAGCTCGCGGATGAGCCGCCCGTAGTCGCGGGCCGCGGCGTCGCGGGCGCTCAGCGCGGCCAGGACGGGAGCGCCGGCTTCGCCGAGCCCGGCCCAAGCACCTGCGGGGTCGATCCGGCGTTGCCAGTGCGCCGGGTCTTTTCGGTACTCCGCAGGCAGTTCACGGCGGCTGCCGGTGATCGCGAGCCACGATTCGGCCGCGTCGCCGGTGTCGGTCACCCAGCGCGCTCCCGGCGACGGTGCCCCGAACGCCTTCGCCAGCGCGGCGACGGAAATCGCGCCGAGCGTGTCCAAGGAGAACAGTCCCTGCTTGGCCAGCCGCAGGAGCGTGATCGCCGCTTCGCTGTCCGCGCCGAACAGCCGCTCGGCAGCAGCCTGCGCCCCGGCCCCGCCGTAACGCTCCAGCTCGGGGTCGTACTGCTCGACGCCGCAGGTGCCGGCGAAACCCGTCCGCTGCCAGTCGGCGAGCACCTCGGACGCGGCAGGCAGGAGCTCGGACCACAGGCGCGCGGGCTCGCCGTGGAACCGCAGCCGCAGGTGGTGGCCGCCGGAATCGGTGTAGCGGATGAAGAACCAGCGGTCGACGCCCGCTTCCGCGGCCGGTTTCAGCAACCGGGGAAGCTCGTCGCGCAGCAGGTCGTCCTGGACCCGGCAGGACCCGCGGACCACCAGGTACAACCAGTCGCCCGCCAGCCGCGCCGGTTCGGGCCGGGCGACGACGTGGGCGACGTGGGGCGGCCGGACCCGTTCGGGCCGGGGCACGAGCGAAACGACGACCTCGCGCGTGTGCCCGTCGCCGACCGAATCTTCGCCGCCCGCGATTTCCTGGGCCACCAGCTCGGGATTGCGAGCCAGTTCGTCGCGCAGGAGCTCGCGGTGCCACGGGTCGCCGAGGTTCAGCAGCAGCCGCTGGTCGGTGCTGACGACCAGGAGCCGGGCCGGCACTCGCCACCGGGCCCGCCACTCGGCGACGGCCCGGTCGGTGTCGTGCTGCCCCCGCAACGCGTCGAGCCGCCAGGTCGCGGGCGCGAGCACCGTGCGGCGGTAGCGGATCCGCGGCAGGAACGGCGCGTTCGCCATCGGCCCCCAGTTCCACGGTTCCCACAACCGCTGCCCTTCCAGGCCCAGCTCGAACAGCAGGCGGACCACGTTCGGCGCCTGGACGGCCGGGCTGACCATGTTGGGCAGCACGGGAACCAGCTCGCGGCCGGTCGGGACGTGCACGGCGTAGAGGCGTTCGAGCGTCGCGCCGACGGCGATCTCGGCGATCGGGATCTCCTCGGTCCCGGGCGCGTCCGGCAGCCCGGCGGTGATCCGCCGCCCGGTGGCTCCGGCGGTGTGCGCGAGGTTCGCCGCACGGCCCGAGCGGGGCATGAACGCCAGGTCGGCGCGGACGGCGCCGGACACGTGCACGCGCTGCTCGCCGTCGCGCCAGTCCGGCAGGAGGTCGTGGAAGCGGCCGGACGTCGCGCCCGCGTGGTGCGAGCCGGGGCTGGGTGAGACGACGACCCGGAACCCGCCGTCGGCCTGGTCGACCACGTGCACGTACAGCTCGCAAGAGTTCGGCAGGTCCGCCGGGTCGGGTTCGTCGTAGGCGAGTTCGCGCACCAGCTCGTCGGTGAGCACGGCCTCGCGCGAGTTGTCCCGGAGGGCGGACATCGCCAGCTCGCTGATCAGGCGGTCGCGTTTCGTGCTCGCCGGTTCGGGCGCTTCCTCCGGCGCGGCCTCGCTTTCCGGCCATTCGTAGCCGGCGGGCGCGCCCAGTGACCGCGTCGGATCGAGCAGTTCCAGCACCGGAACCAGCCGGTCGGCGCCGTAGCGTTCGAGGAAGCGGCCGTGGAACCCGCGCAGCGGACGCATGCCCAGGCGCGGCGGGGACAGCCGCCACAGGACCTCGGCGGCGCGTTCGACCTCGGCGCGGACCTCTTCGGACAGTCGCAAGCGGACGTCCACCCGGGTGTCGACGTGCAGGGGTGTCGCGAAGTCCTCGATCTCCCGGGCCGCCGCGAGCAGCCCGGTGAGCTCGACCGTGCCTTCACCGGGCGCGAGCGTGTCGTACTTCCCGCGCAGCCGGTCGAGTTCCTGAAGCCGGGCGCGGAGATCGCCGTCGGGGAGTCCGCTGAGGACGTGGTGCAGTGGATCGGTGCCGTCCAGCGGCGGGCGCAGGTCCGTGATCAGCAGCTCCTGCTCGACGAGCGTCCGCACGAGTCGCCACACGGGCGCCTCTGCTCCATCGGAGAACTGCCCGGCGAGCCTGCGCACGAGCTCGGCGACCGGGACGGGCGACGCCGCGGCCCGCAACGCGGCGGCGACCACGGGCGAGCGGCGCGCCGACACGATCGTGCGCGTGGTCTGGCCGGGTGCGGCGCCGTGCCCCGACGGCGTCTCCAGCAGCACGCGGTCACCCCGGCCGGTCAGCGCCTGGTGGCTGCGGACGCGCAGGCCCCGCAGCACCGCCGGATCCGTTTCCGCGCGGTGCACGATCCGCAGGAGCCAGCTCATGTCGGCGTGCGTGCGGTGCCGGTCCGCCGTTCCCCGCTCGAAAGCCGCGTCGCCGAACTCGCCTGAGGCGACTCCGGCGAACAGGCCGAACGGCGTCGGCCGCGTCCGCATGCGGATGTCGTAGCGCAGCACGGAAAGCGCGGCCCGGCGCAGCTGTTTCGGTTTCAGGGCCGCGACTTCGCCGGCGGCGACGCGCTCGAGCACGGCGCCGAGGCTCGGGCTGGCCAGCGTGATCGCCTCGACCAGCCGGGGCTCGGCGACCGCGGCGGTCAGCAGGCCGGCGTAGGTGTCCGGCCCGCCCCGCGGCGCTTCGGCCAGCAACGGCGACCGGACGAGGAAGGCGGGCCAAGCGCGGAACAGCAGATCCATCGGTTCCCCCGGAGACGGACGGACGGTTCGGGAAGGCGCCGGGCCGAGTCCCGGCCCGGCGCCACGGGATCAGCAGCAGAAGCTGCAGTTGCTGCCGCCACCCGGGCTGGTGCAGCCGGGGGTGCACAGCGAGATGCTGGTGATCGCCGGCGTCACGCTCATCTGCTCGACACCCACCTCGAGGTCGAGGTCGAACAGATCGACGTCGTCGATCACCGCGGCGGTGGTTTCGAAGGTCGGCATGGTTACTCCTTGCTCGGAATCGGATGAGTTCTTCCCCTCGAGGTGGCGGACGCCCCTTGCCGTCCGCCTCTTCAACACAAGCCAGACCGCGAAACGCGCCTCAAGCCCTCGGGCGACAACTGGCAGTCACGAGGCGGCCGGGCAGTCCCCCGGTCGGGGGCACTCGGAAGAAGGCCGTGAACCGCCGGCCGCGTCGCTGCTACACCTATGTATGTGTGGTCGGACGAGCAGCTCATGTCCTCCGTCGCAGGCGGCGACCAGCATGCTCTTCGCCACCTGTACGAACGGCACAGCAGCGGGATGTTCCGCCTGCTGCGCCGCCTCACGTCCGACGCCGGGGCGGCCGAGGAGATCCTCCAGGAAGCCTGGCTGGCAGTGTGGCAGTCGGCAGGCAGCTTCCGCGCGGAGTCGTCCGTCCGCGGCTGGCTCTACGGCGTGGCCCGCCGCCAAGCCCACAACCGCCTCCGGCGCGCCGCGTTGGTGGAAGTCGACCTCGACGAAGCCGCCGCCGTCCCCGACGAAGCCCCCGGCGTCGAGGACCGCGTACTCGCCGGCGTCGAACGGGCGGCCCTGGTGGAAGCGGTCACCGAGCTGCCGGAGCATCTGCGCGAAGTCCTCGTGCTGGTGCTCGCCGAAGACCTCTCGTACCCGGAGGTGGCGACCGCGCTGGGCATCCCGGTCGGCACCGTCAAAAGCAGGATGTCGCACGCCCGGCGCCACCTGAGCGCGCGGCTCAGCCCGTCTCCGGCCCGCAGGAGCACACCATGACCCACCCCACCGACGACGAACTGCGGCTCATCGCCCGGCCCGAGGGCCACCTCGCCGAGTGCCCCGCTTGCCACCGGCGCTGGGCGTCCTGGCGCGCACTCACCGCAGCCACGCGTCAAGCCGCGCTGGTCCTGACGCCCGAGCTGGCGCCGCCGTCGTTCGCCACGCTGCTGCCGGATCTGGCGCACGGGGCCGATGCACCGAGCCAGGACCTCGCGCCCGCATCCCATGCACCGGGCCAGGACCTCGCGCCTGAATCCGCCTCGCGTCCGCCGCACCCGGCAGCGGCGTCCGACGCGCTGCCGCCGGAAGCGGCGACCCCGCACCGACCGTTGCGAACGAGCGCGCTCCCCAACGCGGCACCCAGGCCGGCCCCGCGCCGATCGTTGCGGACGAGCGCCCTGCTGGTCTGGTGGCAACTCCGCCTGATGCCCCGCCGGCTGCTCCCGCTGAGCTTCGCCGGCCTCGGAGCCGCCGTCGGGATCGCGCTGATCACCCCCGACCCGCTGCTGGCGTCGCGCTACTACGCGGCCGGCGTGGTCCTCGTCGCGCTGCTGGGCTCGCTGGCCACCGTCTCGCGCCGCGGCGACCCCCGGGGCGAGCTCCTGTTCGCCCTGCCGACGTCACCCGTCACGGTGTTCGTCGCGCGCCTGGTGGTGGTGCTGGCCGTCGACCTCCTGCTGGCGCTGGCCGGCTCGGTCGCCGTCCACGCGGCAGGTATCGGCAGCGGCGTGTTCGACCTGGTCACGGGCTGGCTGGGCCAGTCGCTGCTCGCCTCTGCCATCGCCGTCGCCGGCACCGTTCGCTGGTCCTCCGGCGTCGGCGCCGCGGCCGCCGTCGCGGCCTGGTGCCTCGGCTCCCTGACCACCCTGGCCCGCGGCGGCCTCGCGGAACGCATCGGCGCCGCCGCCGCGCAAGTCTGGGGCACCACTCCCTGGACACTCGCCCTCGTCCTGGTGCTGTTCGTCCTGGCCGCCCGCCAGCTACGCCTGCCCGAACGCCGCCGGGAATTCGCGTGAACCACCCCGCCGGCACCCTCGGAGCACCACCGCCCGCGGAAACACGGAGTGGCGCGGGCCAGGCCGCATCACCTGACCTCGTGGCCGCGGCAGCGTCGGCCGGAAGCTGCGTGGATCCGCGGCTCCCTCGCATCGGCGTCGCCGAAATCCGGGACACCGAGCCCTCGGCACTCTCCCCCGCCCCGCTCGCGCCGGCTGGCCGCCCCGTACGGTCGCCCGAACGCCGTCGCACTTTCACGAGAGCCTCGCCGACCCCGACCACCACAGCACCAGTACCGCGGTCACACCAAACCCGGACACCGCAAGGTCGGCCCTCCCCCCGCGCTGTTCGTCCTGGCCACCCGCCAACCACCCCGGCCCGAACGCCGCCGGGAATTCGCGTGAACCAGCCGGCCCTCCGCCGCTACGTACCAGGTATGGACCACCTCCAGCTGTGGCGTTACGAGGCAAAACGGGCGGGGCGGCACGTCCTCGCCGCGCCGCCGCTGGTTGCTGCGCTCGTGCTGGCCAGCGGGCTCGGCCTGCGGGGTGCCGGGTTCGCCGGCGCGTGGGTCGCGCAGGCGGTGCCGCCGTTGGTGGCTGGAGTGGCGGCGGCCGCGGTCGCCGGTGGGGAGCGGGCGGTGGAGCTGCACCTGAGTCTGCCGACGCCGCTGGGCACGACGTTCGCGCGGCGGCTCGGACTGCTGGGGGCGGCCGTCCTGCTGGCGGCGGTGATCGTGGCGGCCGGGCTGGTGCCGAGTGCCGAGGCGGTCGCGCGGTTCGCCACGGTGTGCGCGTTCGGCCTCATGCTCGGTGCGGCGGGCACGTGGGCCGCCGCGGTGCTGCGGTCGGTGGCCGCCGCGTCCACGGTGGTGCTGTGCGCGTGGTTCGCGCAGCTGTTCGTGCTCGACCGGTTCTTCTCCGCCCCGGCCGGCCGGATCGGTGCGCTGCTCGTGATCGCGGCGCTGTTCGCGGTGCCGGCCGCGCGCCGGATCATCGAGGGCCGGGGCCTGCTCGACGGGGGACACGAATGAGCACGACCTGGAGCGCAGTACAGGGTTCGGTGCGCTACGAGGCCCGCATGGCCGCGCGCGGACGCGTGCTGTGGCTTTCGCTGCTGCCGCTGACGGCGCTCGCGGTTCTGCTGGCGCTCTCTTCGCCCGTGGTGACCGGCATGGCCGATCCCGTGGGCCGCGTCGGGATGACGCTCGTGGTCGTCAACACCTTCGCGGTGGCGGGCCTCGGCGTCGCGCTGGCCGGGCGGCTGAGCCAGCACACCCGGCCCGGCCTCACCGAAGTCCTCGACACCACCCCGGCCGGCCGCACCGCGCGCATGGCCGGGAATCTCGCCGGCGCGCTGGCCGTGGCGCTCGCACCGGTCGGCGCCGTCGTCCTGCTGATCGGCGCCGTCGTCAGCGCGCAGGCCGGCTCAGTGGTCCCGGTGGTCGACTCGCTCCTCGGCATCGTGACCGTGCTGGTGCCCGCAGCACTCGCGATCACCACACTCGCCGGCCTGCTCGGGCTGCTCATGCCCGTCGTACTCGCCCGGGTCGTGGTGGTGGCGCTGTGGCTCTGGGCCACCCAGCTGAGCCCGGGATTCGTGCCCGTACCGACCCCGACCGGCACGGTGTTCTCCCCGCTCGGCGGCTACCCGGCCGTCGCGTGGCTCGGCGCGCGGCACGTCTGGGCCGCGCGCGGGCGCACCGGCTTCCTCAGCCCGCCTGCCGGCGCCGGGCCGGCCCTGCTGAACATCGCGCTCGTCCTGCTGTGCGCGGTGGTGTTCTTCTGCGCGGCTCGGCTGGTGCTGGCCTGGCGAGCGGACCGCCACGACGGACAGGACGGAGCGATCCGGTGAAGATCGTCATCGAAGGACTCACCAAGGTCTACCGCCGCGGCGAGGCGGCGCTGGACGGCGTCGACCTGCGCCTCGGTGACGGCATGACCGGCCTGCTCGGACCCAACGGCGCCGGCAAGACCACGCTGATGCGCGTCCTCACCGGCATCCTGCGCCCGACCGCCGGCCGGGTGCGCGTCGGCGACCACGACCTCGCGACGTCCTCCGGCCGCACCGCCGTGAAACGCATGCTCGGCTACCTGCCGCAGGAGCTGGCGCTCTACCCAGATCTCACCGCCCGCGAATTCCTCGACTACGTCGCGCTCCTCAAAGGCGTTGACGATAAACACCTCCGCCACGCGCAGGTCGACGACCTGCTCGGCCAAGTCGGGCTCGACGAACACCGCGGCCGGCGCATCAGCGGCTTCTCCGGCGGCATGAAACGCCGCCTCGGCATCGCCCAGGCGCTGCTGGGTGATCCGCGGCTGGTGATCGTCGACGAGCCGACCGCCGGGCTCGACCCGCAGGAACGCATGAGGTTCCGTGCGTTGCTCGCGGGGCTCGGCGGAGACCGGATCATGATCCTGTCCACGCACATCCTCGACGACGTCGCCCAAACCTGCCCCGAAGTCTGCGTGCTCAGCCAGGGCCGAGTGCTCCACCACGGCACCACCGCAGGCCTCACCGACGCGGCGGCGGACCGGACTTTCCAGTTGCAGAGCGAGAAACCGCCGCTCGACGGCACCGTCGTCAACGCCGTGTCCGGGCCCGGCGGCACCGTGTACCGGTTGGTCGGCACGCCTCCGCCCGGCGCGCAACTGGTTGCGCCCACGCTCGAAGACGGTTACGTCGCTCTTCTGCAATCGCACGAGCAGTCGAAAATCTGAGGTGGACATGTCCAGGATCGCCACCGTGGCCGGCTTCCTCGCCGCCGCGTTCGTGCTCACCGCGTGCGGCTCGGGCACCCGTGACCCGGCCTCGACCAGTGCCGTCCCCTTGCCGCCGCCGACATCGAACCGGCAAGCGGTCACCCAGGCCAATTTCGGATATCTGTGGCCATTGACCGTCGACAGCGGAACACTCGAATGCCAGAGCGCCGACCAGGTGGTGTTCGTCGCACCCAACGGAAAGTCCTATGCGCTCAACGACAAGGCCGAAGCGGCCGGAGTACCGGCTATCGAGCCGTTGCGCAAAGAGGGCACCACCGGCGGGAAGATCAGCCTAGGCTCCCTGCTCAGCACGGCGATCGGGCTGTGCGGGAAGCGGTGACCGCGCCCCACCAGCCTCGCTCGCCACTCGTCTCTTTATCGGAAAAAGCAACTCTGCCTTTCACTCGAATGAGACTTGGAGAAGGGTTGTGAAGTGCTATCTTCACTAGTGGTTGATTGACACCCAACAGGATGGGGGACCTGTGGTGGATGCGTCATACTACCTAGTGATAAAAGCACACGCCGGCTTACGTTTCAGTCCCGTCGGTAGCCGAGAAGACTGGGCGTTAGCCGGTGTCACGCTCGATTTTCTCGAGCCACCGTCGTTGGTGGTACTGCCGCCCGACGGAACACCGGTTCTGGTCCCGGCGGCGAGCGAACCCGACGTCGCGCTGATCCGGTCGTTGCGGCTCAAGGATTGCCTGCGGCAGATCATCGCCGTCGTCGACGACCTCGACGGGCACCAGACGTTTCGCGCGATCGACAGCGGAGCCAGCGCGGTGCTGAACGTCCGGCTGCCACACGAAAAGCAGCTCGGCGCAGTTCTCGCCGCGTGTTCGGGCCGGCCTCGGCGCGGACCGCGGCTCACGGAGGTGCGCGCGCTCGAACCCGCCGCGGACACCGAAGCCGTCGACCCGGAAGAAACCGGCCGGCTCATGCGGATGCTGTGCGGCAGCAGCAGCATCTCGGCAATCGCGCGCGAGTTCTACTGTTCGGAGCGTTCGATGTACCGCCGGCTTCGCCGGTTGTACGAGCAATGGGGGGTATCCGGGCGTTCCGAGCTCAAATCCCGGATGGCCGACCGCAGCGCGATGCTGGTCGCGGTGGCCCGCCACTGAGCCCGGAACCGGCCGGACTGCCATGATCGCTTCCGAAGCTGCCACAAGCCGCCGAAGGTGCTGTGCACGCGATGATCACGTCTTCTACTGGACGGGCAACTTCCGCCCGGAAAGGAGAATCCCGTGCAGAAAACCCTTGCCCTGCCCGTCGCCGCGGCGACCGCGATCGCCACCGCAGTGCTGCCCGTCGCGACGGCGAGCGCAGCACCGCTCGCGCCGCCATCGTGCTCGATCAGCGTGGACTACCCCCACGGTTCGCACACGGTGCCCGGCGCGACGAACGTCCACGGCGTGTTCAGCTGCAACACCAAGGTCACCGGCATGACGATCCAGGTGAAGCTGTGGCTGCGCACCGGGTACCAGCAGTACCAGCTGGTCGGCGACAGCCTCGTCCAGCGCAATTCCGGCAAGAACCAGATCAAGTCCAACGCCGCCTGGAACCAGTGCCACGACGGCTGGGTCATGCACGGCGAAGCGTTCGGCGTGGCGACGCAGGTGCCCTACCAGCCCGTCACCGCGCACACCAGCGGCAAAGACGTCGTCGTCGTCGGCTGCTGACTCCCGCGGTGAGGTGCCGGCCAGGCACCTCACCGCAGCCGCGGTGCGGTGAGCCAGGCCGTCGATTCGCAGTTCCAGCCACGCAACGCCGACGTGCCGCGGTCCGTGGCGATCGGTACGTCCTGTGTGTACACCAGCCCGCGCGCGCTCAAGTGCACGGCGTCGAAATCTTCGGCGACGGCGAGCCAGTCCACCCGCGGGAACCCACTGCCGGCCAGCGGATAGTCCGCCAGCAGCACGGCGAAGTCCGCCGCGCGTTCGATGCGGTGGATCCGCGCCGCCGCGAGGTCGACCGTGACCCACTGCTCGCGACGCTGCGGAAACTCGCCCGCCGCGCGCGTCTCCGGGGTGCCGACCAGGCTTTCGCTCCGCGACCAGCAACTCGTGCCGTCCGGCAGACGGGACGACGTCCACCACGCGCCGAGCGGCTTGTCGTCGAAAACCTTCGTGCTGCCGGGCTCCGGGCGGACCAGCGCCACGCGCGGCGGCTCCGGCGCCACCGAGAAATGGGCCTGTTCCTCGCCGGGTGTCGGCTCCGCGAACCAGCCGCCGGACAAGCGGTTCTCGAACTCCTCGGCGACGGGCCGCGGATCGACCTCCGGCCCCGCTTCGGGGCCGACCCATTCCGCCGTCGCGGCGATCACCTCGAACAGGTCCACATCGGACAACTCGACGAGTGGGAGCCCGGCGCGGACGAGCGCGCGGCAGACCGCAGAGAACAGCGGGGGCGTCTCGACCATGTCCACAGGGTACCGGACCACCACGATCGAGTGCCGCCGAAAAAGGCGTGAACCACCTCGGCCCCTCACCGCTACATACCGGACGACACCGAATTCGGCGGAACGGAGGAGCCATGACTTCCGGCGCGGAAGTGCTCGGCGAACCGGCGGTGCGGGACCACCCCGCACTGTGGACGGTCGTCGGCACCGAGCTGGCCCGCATGCGGCGAGGATTCCTGCTCTGGTACACGATTCTGGCGCCGATCGCGATCGCCGTGCCGCTCTACCTCGGCTCGTTGTTCTCCCCCGAAGGCGCCTCGGGCGACACCTGGGGCGTGTTCAGCCGGGTGACGCTCGAGTTCTGGGGCGCGCTCGTGCCGATGAGTGCGGGCCTCACGGCCGCGCTGGCCGTGCGCGCGGACAACGAGGCCTGGCGGCTGCTGCTGTCGTACGCGGTGCCGCGGTGGCGCTACTTCGCGGGCAAATTCGGGGCACTGGCCGCGCTGAACCTGGTTTCGAGCACCATCCTCCTGGCCGTTCTCGCGGGCGGCGCGGTGCTGAACGGGCAAGTCGGCGAAGTTCTGGGCACGATCACCGCCGCGGCCTACCTGCCGTGGCTCGCCGGGCTGGCGACGTCGGCGCTCGCGCTGCTCGTCTCGGTGCTGTGGGGGCTCGGCCCCGGCATCACCGTCGGCGTGGTCGGGCTGCTCGCCGGCACACTGACCGCGGACAAAGCCTTCTGGTTCGCCATTCCCGTCGCCTGGCCGATGCGGGTGCTCCTGCCCGTGGCCGGCATCAGCCCCAACGGCATCGCGCTGCCGCCGTACAGCCCGCTCGCCGATCCGGGCGTGATCCCCGTGGCGGTGGCCCTTTCCGTCGGGCTGCTGGCCGTCCTGCTGGCCGCCGGGTGCCGGCACCTGAGCCGCATGGAGGTGTGATCGATGTTCACTCTCGAGATTTCGGGACTGCACAAGCATTACGGCGCGCACCGCGCACTGGACGGCGTCGACCTGCAGGTGCGGTCGGGCGAGGTCTACGGGCTGCTCGGGCCGAACGGCGCGGGCAAGACGACGTTGATGAAAACCGTGCTCGGCCTGCAGCGCCCGACCAGCGGCGATATCCGGCTGTTCGGCCGGCCGTACGACCGCGGGCTCCTCAGCGACGTGGGCGCGCTCGTCGAGGCCCCCGGCCTGTGGCCGCACCTGAACGCCCTGGCGCACCTGCGAATCCACGCGAAGCTGCGCGGCGTGTCCGCGGACTGGATCGAGCCCGTGCTGGCCCAGGTCCAGCTGACCGACGTGCGTGAGCGGCGCGTCTCGCAGTACTCGCTGGGCATGCGCTGGCGCCTCGGCCTCGCGATCGCCCTCCTGGTTCGGCCGCGGTTCATCGTGCTCGACGAGCCGACGAACGGCCTCGACCCCGTCGGCATCCGGGAAATGCGCACACTGATCCGGTCGCTGGCCGGCTCGGGGGTCACCATCATGATCTCCAGCCACCAGCTGTCGGAGATCGCGCAGATCTGCGACCGCGTGGGTGTTCTCGTCGCAGGCCGGACCCGGTACGAGGGCGAGGTCCAGGGCCTCGCCGTGAACGGCGACCTGGAGGAGGGATTCTTCCGCATCATCGAAAACGTCGGCGGCGGCGTCCGCTGACCACTCCGGAGCCGGACCCGCCGCGCTGTCCCCCAGGGCGCGGCGGGTCCACCCCGGAGCTCGCCGCCCAGTGCGAGTGTCCACTGTGTAGTGACACATTCGGCGCGTCCTCGAAATTGGCCAGCCGGTCATCATCCCGGCTGTACGGCGGTAACGACGCGCTGGACCAGTTCACGCACCTCCAGATCACGCCGGGCAAGCGGAACCGGGCCTGCTCCTTCCACTCGCTCGGCGCGGGCGCCCGTGACCAGCCCGAAGAGCTGCAGTCCTTCGAGAGCGCGGAGAAGGTACTGACCGGCGTGCTCGACCACCTCGGCCGAGCGCCAACGGTGGTGCTGGGCGCGCGGGGCCTGGAGGCCGCGCGGTTCTGGCCCGGGCCACCCGGACAAGTCAAGGGCGTGGTCTGATGGACGCCATCCCGCCGGCGCAGACCGTCGAGTTCGAGTTGCCGCCCTCCGGCCGGCCCTGGTGCGGTCTACCCGAGCTCAAGCAGCAGTTCGCTCAGCTCGGCGGCACGGGGCGCCGCGTGATGCCCGCCGGAGTGGCGCCGACGCAGTGGAGGTGCGTGCGCTGGACGGCGCGCGCGGCGGGGTTGTCGAGGTGCGCGGGCTGTTGCGGCAGCGCACCGGCTGGTCGGAGAGCACCGTGCGCAGCCAGGTGACGTCGGCGGGATCGGTGACGCCGGCCGTACGGCGCCGGCCGCTCGGACAGCGGCGGGATCCGCCAGCTCACGGCGCGGTCGATCAGCTGCTGCGTCATGGGTTGGACGTCGATCGCGGTCTCACCGTCTTCGGGGGCCATCGCGTCGAGTCGTCCACCAGCTCGGCGACATCGTCGACGTAGGTGCCGGGGCTGAGCACGTGAGCCTTGCCACCGCAGCCGGTCAGCGAAGGCTCGTGCACTGCACCGCGGTAGTGCGCCACGGCGATCCGGCGCACCAACGACCATCTCGCCTCGGTCACCCCGTCGACGTACTGCTCCCGGGACCGCAACAGCAGACCGGCCGGCTTCGGTGTCGCCCGGCGCACGCGTGGACAGCGCTATGAGCCGACCGGGCCTCCCGGACCGAGGTCGTCCGACACTCGCACCGCCGCGTCGACGCGATCTTTTCCAGCCTCGAGCCGTCAGCGCCCAACCCGCCACCCCGCGTTCCGAGCTGACGAAACCCCTGGCCACACCCGTGACCAGGGGTTTTGTGCCCCCGGCAGGATTCGAACCTGCGACACCCGCTTTAGGAGAGCGGTGCTCTATCCCCTGAGCTACGAGGGCTTCAGGCAGAACCTTAGCATCCCACGAGGCACCAGCCCCGAGCTCAGCCCGCCACAGGTCAGGCCGGTCCGGAGGCCGCGGCAGCGAAGGAAGCGGCAATCCACACCGGGTCCGAAAATGCATGCCGACGACGACGGTGGTGGCCTGCCGGGTGGGTGCGGTAGTCAACCACGTGGGTGTGCGGGAGCGACTCGCCAGCGACGATCGGGATAGCAGGCCCACCATCCGCAGCGGCCCGACTGGGCCCAGATCGAGTCCATCCTTCCGCAGGGATTCCTCGACGTAGCCGGACAATGTCGTGGCAATCAGATCCGCCCCGCCCTGGCGGCGACGCCTTCGTCCAACGTAGACACGTCGCGGATTTCAGGGATCCATTGGCGTGGACCACGCGAAACCCCGCGGGCCTGGCGTTGACACCCTCCCGCGACCGTAGGGTTCGACCAGGCTCTGGAGTGATCGCGATCACTGCCCTGGGGAGGAGCAGACGTGAGCGAAGACGAAGCACAGCCAGCGAACAAGGTCTTCTGTAGCGACGGGCACAAGCGGGTCGCCGCCGTCGCCGCACCGATCACCGCAGTGGCCGGCATTTTCATCGGCCGTTCGAGCGCCCCCGACACAAAGAACGCGACACCCGTGACCGCCACGCTGCCGCCAGTGACAACCACGGCGCCCCTGCGCGGCGTCCGGGGAGGACGAGCGTGACCAGGACGAAGTTACTGGTCTACCTCGCGAATTCGGACAAGCCGGGCGGGCGGTGCGTCGCCGGCATCGATATCGCGCAGGGGGCGGGAAGCTGGATTCGGCCGGTGGGCCACCGGGCGGGTCGCGCGGTCTCCGACGCCGAGCGGTGTTACGTCGACGGTTCGGAGCCGCAGGTGCTCGACATTGTCGAAGTCCACCTCCGGGCACCGCAGCCGGTCGGGTTCCAGCGGGAAAACTGGCTGCTCGACACGCGAGCGCGTTGGCGAAAAGTTGGACATCTCGGTCAGGACGACCTGGATCTGCTCGCGGACCAGCCGGGTAGCCTGTGGCTCACCGGCCCAAGCACCAACAGTGGGATCAACGATCGCGTGCCCGAGCAAGCCAACCGTCGATCACGCATTCGCTCAACCTCATCCATGTCGACAACGTGACGATTCAAGTGACGCCCGCCAGATACGAGGAAGACGACATGCGCGCCCGGTTTCTCCACCAGGGAACGGTTTACGCACTCAAGGTCACTGATCCTCAGTACAAGTCCCGGTTCCGGGCCAAGGGAGTGGGCAACTATCGACTGGGCGAGGCCTACGTGACCGTGAGCCTGACCGAAAGCCCGCACAAGGGATATTTCTACAAGCTGGCCGCGGCGATCGTCGAGTGCTCCGACCAGAGATCGGCGATCCGCCGATGACGCCCGATGCCCTGTTCACCGTCGGCCACTCGACGCACGAGCTACCAGCCTTCCTTGCGCTGCTCGGACAACATCGGGTCACGGCGATCGCCGATGTGCGGTCGGTTCCCCACAGCCGGTTCGCGCCGCAGTTCAACCGCGATGCGCTGGAACGCGGTCTTCGAAAGGTCGGGATCAAGTACGTCCACCTCGGCAAGGAACTGGGCGCCCGAACCGACGACGCCGGCTGCTACGTCGACGGCAAGGTCCAGTACAGGCGCCTCGCTCGGACAGCGCTGTTCTCCCGTGGCATCGAACGCCTGGTGAAGGGCGTACAGTCCGAGCGGATCGCAGTCCTGTGCACGGAGAGCGAACCCCTGGACTGTCATCGCACCATCCTCGTCTCGCGGATCCTCGCCGAACGGAGCGTCTCCGTCAGCCACGTTCACCGCGACGGGCGGCTCGAGACCCACGATGCCGCAATGGAACGGCTCATGGCCCGGTTCGGACTGGACGACGCCGATCTGTTCCGCTCCAGGACCGAACGACTCGAAGACGCACTGAGCCGCCAAGAAGAGCGGATCGGCTACGTCGACGAAGACCTCCGCACCGAACGGACCACCCGAACATGAAGATTCACACCATCGGCTTCACCAAGAAGTCCGCCGAAAAGTTCTTCGGCCTGCTCCGTGAATCGGGCACTACCGCATTGGTCGACGTCCGGCTCAACAACGTGTCCCAGCTCGCCGGCTTCGCCAAGCGCGACGACTTGAAGTACTTCCTCCGCGAACTCTGCGGCATGTCCTACAGCCACCGGCCCGAACTCGCGCCCACCCAAGCCATGCTCGACGACTACAAGAAGCACGGCATCGGCTGGCCCGCGTACGAATCCCAGTTCCTCGACCTGCTGCGGCAGCGGAACATCGAGGCCAGGCTCCCGGAAGGGCTGCTGGACAACGCAGTACTACTCTGCAGCGAAGACAAACCGCACCGATGTCATCGCCGGCTGGTCGCGGAATACCTCGCCCAACGCTGGGAAGACGTCGCCGTCGAGCACCTGACCTGACGCTGTCGGAACACGGTGGAGTCAGCACGCCGTCCATTTCACGGCGGCGATGGCTTCCGGATCGATCAATGGCATTGCAACGCCACCGAACGAAGGCAGAAAACACGGCCGCTCCGTCCGGCACCAGCTTGATGCCGCCGCCCATAGATGAACACGGCACACGAATGCGGTCGCCAACGGTCTTGTACGAGATCACCGACGTGCTAGGCGGCATCCCAGTATGCGGCTCACGCAGCCCGCCGTCGTCGACGAGGTTGAAGGCGACGTCTTCCTCCAGCCCGTACGTGCACTGCGTTGCTCGTCCTTCCACCCGTTGCCGTCCTGCCGCAACGCGTTTATTATTCGGGATCTCGAACCTGCAGCGGCGTTGACGCCGGTCAGAGGGTCGGGAACCAGACGAAGACCTCGGCGAGAGTGTTGAGCATTTCGTTGTCCATGTGCCCCGTCGCTGTTTCCGCTTCTGCGACCACCAGCTTCGTACCGTCCAAGCGGGAGTCGAAGTGCAAACCCGTGAAGTGGATGCCGGCGAGCCCAAGTAATCCGCCACCGAGGGGAGTAATGTCTCCGCTGCCCTGCACCTTTTCCACTCGTTCGCAGCCGGCGGCGTGGTTCTTGGTGGTGAACCCCATCCTTGCTACGGAGATTATCGCCGCATTGCCGTGGCCGTCGCCCACGGCGTAAAGCCCACGGCCCAGCGACGTGCAGCGGTGTTCAGCGACGTAGTTGCGGACCTTGTCGGTGGTGGCCAGCAGACAGTTGACTTCCTGGCGAGCCGTCTTCCTCAAGTTCTTCAGCTTCAATTTCGACAGCGCCTGGTCTCGGTTGCCCTGACGCGCCGACTTTTGGCTCTCACTCTTTCGAACTCGCAGGCTGCGCCCGGGCAGGCTGTCCGCGACGTCGCCGGCGAGGTTGCCCGGCAGGGTCTCACCAGCCGTGGTGGCACCATCCAGGAATGCACCACCGCCGAGAGATACCGCGCCCCCGCCACCGACTGCCGCCACCAGCGCAACTCCGGCAACGAACACCTTGGCGCCTCCGCCGCCTTTCGGGTTGTGCCGCGGGTGGATCTTGCCATCCTTGCCTTTGAAGTACCCATCAGGTTCTGCCATTGAGTCCCCCTCATCAGGCGGGGCGAGAGCCGCCCCGCGAACCCAAAGCACACGTCAGAAGTTGCCAAACGGTGTGCGTGGGCACCGAAGCACGCGAGCCAGATCAGGTGACCGCGTTCGCGTGTGTCGTGCCGTAACACCTGCACCGCCCTTCGCTTGTCAACCTCCTTGTCGACGCGAGTCCTCGCTCTCCACAGGGCCGTCCTCGATTCGCTCGATGTCTTCAGGATCGTCCGGGTCGTCAGCGGCGGCGAGTTGCGCCGAAAAGAAGCGGTAGGCAGCACCGATACGGTCGCTGCCGCCGGCTTGCGGACTGGAGTTCAGGCAGGCCAGGTAAGCAGCGCGATCGGCCTGCGTCGGCACGAGCTTCAGGCGCTGATTCTTCCACTTGTTGATCAGATACTGCTGGTCGATCCGGTCCCGGTGCTCCGCATCCTCGCGCTTGGCACGGTAGTCTCGTATCGCACACAGCAGGATCGACAACGTGGTCAGACGCTGCTGGCCGTCGATCACCAGAAACTCCCTGCACCCCCGTGGCGCCGTTAGCCGGGCTGGGCGCGAGCACCACCGATCCCATGAAGTGGGTCAGTTCCGGATCGTCAGCGCGATCCTTCGCCAGCTGTGTTATGTCCTCCCACAGCCGCTCGAGCTGACCGCTCTTCCACGAGTACGTCCTCTGGTACAGAGGAACCTGGTACTGCTTCGATCCCTCCAGAAGCTCCTGCAGGGTCGTCTCGCGCGCCGCGACCACTTCACTTCCTCTCTCTCGGTTTCACAACGGGGTTCGTCTCCGCGCAACGGGCCAGCCACAGGCCAGCCGAAACTCGGTGACCGAACGTGCGTGCCGTTCACAAACTTCCCTTCAGGGCTGGCGTAACGGTGATCTAGTCGTCGACGAGGCACGAATCGTTTCTCCTCGTTCGGCTCAACGGTTCCGTCGAAGAGGCCGCCGCCCAGCCGCAGAGCCACGGCGGCACCACGATCGACGGCGTGCCACAGACCGGACGCGAAGGGTTTCGGACCGTCGGAACGCCTCGCCAAGCCGGTGTTGTCGCTTTGCGATGCAGCCTTTCCGCAGCAGTGGCGGTGTTGACGAACACGGGTTCGCCACGCTCTTGGCCGAGGATGATCGTCAGCCGGAGCGGGAAAAGACCTCAAAGCGGATGAATCGGTCGAAGTTCAGACTGGACCAGATCGGTGAATTCTTCGAGCATTACGTTCGTACGGTTTTTTCTTCGCCGCCCAGACCAGCCGATTATCGCAGCTCAACGGCAATTCTCCAATTATTGAACGGGCGACAATAATCGGTATCACTCGTTCGGACCCAATACCCACGAAGGGGTGAAGCGGGTGTAGTCTTCCGCCGCTACCGTGATCTTGGGACGGTGGAACCAGCCCGAGGGGGGCCAATGGACAACTCCGCGCCGACGTGCGAGCTGTGGATGCCCGATGGCGGCAATTCAATTTCGGGAGAAATACTCGCCCGATCGTTGGCCTCCGAAATCGCAGAAGTGGACGGTTGCGAAGCGCGGTTTTCCGCGCTTCGACCGGAAGTCAACGGCGCGAAGGGAACTGGCGTCGGCGAAGTGACGCTGTGGGTCTTCCTCAGCGGTGCGGCTACCACGACCGGCACCGTGCTCCTCGCCCTCATCAAGGAGTGGGCTGTCACAAAACGTCGCACGGTTCGGATGAAGGTCCGAGATGTCGAGGTGGAGATTCCCGCGGGGCTCGACGACGCGCAGGAGCGGATCATCGCCAAGCTGCTCGAAGACGGGCGGTCATGAGCGGAGCGGGCCGCAAGTGCGCTCTGCTGATCGGTAACGCCAACTACCAGGACTCCAGCTCGTTCCCACCTCTGCCATGCACCCACGCCGATGCGCGGGCACTGGAGCAAGTACTGCGGGATCCGGCGGTCGGACAGTTCGACCAAGTCACGGTGGTGTTGGATCCAACGGCCGCGGAGATGCGGAACCAAGTCGGCGGCTTCCTGAGCCGGCTCGCCGAAGACGACCTGGGCGTGCTGTACATCAGCGGCCACGGACATCGCCTCAGGGAAACCACTTCCGAGTTCTACTTCGTCGCGGCCGACACCACACTCGACGACTGCGAACGCAGCGGCGTGAGCGCGACGTACGTGAACGAGCAGCTCGAGCAAAGTCTGGCCGGGCGGAAGGTCGCCATCTTCGACTGCTGCTACAGCGGTGGCTACACCCTCGGCTTCGTCACCCGGCTCGCCAAAGCGTCGCCGGAACCTGGCAGCCTTCCCGCGCCTCGGGGTGTGTATGTGATGGCCTCCAGCGGACCGAACGAACAGTCGTGGGTCGACACCAGACCGAGCGCAGGACCTCAGCTGTCGGTGTTCACCGCGGAACTCGTCGCCGCCCTGGACACCGGTAAGGGAGATACCGGAGGAGACGGACTCATCTCCGTCGACGAACTCTTCCACTACGTCAACCAGCAAGTTCGCCAGGCCGGCACCCACTCGCCCCAGGCGCCCGTCATCTCGGCGGACAAGGTCAACAAGAGGATCGACCTCGCGCGTTGCCGAGTCGGCGGACCTGTACCGGCAGCCAGCCGTCGTGGCTCTTCCGATCGGCCGCCCGTTCCGGTTCCCACCGTCCGAGCCGAAGAACAGCCAGACGAGAGCTGGCAAGCTCTGCTCGGGTACTACCGGGATTGCCTGCTCATCGGCTCCGAACAATGGCCCCTCATGGAGGTCCACGAGACGAGCCGCCGCTACGCGTGCATTCCCGGGCACGAGCGCATGCTGTCACACGACCTCGACGAGTCGGGGGGAATCCCGCTCCCCGACGAGCTGATGGAACTCGCCAGTCAGGCCGACGAGAACACCGAGCTGTGGTACGGGTATCCCGCGATCGTTCTCCTGAAGGACCGCTCGGGCCGAGCCTACCCCCGCCCGCTGTTCGCGCCGCTCTTGCTCACCAGAGTCACCGTGGTACAGGTCGAAGGTGGGTCGGGTCTCAAACCCGTGGGGACGATTACGCCTCACCCTGGCCTGGCGACGCACCTGTTGGGCGAAACCGGCGCCAAGCAGTTACTCGAGACCTATCGGTCGCATTGGCAGGCCGGGATGCACGGGCAGATGCTTCAGGAGATCCGGTACTACCTCGAAGAGCTCGGGCTGTCCGCGGTCCAGGAACTCCGTCCGACGTCCCTGGAACCCGAGATCGAAGTGCGGACTCCGGTGGTGGGAGCGCGCAACTCCGGCACGCTCTTCCTCGTACGATCGGACAGCTCCGAAAAGGTGAACAACTCGCTTCTCAAAGACCTGGACCACATCGGTACAAACGAAGCCACCGTGCACCAAACGGCCTTGGCAGCGCTCCTCGACACGCCCCCGCAAGAGCCCCCACGGCGGTGGCGACCAGTGTTTCCGCAGCCGATCAACGACGGTCAGCGAGCAGTCCTCGACGCAGCGATGACCCATCGGCTCACGGTCGCGACCGGCCCGCCGGGGACTGGCAAGAGCCAGCTGGTCGCCAACGTGGTTGCCACGGCTATCGCCAGCGGGCAATCGGTCCTGGTTGCCTCCACGAACAACCAGGCGGTCGACGAGGTGTGGAACCGCTGTCAAAAGATCCTTCCCGGCGCCGTTGTGCGCACGGGAAACCGAGTCAATCGGGAGCTGGAACAACGATCTCTCAGCGAACTCCTGACGATCCGGCCTCCGGACAAGAACATCCCCACCGCGGTGGCCGAACTGTCTTGTGCTCAGGAGGAGTTCCGGGAGGCAAACCGGCTGGCCGAGAACAAGGCCCTTGCGGAGCGTTCCCTGCTGGATATCGCCGCACAACGCGAAAACCTCGCCGCGGCACTGGGCGCGCCTGCGAACGACGTCAGTGCGCGCTTCCAGAGCATCGACCTCACCAAGCTGACGAAAGCTGCCGAGCGCGCCGCCGGTGCGCGGTTCTTCGGAGGCTGGCGCCGTGCCCGATTCGGCCGGCGCGTGAACTGGTGCGGAGTCGCCACAGTCGCCGTCTGCCAGGCAATCGCCGACTGGGCACGCAACGAAAACACCTGGTACCGCGAAAGAACGCGCGCTCGGCAACTCCCGGATGATCACGCAATCGAAACCGCGCTGGCCCGCGCCGTCGAACGGGTAGCCTCCACTTCACGTGAGCTGCTCAAGTCGACCGTTCACTCGAACGCCGTCATGGGCAGAGACACCATCGAAGCATTGGTTCGAGCGGCATCGGACTACAACAGGAGCGATTGGGGCGAGCTGCGCCGGTGCTTGCCCCACGTCCGCGGTTGGGCGACGACAACGCTGAGCATTCGCCGCATGCCGACGACGCCGGCCCTGTTCGACCTCGTGATCGTCGACGAGGCCAGCCAGTGCTCGATACCGCAGATCATCCCGGTGCTCTACCGCGGAGCCAGAGCCCTCGTGATCGGCGACGTGATGCAACTCGGTCCGGTGATCACCCTCCAAGCCGCGCAAGAAGCCGAGATACGCCGCGAACGCGCAATCCCGGCAGGAACGCTCGAAACCCGACAGTTGAGCTACCACCGGTACTCCGCGTTCCAAGCGCTGCAGAACGTGGCGGGACGAGCCATGTTGCTCGACGAGCACTACCGTTGTCATCCGGACATCGCCGCTATCGCCAACACCCACTTCTACGGCGGCCGCCTGACCGTACTGACCGATGTCCGCGCACGATCCCGTTCTGGACTGCCTGCCGTCGCCTGGGTTGACGTCGTCGGCGAAGCGACCCGCGACCGCGGATACTCCTGGTTCAACGTGCGTGAAGCAGAGAAGGTCAGTGAAGTGCTTACGCGGTTGCTCCGCGACCTTCCACAGGGCGGCGAGATCGGAGTGGTGACCCCATACACCGGGCAACAACGGCTGTTGGAACGCCAGTGGGCCGATGAAGCGAGGGTCAAGGTCGGGACCGTGCACACGTTTCAAGGAGGAGAAAAGGACGTTATCGTCTTCTCATTGGTTGCAGGCCGGGGCTTTCCGGTTCCGTCACTCAACTGGCTGCTACGGCAACGAACGCTGTGGAACGTCGCGATCACTCGAGCGCGTAGTCACCTCATCGTCGTCGGCGACCGGGAAACGTGGCGCATCCGAGGCGGCGTCGGCGAAGCGCTGAGCACGGCAGCCGAAGGTGCTTCGGTTCAGCCCCTCCCCACGGACTCCAATCCGCTGGACGCACTGCTGCACCAATGGTTGACCCGGCGGGCGTCAGGCACCGTGAGCCTCGCGGAGCGGCGAAACGGCTACGTCGCTGACGCGATCGTTGGCACCGGGTCACTCGAGCGTGCCGTGGTCCTCGATCACGGCTATAACGGGCACCGTGCGCCGCATCACCACCTCCGGCTGCAACTGGAACGAACCAAGTTGTTGCGCACCACCACGACGGATGCGTCCCGACTCCCGGCTTGGCGTCTTTTCGAGGGCTGAAGGCGGTCACCGGCAACCTGTCCCTCACTCGAGCGCGCGTTCGCCGCCACTTGTGCTGCTGCCGTGCACCACGGTGACCTGCTGCCACGAGTTGATGTCGCCGCGGGGTAGCCGTACCGGCGCCGCGATTGCGGTGGTCGTGGACGAACACGACCGAGCCACGGTCGGCAACGCCGCGGGTGCTGGGGTCGAGGAACCGTTCCTTGATGCCGAACCGTGGGCCATGGTGACAGCGGGGTGGGGTCCGACGCTCTCGGGCGGTGAGCTTCGAGAACGGACGAAAGTCAGGCTTTGGCCAGCCGGAGTGACACGCCCAGCAGGACTCCAGACCCGATGATCAGCACGAGGGTAGCCAGCCCGAACCACACCGCGGCGGCGCGCCGGGAAACGCTGCGCACACGTTGGTTTGTCCAGGCCGCCACGACAGCGGTGACGATCGGCGCCGCCCAGAGCCAATGCGGGTAGCGGACCACACCCCAGACCGCCAGCGCGGCGAAGAGGGCACAGAGGAGCATCGCACCGAAGTACGCTTTTCGGAGGATGGCGTCCGTGTCGTACAGGGGCGACCCACCCGGGCTGTCAGCCATCCAGCCAATCCCTTTCCGAGAAGTCGTCGTCCTCATCCTGAGCGAGCGCCGACGCGCGCTTCGGTGGTGCCTGTTGGTCCTCGTCGGCCAATCGCAACAAGGCTTCTCGTCCCGATTCGGCGCTGGCATCTTTTTCGGTTTCGGACAGAGCTCCGTACCACCGCGTGAACCCCGACGTCGTGTCGTTGAGCACGGCGGAGTAGACGTTCGAGTTCACGGCCTCTCGCGGCGAGATGTTGCCGGCCAGGAGCTCGCGCGCCAATTCAGCCATGCCTGGCTTGGCCGTGTTCGCCGCCAGTTTGGCGAGCAGTGCACGACGACCACGATCCACGAGAGGATCTACAGAGAATCGCGGTCCTTGCTCGGGCATCGTCAAGCTCCCGGGTGGTCGTAACCTGCCGGCAACGGGTGCGCCTCGAAAGCACCGCCCGAACCGATCACTTCGAGGATGCTCCCGTGGATTGTCCGGATTGTGTTCTGCACGTTCATCAGCAAGTTGGTCATCTGTTTCCAGCCATCGACCACATTCTTGCACTCGAGAGCAGCAAGACTCCAGAGAACAGCTGGGCCGACGACAGTTTCGGCGAGAACACCTCCCGCGGCGATCTCGATGACACCCCAGAATATGCTGTCGAAGATGTCCTGGATGATGTCACTGATGGTCTCGGCGAACTCCCAAACACCTTGGCCCGCTTCACGATACCTGCTCGACAACGTAGAGAAACCCTGGGCGTAGCCGTTGATGGTGTCACCGAGGCCGTTGAAGTAGTGGAACGCCTCATTGGCCGCATTGCCGGTCCAGGTCGTCAGCAGCGCGGTGATGTTCACCTTCAAGTCCTGCGCGAGATCGCCGGAGAACGCAGACAACGAGTTCAAGGCATCCGACGCTTTTGCGAACTGTTCCCAGTCACCCGCCACCCAGTTTGAGAACTCTTCGACGGGGTTTACGTGAATCGTCGCGTCCAAGAACTGTTGCACCCAGTATCCAGGACTGATCAGGTTGCCGAGATCGTTCACGAGCTGAATGGGATTGGTGAACTCCGCAGCCTGAGGTGGCGTGAGCCGCTCCGCCGGGAACGTGGCCTGCTGGACAACTTGCGTGCTGGTGTCCCCGGGCATACCGGGCAAGGTGGGGACTTGCGGAGGGCCACCCGGGTCGGGATAGGCCTGATCGACGCGGGCGGCAGCTTCGTCATCGATCCCGTCGTACATCTGCCGAGCCCGGTCGAGCTCCGCACTGCTCGCCTCGCAAACCGAAGTGAGCGCGGTCAGCGCCGTGAGGATGTCAGCCTTCGCCTGTTCGTGGCTTCCCACGAGCTCGGCGATCAGCCCCGGCTGCGCGCCGATCTGCAGATTCCCGGACGCGAAGCTTTCTGCTGCGTGCGCATCATCCCGATGGTTCTTCACGAGGCCGCCGTAGAGCCCGACCTGGAAGGAATCCACCGTGAACCCCACAAGCCACTCCTCTACGTGTTCATTCGACTTCACATGGTAGGTGTCGCAGTGATCTCCCGCACCCGGGAGACGGCCGACGAGAGGGCCGCGGACGTCGTCAACGCCGGCAAAGGCGCCGGCGGCTCAACGCGGCCGAACGTCGTGCTGATTGCGGATCGTGTCCATCTGCTCGCCGTCGCGGGTGTAGAGGACGCGGGCGTGCCAGAGGCCGTCGGGGCGGGGCTTGGGTTCCCAGGAGAGGCGGCCGGGAAGCCAAGACGTGCCGTCGAGGACGTAGCAGGGGCGGAAGGTCGTGGGGGTGCAGCAGTGTTCGCACGGGGCGAGGGTGCCGGGGACGACGTCGGACCAGTGGATGGGTGTGGGGGCGTGGGTGTCGTTGCCCCGGGAGGCGGCGTAGCGCTGGCCGCGGAGGAGTAAGGGGCAGTCTGGGGAGTTGTGGTAGGCCGTGCCCGTCGAGGTGCGCCAGCCGGAAGGTGAGACGCCTGGTGGTGGGGGTTTGCAGTAGGCGCAGGAAGTCACCACGAGGTCGTGTTTGCAGTAGTCGTCAGACAAAAGAGTGCCCTCCCTCGTGGCAAAGATACGAGAGAGGGCACCCGGTGATCAACGGTCAGGGTTTGCGGGCGACGGCCGCCCACACGCACTGTTCGCCGGGGGTCCACGGTTTCAGGTTGGGGCCGTCGGGCCACCATTCGCCGGGGATGACCCAGCCGGGGGTGATCACGTCCATCGACGGGTGCAGGATGCGTTCGATTTCGGCGCGGGTGCGGAACAGGACTGAGCCGGATGAGGCCCGGTAGATCGCTTCGAACTTGCGGGCGACGTGGCTGTGCTCGTTTTCCGGGTTCAGGCCGTGCGACACGACGACGTAGGAGCCGGACGGCAGCGCGTCGAGGTACTGGGCCATGAGCGCCGCCGGGTCGCCGGGGTAGAAGTGCAGGTCGGCCAGGTGCAGGAGGGCGACCGGCTGCGTGAAGTCGATGGTGGCGCGGACCTGGGGGTGTTCCAGTACCTCGGCGGGATGGAAGACGTTCGCGTCAATGATGTGCGTGTGGTCGTTGTCGACGAGCAGGGCGCGGCCGTGGGCGAGCACCGTGGGGTCGTTGTCGGTGTAGACCACGGTGGCGTCGTTGTCGATGCGTTGCACGACCTGGTGCACGTTTTCCGCGGTGGGCAGCCCGGAACCGCAGTCGATGAACTGCCGGACGCCGGCGTTGTCGGCGAGGAAGCGGCACGCGCGGATGAGGAAGGCGCGGTTCATCCGCGCCATCTCGACCACCTCGGGCACGTCCCGGATCATCCGGTCGAGCAGTTCCCGGTCAGCCGCGTAGTTGTCCTTACCACCGAGAGCGGCGTCGTAGACCCGCGCGGTCGAGGGCATGGTCGGGTCGATGCCAACGGGCACGGTGCCTGGAGTGTCGGTCACGTCAACCCCGTTCGTCTCGCTCCTCGCCCCAGCTTGCCACACCGGAGATCACCCGGTGTACTTGCTCGTGCACGTCGCGACGTTCGGGGACGTGAAGCCGGCGCGGAAGGCTTCCACGCGGGCGAAGCCCGACGGCACGGCGGTGCCCGAGGCGTCGGAGGCGATGACGCTCTTCGGCGACAGCAGCTCGGCGATGGCCTCGTCGAGGTCGCCGGGCGACAGCTCCAGCGCGCCCTTCTTGTCGGGCGTCAGGGTGCCGGCCCACATGCCCGTGAGGCAGGCCGTGAGCTGGCCCGTCGAAGGGACGTCCAGGCGCAGACCCGAGGACTTCTCGACGGACAACGCATACCGCGACGCGACTTCGGCGAACGCGGCGAAGTCGCCGAATCCGCCGGTGTTGCCGCGGGAGGGCGGGGTGCCGATGCGGCGCAACGCGGACAAGTCCACCGACACCGTGTTGCTCGACGGGCAGTACGCGGCGGGTGAGGTCACGCGAGCGTCCGAACAGGACACCGCGGCGGAGGTCAGCTGGGGCGACGAGCCCGGGAAGGCCGCGCGGAGAGTGGTTTCCAGGTCCTGCAGGTTCGCCGGGTCGTCGACGTCCAGGTTGCCCTTGCCGTCTCCTGTGGACAGGTCCTTCTGGGAGAACGGGAGCTGGCTGGTGCGGCTCACGACTTCGGCGTTGTCGATGGCGGCGCACCGCTTCGGGCCGTCGGTGAACCCGAACTGGAACGCCGACACGCGGTCGAACGCGCTGCCGTGGGCGCCGGCGGTGTCGAAGCTCGAACCGGCGGAGTCGCGGATGAAGAACAGGGTGGCCATGATCTGGTTGAGGCCCGTGCCGGTGGACACCTGGAAGTGCGGCGAATTCCCTTCGGCGACCCAGCGGAAGAACGTGCCGGCGTAGCAGTCGGCCTGCTGCTCCTTCACGATCGACGGGGTGTTCGGGCTGAGGCCGAGCCGCGTCTGCACCGCGTGGCCCAGTTCGTGCGCCAGCACGGCGACCACGGACATCGGGCCGAACGAGTCGTTCAGCATGGGCAGGAGCTCGCCGCGGTCCCAGGCGACGAGGTCACCCGAGGGGCAGTAGAACGCGTTCACGAGGCCGGCGGTCGTGGAGCCGCAGACGTTCAGGCCCGGGCCGCGCGAATCGTAGGAGATGAGCTGCCCCACCGGTTTGTAGTCCTTGCCGAAGCTGTCGGGCAGCTGCTCGGTCCAGTACTGCTGCACGTCGGCGACAGCGTTGGCGGCGAGCTTGTCGATCGCGCCGCCGTCGGTGTTCGCGACGGGCAGGCCGGCGTCCGCGACGCCTTGCTTCGGACCGCTGGGACCGTCGGTGATGGCGAGGCCGGCGACCTTCTCCGGGTCGAGCTTCTCGACACCCGCACTGCCCTGGACGGCGGTGGTGCACCCGGCCAGCAGCACGGCACCGGCGATCAGCGTCGCCACCCACGTGAACCGCGAAGTCATCGCTCCTCCAAAGGAAAACGAGCCGGTGCGGCTTGGGGGCCGCACCGGCTCGAGGGGAATCAGGCGCCGAAGTGGACGGACTCGATCGCGTCGTCGAAGCCGAGCGCGGACAGGTCGCGCACGTCCCCGGTGACGACCTTGGACTTGCCGGTGCAGTTCTTGCCGCTCCAGATCTTGAGCGCGCCGTCGGTGGTCAGCGACGAGGTGACGTCCGGGCGGGCCAGGTTCTGGCAGGCGTTGTCACCGGCACCGAAGGACAGACCCTGCGAAGCACCGTTGTCGCTGAAGAACGCGTCGTCGAAGAGGATCGTGCTGCTGGCGGCCTTGCTGTTGTCGTCGGAAGAAGGCGCGGACGGGTCCGTCGACGGGCTCGAGGACGACGGCGGCAGGACCTTGCCACCGGTCGGGCTCATGCCGAACCACGTGCCGCCGACGCCTTCACCGTTGGTGTCGCCCGGGTTCTTGTCGCCCGAGAACGTGTACGCCGGCCAGCCGCCGACCGTCAGCTGCAGCGAACCGTCGTCGCGCTTGACGACGCCGATCGCCGACTTCTTGATGCCCGCGAGGAACACCTTCGTGCCCTTCGTGACCTTGACGGGCGGCCACTTCTTCTCGCAGTCACCGTTGCAAGTGGACTTCGACGGGTGCGCGGAGTCGTTGTCGAAGCGGTAGATCGTCATGCCCTTGCCGTTGAGGACAACCGGGTTGAGGTCGCCCGCCTTGCCGGCGCGCAGCGAAACCCACTTGGTGCGGACCTGCTCCGGCGCGCTCGCCGGGGCCAGGTCACCGGTGTCGGTCGGGGCGTTGTTGCTGCGGGCAGTGCCCGACAGGAGGTCGAGGCCACCGCCGGCGCCGGCGTCGACAGCGGAACCGGCGGACGCGGGCGCCGCGTTCGGGGTGCCGTCCGTCTGGCCGCCGCAGGCGGAGAGGAGGGCCGCGCCGGCCGTGACGAAGGCAGCGAGGAACAGAGCTTGCTTGCGGAACATGGTGGGAACTCCAGGGTTTCGAGGGGCTCAACCGGGGCTCCGAGGTGATCCGGAGCCGATGTTGCCTGTGACACGGGGCCGGGTACGCGATCGGTTCACGCGAGTTCGAACTTTTTCTCGGCCGCACCGAAATCGCTGGTCACCGAACTTCCCGACAGCACGGCCCTTCTCGACCGCGACGGCACGGGTGCGGTAAGCATGGGCCATGACCACCGTCCGGTTCGGGTTGCTCGGTTCCGTCGAGGCGCACCTCGACGGCGAGCCCCTCGACCTCGGGCACGCGCGGCAGCGCTGGGTGTTCGCGGCGTTGCTCGCCGACGTGAACCGGCCCGTGCCGACGGAGCGGCTCGTCGAGCGCGTGTGGGCGGGCGAACCGCCGTACCGCGCGCACCGGCTGCTCGCCAGCTACCTCTCCCGCCTGCGCCGCACGCTCGCGGCCGCCGGCGGCGTCGAGATCAAGCACGGCCCTGGCGGTTACGTGGTCAGCGTCGAACCGGAGGCCGTCGACGTGGTGCTGTTCCGGTCACTCCTCACGCGGGCGCGCGAAGGGCGGCGGCCGGACCTGTTCGACGAAGCCCTCGCGCTGTGGCGCGGCGACGCGTTCGCCGGTCTGGACACGCCGTGGGCGGAAGCGATGCGCGAGACGCTCGGCGCCGAACGGTTGTCGGCGCAGCTCGACCGGACGGACCTCGCGCTGCAGCTGGGTGAGCACAACGCCGTCCTCGCCGACACCGCGCAGCGCGCCGCCGCGTACCCGCTCGACGAACGCATCGCCGGCCAGCTGATGCTCGCCCGCTACCGCGCGGGGCGGCAGGCGGGTGCGCTCGAGGAGTTCGAGCGGATCCGCCGCCGGCTCGCGGACGAGTTCGGCGCCGACCCCGGCCCGGCGCTGCGGGAGCTGCACCAGCGCATCCTCCTCACCGACCCGGAGCTCAGCCCGCCGCGCGAAACGCCCGTGCCACGGCAGTTGCCCGCGCCGTCGCGGTGGTTCGTCGGGCGCGACGCGGAGCTGGCCGAGCTCGACGCCGTGATGGCCGGCGGGTCGGGAACGGTCGCGATCTCGGCGATCGGCGGCGCCGGCGGGATCGGCAAGACTTCGCTCGCGCTGCGGTGGGCGCACCAGCACCTCACGCGCTTCCCCGACGGCCAGCTGTACGTGAACCTCCGCGGCTACGACCCGACCGGCGCGCCGCTGCGCCCGGAATCGGTGGTGCGGCACTTCCTCGACGCGTTCGGCGTCGCGCCCGCGGCCGTGCCGGCCGATCCCGAACGCGGTTTCGCGCTGTACCGCAGCCTCGCGGCCGGGCGACGGCTGCTCGTGGTGCTCGACAACGCGCGCGACGCGGCGCAGGTCGAACCACTGCTGCCGGGCAGCGACACGTGCACGGTGGTGATCACGAGCCGCAACCGTCTCGGCGGGCTCGGCGTGCGCGGCGCGCAGCTGCTGGACCTCGGCGAACTCGCGGACCGCGAGGCGCGGGAGTTGCTGATCGAGCACCTCGGGGCCACGCGCGTGGACGCGGAACCGGCGGCCGTGGCCGAACTCGTGCGCTGGTGCGGCGGACTGCCGCTGGCGATCAGCGTCGTGGCGAGCCGGGCGGGCGCGAACCCGCGGTTCCGGCTGGAGGTGCTGGCGCAGGAGCTGCGGGACGCGACGGCGCGGCTCGACGCGCTCGACGCCGGTGACCTGGCGACGAACCTGCGCGCGGTGTTCTCGTGGTCCTACGACGCGCTGGATCCCGAGTCGGCTCGGGTGTTCCGGCTGCTGGGCGCGGCGCCGGGGCCGGACGTCAGCCTCGCCGGCGCCGCCGCGCTCATCGGGCTCTCGCGGCCGCGCGCGGTGTTGCGCGGGCTCGTCGCCGCGCACCTGGTGCACGAGCACGTGCCGGGCCGGTACCGGATGCACGACCTGCTGCGGCTGTACGCGGACGAGCTCGTCGACGAGGCCGAACGCGCCGACGCGCTGCGGCGGTTCACGGACTTCCTGCTGCACACCGCCGGCACCGCGAACCGGTTGCTGCGCCCGGAACGGCAGTCGATCGGGCTGGCCGCGCCCGCTTGGCCGCCGTTGCCGCTGGCCGACCGCCGGGCCGCGACGCGGTGGTTCGACGAGGAGCAGCACAGCCTCCGCGCGGCCCTGGAGTCCGCGGGCCGCCGCGACGCGCACGACGACGTGTGGCAGCTCGCGTGGAGCCTCAGCGGGTTCCACGTGCTGCGCGGGCAGCTCGTCGAGGACCTCACCGCGTGGCAAGCCGGGTTCGCGGCCGCGCGGGCGCTCGGTTCGCAGGAGGCGCAGGCGATCACGCTGATGTACCTCGGGACGGCGCGCACGCGTGTCGGGTCACACGCCGACGCACTTGAGCACCTGAGAGACGCGCTTTCCCTTGCGCAGGAAGAAGATCTGACCGCGGACGCCTCGCGCGCGCTCGGCTGGGCACTCGGGCAGAGCGGCGATTTCGAGGGCGCCCTCCGCCACACCGCGGCCGCGTTGGAGCACTACCGGGCTCGGGACAACGGCCTGCGCCAAGCCGACGCGTTGAACACGATCGGCTGGTACACCGCGCAACTCGGCCGGCTCGGGCAGGCGCGGGAGTACTGCGAACAGGCGCTGGCCTTGTGCCGCAAGCACAACCACCACCGCGCGGAAACGGTGACTTTGGACAGTCTCGGGTACATCGCGCAGGCACTGGGCGAGTACGAGGTGGCGCTGGCGCACTACGGCGCGGCCCTGGCGCTCGCCCGGGAAACCGACGACGCGTACGACGAGCCGGTGATCCTCGCCAACCTCGGCGACACGCACGCGGCCCTGGGCGACGCACCGGCGGCGCGGGAGGCGTGGGACCGGGCGCGGGAGCTGTTCCGGGCCCACGGCCGGGCGGGGGACGCGGAGCGGATGGACGGGAAGCTGGCCTCAGCAGCCGAGGAGTGACGCGAGGTTGGCCGGCGCCGCGGTCAAGGTGGCTGCCACCCGTGCAGCGCCCGCACCCGCCCCTGTACCTCGGCGGCTGGAGCAAGGCCGCGTTGCGCCGCACGGCCGATCGCGGTGACGGCTGGCTCGCACCGTCCCTGCCCGTCGCCGATCTGCGCGCCTTCATCGGCGACCTGCGCGACCGTGCGGGCCGCGCGGTACCCGTGACCGTCACCTGCACGCCGACTGACGCGGCGCTCATCCACGCCTACGAAGACCTCGGCGTGGACCGCGTCGCCCTCCTCGGGCCAGCTGTACACGGGGTCGAAGTCGACGTAGGTGCCGTGGAACTCGGCCTTTCCTGAGTCCACAGGCGTTTCACGGCGTCGATGCGCTCGTCGAAGACCTTGCCGCGCTCGGCCGGCGCGACGCTGTGGTTGCGCAGTTCGTCGAGCACGTTGCCGACGCCGACGATCAGCCGCCCGGCCGGGAGGTCGTCGAGCGTCGCGGCTTCCTCGGTGAAGACGATCGGGTCCCGCGGCACCAGCAGCGTCACCGCGAGGATCGGCTTGAGCCGTTCGGGCACCGCGGCCACGGGGCCCAGTGAGCCGAACGGGTCCGGCATCCGGAACCACGTCGGGTCCACCTCGGGCCGTTGCCTACCCGGTAGGCCCCGCGGCGCGGGGAAAAGCGGGCAACGTTCGCGCGTGATCCCCGTCTCGTCGGGGAGGCGGTTACGGGTTGCGGGTCGCGAGGTGGTGGGAGCGGTGCAGGGCCGAGCGGGGGCGGACGACGCACGTCGGGCGGGGCGCAGGAGGCGGCGGTGGGGCAGCGGCCGCGACGGCGGCCCGGCGGAGCCACCCGACGTCCCGGCCGAAGGACCAGACGAGCAGCACCAGGGCGAGCACCACGACGCCCAGGCCGGCCACGGCGGGCAGCAAGTGCGAGACCGCGGCGACGAGCAGCACGCCCTGCAGCGCGGCGACCGTCTTGCGGGCCCGGCTGGGCGGCAGCTCGCCGTTGAGCCACGGCAACACCCAGGCGGCCGCGACGAACGCGTAGCGCATCAGGCCGATCGCGAGCACCCAGTAGCCGAACGTGGCGCCGGCCAGGATGCTGAGCACGAGGATGAGGAACGCGTCGGACTCCATGTCGAAGCGGGCGCCCAGTGCGGACGACGTGCCGGTGCGGCGCGCGACCTGGCCGTCGACGGCGTCCAGGGCCAGTGCGACCGACGCGAGCGGCACGAGCACGCCCAGCGGCGCTCCGCCGATCGGGTGGTCTGCGACCAGCGCCGTGACGCCACCGATGAGGATGGCGCGAGCGAGGGTCACGTGGTCGGCGGGGCCGAGCGACCGGGCGCCGGCCTTGCGGGCGGCGCCGGCGAGCAGCGCCCACAGGCCGACGGCGTAGGCCAGGCCCGCTGTCCAGCCGCCGGCGCCGAGGCCGACGGTCAGGGCGAGCGCGCCCAGCAGGGCCACCAGGGCTGTGGCACCCGCGGCCTGCTGCCGAACGAGTGAACCCACGGTGGAACGTGATCGTGTAGTGGTGGTGACAGCCATATCGCCTCGATCTCGCGGCAGAGGAGGACGACCATGACACGTACGGGACAGGCCTTCTGGTTCAAATCCGCCGGAACCGGTGAGATCCGGGCGGTGGAGGTGCCGGAGCCGGGACCGGACGAAGTGCTGGTCCGCACGCTCTTTTCGGGCATGAGCCGCGGCACGGAGAGCCTGGTGCTGCGCGGCGGCGTGCCCGAGAGCCAGCACGAGGT
This sequence comes from Amycolatopsis sp. NPDC051903, assembly GCF_044452505.1. NCBI lineage: Bacteria > Bacillati > Actinomycetota > Actinomycetes > Pseudonocardiales > Pseudonocardiaceae > Amycolatopsis > Amycolatopsis sp. NPDC051903. The sequence goes on along the minus strand of NZ_JBITBT010000005.1, from coordinate 290,547 downwards.
GATGCGCGCGCCGTTCCAGGAGGGCGACTTTCCCTTCCCGGTGAAGTACGGCTACCTGAACGTCGGCCGCGTCGAGGCCGGGCCCGCCGGGCTCGCCGGACGCACCGTGTTCTCCCTCTTCCCGCACCAGACCGAGTTCGTCGTCCCCGCGTCCGCGGTCACGGTCGTGCCGGACGACGTCCCGGCCGCCCGCGCCGTGCTCGCGGGCACCATCGAGACGGCCGTCAACGCGTTGTGGGACGCCGCGCCCCTGGTCGGCGACCGGATCGCCGTGGTCGGGGCCGGCATGGTCGGCAGCAGCGTCGCCGGGCTGCTGTCCCGCTTCCCGGGCGTCGACGTCCAGCTCGTGGACACCGACCCGGCGCGGGAGAAGATCGCGGCCGCGTTCGGCATCCGCTACGTCCGGCCCGAGGACGCCGAGGGCGACCTCGACCTCGTGGTGCACGCCAGCGCCACGGACGCCGGGCTCGCCCGGTCGCTGGAGCTGCTCGGCCGCGAGGCCACCGTCGTCGACCTGAGCTGGTACGGCGACCGCCGCGTGAGCGTGCCCCTCGGGGAGAACTTCCACTCGCGGCGGCTGACCATCCGCAGCAGCCAGGTGGGCACCGTCTCCCCCGCCCGTTCCGCGCGCCGCGGCTACGGCGACCGCATGGCGCTCGCGCTGCGGCTGCTCGCCGACCCGGCGTTCGACGTGCTCGTGACCGGCGAAACCGCGTTCGCGGACCTGCCGGACCTGATCGCCCGCCTCGCCGGCGGGGACCTGCCGGGGCTCGCGCACCGGATCGTCTACCTGTGATCGTCGATTCATGAAGGAGAACCACTTGTTCAGCGTCACCGTCCGCGACCACATCATGGTCGCCCACAGCTTCCGCGGCGAGGTCTTCGGTCCGGCGCAGAAGCTGCACGGCGCCACGTTCGTCGTCGACGCCACCTTCCGCCGCACCGAACTCGACTCCGACAACATCGTCGTCGACATCGGCCTGGCGACGCAACAGCTGGGCGCTGTGCTGGCCGACCTCAACTACCGCAACCTCGACGACGACCCGGCGTTCGAAGGCGTCAACACCTCCACGGAGTTCCTCGCCAAGGTCATCGCCGACCGGCTCGCGGACCGCGTGCACGCGGGCGAGCTCGGCGAGGGCGCGCACGGGCTGTCCGGGATTTCGGTGACGCTGCACGAGTCGCACGTCGCCTCGGCCGGGTACGAACGCTCGCTGTGAGCAGCCGATGAGCACTGTGGACGCTTCCGGCTACGCACCGGAATGGCTGCGGCTGCGCGAGGGCGCCGACGCCGCGGCGCGGGCAGCGTCCCTTGTGGACGCCCTCTCGCTGCGCGCGCCCGTCGTCGTCCGCGACCTGGGCTGCGGCACCGGTTCCATGAGCCGCTGGCTCACGGGCCGGCTGCCGCGCCCGCAGCGCTGGTTCCTGCACGACCGGGACCCGACGCTGGTGAAGCTGGCCGCGGCGGGGGTACCCGACGCGACGGGTGAGGTCCGCGACGTCACGCGGCTCACCGCGGCGGACCTGGCCGGCACGTCGCTGGTCACCGCGTCGGCGCTGCTGGACCTGTTCACGGTCGACGAGATCCGCCGCCTCGTCGAGGCGTGCGCCGCGGCGCGGGTGCCGGCGCTGCTGACGTTGTCGGTGGTCGGCCGGGTGACGCTGACTCCGCCGGACCCGCTCGACGCCGCCGTCGAGGCGGCGTTCAACGCGCACCAGCAACGCGACGGCCGGCTCGGCCCGGACGCGGTCACGTTCGCCGCCGCCGAGTTCGCCGCGCGGGGGTTCACGGTGCACCGCGCGCCGTCGCCGTGGCACCTCGGCCCAGGAGACTCGGCGCTGATCGACACGTGGTTCCGCGGCTGGGTTTCCGCGGCGGCGGAGGAAAACCCGGAGCTGGACTTGCCGGCGTACCGGGCGCGCGCGCTCGAAACGGTGACGGTCGAGCACGAAGACCTGCTGGCGCTGCCTTGACCCAGCCACGCCAGCAGGCGGCCCTCTGTCACCGAGCGCGGGTTGGGGGCCGGCGGACAGTTCGCGATCCTGGTGACATCGCCATCACCATTCGCTACGGCGACGACGTGGTACTGGACCCGCGCAGCGAGGAAGGCCAGTACCACGTCGACGCCGGCGGCGCCCACCTCGACGACTGGCCCGATCCTTTGGCCGCCACAACCACCGGCGAAGACAACTGGTTCGCCGTCATCTGGGGCACCGGACGAGGTCATGCTGTTGCGACCTCTTGACCCAGCCACGCCAGCAGGCGGCCGCGTGACCAGCAGCGGCCGACGGCTTCGGTCCGCAGCACCGGGCCGTCGGACACCGCTACGCCGAGGATGCTGTGGCCGGAGGCGGGGCGGTCGCCGTAGGTCGGCACGGTGGGGGCGACCGCGACGCCCTCCGCGGACACCCACGCGACCGGCCGGGCGGCCGCCGCGGCTTCGAGGCGTTCGACGAAGCGCACGCGGCGCTGCGCAGGGAAGCGCGACAGCGCCCACGTCGTCGTGACCACCGGCAGCGCGTCGGCGGGCACCCGGGCGAGGGCGGCGGGCAGCAGCTCGACGGCGTCTCCGCGCAGGAGCAGCGGAGGGGCCTTCGCTGCCAGCGCCAGCTCCGCCGCCAGTCGAGCGGCCCGTTCCGGCTGGTCGGGCTGCACGCAGGCGCGCAACCAGCGGGCGTCGTCCGGGTCGGTGACGTCGAGGGGCTCGCGATCGATTCCGACGCGGGCGACGACCTCCGGAAACGCGCGCTCCGGCGCGGGCCGGTCGCCCACGATCGAACACGACAGCTGCACCGGCGACGACGGGTCACCCAGGGCCGGGCCGGTGTCATAGGTGATCCCGACGCGGTCGACGGTGAGGTTGAAGCCGGCCCCGCACTCCACGTCGATCAGCCCGACCGCCGTCGCGCCCGCCCGGTGCGCCGCCTCGGCGACGAGCGGGTGCAGCACGGCGCCGCGGCCGGTCTCGCCGGTCCGCGGCCGCCGGCGGGCGACGAGGTCCACCACCTCGTCGGTCAGCCGCACCAGTGAGTCGATCGCCGCCGCAGCCGCCGCGTCGGCGTCCGCGGCGGCGTAGGCCGCGGCCAGCGCCGGTGCGTGGCCGGCCAGCGCGAGGTCGTGCAGCGCGGCGAGGATCAGCTCCGGACGCCGCTTGCGCGCGGGCGCTTTCTCGATGGCGCGTAACGCCTCCGCGGACTCGCTCAGGGCGACGGCGACGCGTTCGTAGAGCTGTCCGGCCGCGTCGACCTCACCGAATCGCCGGTACGCCTGCGCGAGCGCGCCCACTACTCGTCGGCCTGGCGGCGCGCGCGGGCCCGGCGCTTGCCTTCGTGCATCGCGGCGACGCGGGCGATCGGGATCGTGTATCCTTCCGCGACGAGGTCGTCCGGAAGCACTTGCGGCGCAGGCATTTCCGCCGTCCACGGGTCGGTGTCGCCGAGCAGGCCGAGTGCCGTGTGGACGGTGAAGTCGCGCGGGGTGACGTCGTCGGCCGCCGACCACGGGATGGGGAACGACACGGTGAGACCGGGCCGCACGCGCGGGCTGTAGGCGGCCACGACGGTCGCGCCGCCGGCCCGCGTCGAGTCCAGGAACACCTTGCCGTGGCGGTCTTCGCGGATGAACGCCGTGGTGGCGAGCGCGGGGTCGAGGCGTTCGGCTCGGGCGGCGACCGCGCGCGTCGCGGCGGCGACGTCCTCGTGCGCCTGACCCGGCGCGAGCGGCACGAACACGTGGACCCCTTTGGACCCGCTGGTCTTCAGCGCGCCGGACAGCCCCGCGTCGGCCAGGGCCTGGCGGCACAGCCGCGCGCCCGCGACCGCGACGGAGAACGGCGCGCCCTCCGGTGGATCGAGGTCGAGGATGAGGTGCGTCGGGCCGGCGGCGACGTCGGAGTGCGTGAGCGTGGGGTGGTACTCGATCGCGCGCTGGTTGCCGAACCACAGGAGCGTGGGGCGGTCGTTGCACAGCGCGTACGACACCTCCCGCTTCGAACTCTCCGCCCACAGCTTCACGCGCGGCACCCACTCCGGCGTGTACTTCGGCAGGTTCTTCTGCATGAACGCGTCCTGCCCGCGAAGCACGCGCACGACCGACAACGGACGGTCGCGCAGCACGGGCAGCAAGCGGTCGGACACCGCGTCGAGGTAGTCGACCAGGTCGCGTTTGGTCGCGCCGGCATCGGCGAACAGCGGCTGGTCGAGGTGGGTGAGGGAGACGCCCTCGCGGACTTCGTCGCTGCTCATCGACCCAGCCTCGCCCAGCCGACGACGCCGGTCAACCGGTTCAGACGAGCGGGCGGCCGGCCCGCCGGCGCTTGCGGAGGTCGCGCAGGTAGGCGTTGTAGGGGAAGTACTGCACGCGGGCGGGCAACCGCAGCACGAGGTAACCGAGCGCGCGCGTCAGGCGGTCGAACCGCCGCTGGTCGGCCGGGGACCAGCGCAGCTGCATCTGCTCGCGGAAGCTGCGCGGCAGGAACCCGGTGGTGACGAAGCGGTGGAACGCGCCGAAGACCAGCGGGAACGGCTGGGGCAGGAACTTCAGGTCGACGATGTCGCGCAGGTACGCGCGGGTGCGGCCGTCGATGCGGACGGCGCCGAGCCCGCGCTGCCAGTAGTCCGCGAACGCCTCGCGGTCGCGCGGCCACATCTCGGGTTTCACCTGCAGCGTGGTGCCGAGCACGACGGCTTCGGCGTAGAGCGCTTCGGACGGGGTGCCGCCGAAGAACGCCGTGTGCACGTCTTCGAGTCCCTTGTAGAGGCACGCGGCGACCCACAGCTGCAGCTCGGGGTCGAACGCGTTGTAGGCCACCGAACTGTCCGCTGTGGACTTGACCTGGACGTGGGACCGGTTGACCGCGCGCCGGTACGCCGCGCGCTCGTCGTCGGTGCCGAAGGCCGCGACGGCGAGGTAGGTGCCGGTGGTGCGCGCGCGTTTCAGCGGGTGCTTGAACAGGTTCCCCGATTCGACGCGGCTCTCCAGCACGCCGTAGCCGACCGGGGGCCAGCCGAGTTGCATGATCACGTTGGCGCTGCCGGCCATGAGCCCGATGCCGACCATCGCCTTCCCGAGCACATCACCCATCGCGCCTCCTCGGGCACCAAGGAAACGCCTTTGTTTACAGATCGTCAAGACACGCTTGACTTCAAGACGGCTTGAAGTTCGACGCTGGGCGCCCGATCCCGGAAGGAGCACCCATGAGCTACCCCGACCCGGCCCGCCCGGACGTCACGACCGTGCGGATCCGCCAGGGCGGCGGCGCGCCGCCGCTGGTCACCGCGGCACCAGAGGCGCTGACCCACACGACGTTCGCGGGCGCCGAAGGCTGGTTCACCTACGAGCAGTGGGGCACCTACCCGCCCGCGGACGGCAGCGAGTACCGGCTCTACCGCAGCGCCCGCCGGCCGGAAGCCCCGCCGCCCGGCTGCGTGGTCCTGGTGTCCGTCCGGTTCGACGGGCCGGACGAAGCCCGGCTGCGGGCGTGGGTCGACCTCGTCTTCGAGGCCCTCGCCGATTCGGACCCCCACCCCGGCGGGCTCGGCGCCCACTTCCACCTCAGCGCCGACGGCACCCGCGTCGCGAACTACGCGGAGTGGACCAGCGAAGCCGCCCACCTCGACGCGCTGGGGTCGACGGGCGTCGTCGGGTCGTCGCCGAAGTTCGCGCTGGTGCAAGCGTTTCCGGGGGTGGCGGGCAGCACAGTGCGGCGGTTCCGGCCGGTGTCAGGGATCCGCTGAGGTCGTTGACTTTGCCAGCCGTTTCAGTAAAGACTGAAATTACTACAAAGGGGGTCAACGTGAACACTGCCGCACTGAGCGGGGTCGAGGAGACCGCGTTCATCACGCTCCACGCCCGCGCCCTGGACGCCGCCGCCCAGCTGCCGATCCTGGCCGATCCGCACGCGAAACGCCTGGTCGAGGCTGTGGACTACGACTTCGCGCGACTCGGGCCGACGCCGAAGCTCGACCTGAAGGAGCGCCTGAGCGTCGGGATCCGCGGGGTCATCTTCGACCGCTGGGTCCAGGAGTTCGTCGACCGGAACCCGGACGCTGTGGTGCTCGACCTCGGCTGCGGGCTCGACAGCCGCGCGTACCGCGTGCGGCGGCCGGCGGGCGTGGACTGGTACGACGTCGACCTGCCGACCGTGATCGACCTGCGCCGGCGGCTGTACCCGGAGGCCGAAGGCGTGCACCCGGTGGCCGGTGAGCTCGCCGCGGGCGACTGGCTGGACCACCTGCCGGCCGACCGGCCGATGGTCGCGGTGCTGGACGGGCTGTACCCGTTCATGTCACCCCGGTCGTTCCCGGCGCTGCTCAACCGGGTGACCGCGCACTTCGACCGGGGCGCGCTGCTGATCCTGGGGTACTCGCGGCTGTCGTCGCGGATGCTGCCGCGGGTGCTGCCGGCGGTGAAGAGGCTCGGCATCGCGCTCAACGACGGTTTCGACGACCCGCACGACGTCGAACGCTGGGCGCCGGCGTTGCGCTTCGTCGAGCAGCGGCGGCTGATCGACTCGCCGGACGTCGCGAAGATGCCACCCGGCTACCGCTTCCGGTCGCGGCTGATGGCGCGGATCCCGTGGCTCGCGCGGATGGACCAGGGTGTGCTGCGCTACGAATTCGGCGTGGCACAGTGATCGCATGACCGACGACGCGGCGCTGGCGTGGGTGGAGCGCGTGGCCACCTTCTGCGTGGACGAGTGGGGGCTGCCGCCGATCACGGGGCGCGTGCTGGGCTGGCTGATGGTCTGCGAGCCGGCGGAGCAGTCCGCCGGCTCGATCGCCGAGGCGATCGGCGCCAGCCGCGCGTCGCTGACCTCCACCATGCGTTACCTCACCGCCATCGAGCTCGTGCGCCGCGTCCGCCGAGCCGGCGATCGCACCACCTACTTCCGCATCGAGGACGACGCGTGGCGCAAAGTGGTGCTGCGCAAGCTCGCGGGACTGTCCACTTTCACCGCCATCGCGCACGAGGGCCTCGAGCTCACCGGCGACGGGCCGCGCTCGGCACGCATCCGCGCCGCCGAAACCTCGATGTCGTGGCTCCAGAAACTGGCGGTGGAACACCCACCGCCTGCTTGAGGTTCGCGGCCGGCCGCGCCGAACGGGAAACGATTTACCTCCGGCCAAGGGGGTCGCCATCGCGCCGAAACAGGTGTAGGCAGAGTTTGCGGTGGATCCGGCGGTGCGTGGAGGTGTCGGATGGGCATGGATGAGCTGCCGGAACAGGATCCGTCCGCTCGGGTCGCCGTCCTCCGCGAGACCGCACGCACCCGCGTCGTCCGGTTGTCCGTCGCCGGGCGGACCGTTGTCTGCAAACAGCCGCTGGGGCCGGACGCGCAGCGGCGGCTGGGGCACGAACAGGCCGTGCTGGAGCGGCTTCGCGGGGTGCCGGGAGTCGCGCAGCTCGTGGAGACGCCGCGGTACGCGGGGGCGATCGTGCTGGCCGACGCCGGTGACACGAACCTGGCCGAGGTGGCGGAGCCGCTGCCCGCGGACGTCCTGATCGGGGTCGGGCTGGGGCTGGCGAAAGCCGTGGCCGCCGTGCACCGGCGCGGGGTGCTGCACGGGGACATCACGCCCGCGAACGTGGTGATCTCCCGCGGCGGCGCCCCGTGCCTGGTGGATTTCGCGTTGGCCAGGTCGCTGCCGGACGCCCACCTGGCCGAGCGCAGCGAGATCGTGGGGACGCTGGCGTACCTGGCGCCGGAGCAGACCGGGCGGACCGGCCGTTCGGTGGACCAGCGGGCCGACCTGTACTCGCTGGGCGCGACGCTCTACGAACTGGCCACGGGTGCGCCGCCGTTCGGCTCCGGTGACCCGCTGCGCCTCACCCACGACCACCTGGCTCAGGTCCCGGTGCCACCGGACGAGCTCAACCCGGCGCTGCCGGCACCGCTGCCCGGGATCATTTCGCGCCTGCTCGAGAAGGAACCGGACAACCGGTACCAGACCGCCGACGGGGTCGTCCACGACCTGGCCCGGCTGCGGGACGCCCGCGCCGGGCGCGCCACGGGACCACTGCGCATCGGTGAACACGACTTCCCGCCCGGGCTGACGGCGCCGCCCCGCCTCGTGGGGCGTGACGCCGAGGTGGCCGCGCTGCGCGAGGCGTTCGAGCACGCCGGGGCGGGCCGGTGCCGGGCCGTGCTGGTCAGCGGCGCGGCCGGCGTGGGCAAAACCGCGCTCGTCGGCGAACTGCGGCCGGCGGTGACCAACCAGGGCGGCTGGTTCCTGGCGGGCAAGTTCGACCAGTACCGGCGCGATCTGGAGTTCGACGGCTGTTACCAGGCGTTCCGCTCGCTGGGCCGGCTGCTGCTGGCCGAGCCGGAGAGCGAGCTGGCCCGCGTGCGGCGGCGGATCCTCGACGCGGTCGGCCCGAACGCCGGCCTGGTCACGGCGGTGGTGCCGGAGTTCGCCGCGCTGCTGGGGGTGCCGCCCGATCCCGGCGATCCGCTCACGGCGCAATCGCGGGCGCAGCACAACAGCGTCCGGATCCTGCGGGCGGTCGCCGCACGGGAGCGGCCGGTGGTGCTGTTCCTCGACGACCTGCAGTGGGCCGGGCGCGGGCCGCTCGGGTTCGTCGACCTCTTGCTGGACGAGGAGCCGATCCCCGGCCTGTTGCTCGTCGGTGCGCAGCGAGCCGGCGAGGCCGAGCCGGCGGCCCTGCTGGCGCGGGCCCGCGACCGGGCCGGCGTGCGGCACCTGCGGCTGCGGAACCTGACCGCGCCGAGCCTGGTCGCCATGGTCGCCGAAACGCTGCGCACGGACGCCGCCGCGGCCGCCCGGCTCGTCGAAGTGATCGAGCCGCGCACCTCCGGCAACCCCTACGAAACCGTGCAGCTGCTCAACTCGCTGAGCCGCCAGGGCGTGCTCACCGCGACTGCGGCGGGCTGGCGCTGGGACCCGGCCGTGGTGCGCGCTCACCTCGGCCCGGCCGAGGTCGGCGACCTGCTGGCCGCGCGGCTCGACGCCTTGCCACCGCCGTCGCGGCAGCTGGTCGAGGCGATGGCCTGCCTGGGCGGGCAGGTCGAGACGGCGGTGCTGGAGACCGCCACCGGCGAGGCGGCCGCCGTGGTGGCCCAGCGCCTGGCCCCCGCGCTCGACGAGGGACTCCTCGTGCCGGCCGACGGCGCGCCCGGTGCGGTGCGGTTCCGCCACGACCGCATCCGCGAGTCCGTGCTGCCCACGCTCGGCCCTCGGCGGCCGGCGCTGCACCTGGCCATGGCGCGCCGGCTGGCGCGGGCGCCCGACCTGTTCGCGGTCGCGGCCGACCAGTACCTGCCGGTGCTCGACGCGGTCGGTGCTCCCGCGGAACGGCAGCGGGTGACGGAGCTGCTGCGGCGCGCGGCCGACCAAGCCGCATTGACCGGCGACTACGCGCGGGTGAGCGCGCTCCTCGCGGCCGCGTTGCGGACGGCCGATCCCGCCGAGCAGGACCTGGTGGCCGAGCTGCGCACCGCCCGTCAGGCGGCGCTCTTCAGCTCGGGGCGCCTGGCGGAAGCCGACGCGGAGTACCGGATCATCGAACAGCTGCGCCCGAGCGCGGTGGACCGCGCCGGCGCGACCGCGGTCCACGTACGCAGCCTGAGCCACCAGACCCAGTTCGCCGAAGCGATCAGCCTGGGCCTGGAAGCGCTGCGGGAATGCGGCCTCGACGTGCCCGCGGCGGAACGGCTGCCCGCCGAAGTCGACGAGCGGTTCGACGGTCTGTACCACTGGCTGGACCACAGCGACCCGGCCGACGAGCTGAGCCGGCCGGACCTCACCGACCCCGCCCTGCTGGCCGCGAGCCGCCTGATCGATGCGGCGCTGCCGACGGCCTACTTCGTCGCCGACCCCGACTTGATCGCGTGGCTGGGGCTGGAAGCCCTGCGGATCTGGCTCGAGCACGGCCCGGGCCCGACCCTGGTCGGCCCGGCGAGCCACGCCGCATACCACGCGGGAGCGCAACGCGGCGCGTACTCGGCCGGGTACCGGGCGTTGCAACGGATCGTGGCGCTGGGCGAAGCCCGCGGTTACGAGCCCGGCACGTCGCAGGCCCGACACATGTTCGCCGCGCTCAGCGGCTGGTTCGAGCCGATCGAGAACGGGGTCCGCGCGGCCCGGCAGGCCCGCAGCGGGTTGATCGCGGCCGGCGATCTGGCCTACGCGGGGTACACCTACCAGCTGTCCGTGCCGTACCTGGCGGACTGCGCGCCGACGCTGGAGAACTTCGTCGCGGAGGTCGACGAGGGGTTCGCCTTCCTGCGCCGGACCGGCAACGAGCAGACGGGCCAGTGGCTCGACAGCTACCGGTGGCTGGCCGACGTGCTCCGCGGCGAAAGTCCCGCCGCCACCGGCGATCCGATCCCGCTCGACCGCTTCGCCGACAATCCGCTCGCGCTGTTCTACGCGCACCTGTGCCACGCCGTCGCGGCCGTCCTCTTCGGTGAACCGGCCGACCTGGCGCGGCACAGCAAGGACGCGATGGTGCTCCTGCCCGCTGCCGCCGGCTTCTACGCCACCGCCGAGGCCCGGCTGCTGCACGGGCTCGCCCTCGCCGAACAGGCCCGCGCGGCCGGCGACACCGAACGCGCCGCCCTACTGTCCGAAGTGGACGAAGAGGTGCTGTGGCTGGCCACTCGGGTCGGGGACGCACCGGAGAACTTCCTGCACCTGCTGCGGCTGGCCGAGGCCGAACGCGCCTGGGTCGCCGGTGATTTCCGGGGCGCCGTCCGCGCCTTCGACGCGGCGCGGCGGGAAGTCGTCCAGCGCGCGCGTCCGTGGCACCGGGCGCTGATCGCCGAGCGCGCGGCGCGCTTCCACCTCGCGCACGGGATCGAGCACACCGGTTTCGACCTGCTGGCGCGCGCTCGCGACGACTACGCCGCGTGGGGCGCGACCGCGAAGGTGGCGCAGCTGGACTGGGCGTACCCCGCGCTGCGCTCGGGACCCGACGCCGGCACCCGGCCCGCCGCCCACCTGCGCTCGACGGTCACGACGGGCACCCTCGACCTGCTCGGGATCCTGTCGGCGTCGCAGGCGCTCAGCTCCGAGACGAGCATCGACTGCCTGCACTCGCGCGTCGTCGAGGTGCTCAGCGCGATGACCGGGGCCACCGGCGTCCACCTGGCGCTGTGGAGCGACGACCGGCAGGACTGGCTCCTGCCCGCCCCCGCGAACGCCGCGGCCGACGCCGCGGTGCCGAGGTCGGTGCTGCGGTACGTCCGCCGGACCGAGGCTCCGATCGTCGTCGACGACGTCACCCGCGACGACCGCTTCGCCCACGACCCGTGCTTCGCCGACCTCAGGTGCTGCTCGCTGCTCGCGGTGCCGATCCTCAGCCGCGGCACCCTGCGCGGAGCGCTGCTGCTGGACAACCGCCTGATCCGCGGCGCGTTCACGGCGGACCGGCTCGACGCGGTCAAGCTCATCGCGAGCCAGCTCGCCGTTTCCCTCGACAACGCCCAGCTGTACGCGCAGCTCACCGCGTCGCGGGCCCGGCTCGTCACGGCCGCAGACCAGGCGCGCCAGCGCATCGAGCGGGACCTGCACGACGGTGCTCAGCAGCGGCTGGTCTCGCTCGCCTTGCGGCTGCACTCGGCCCGGGCGGAGGTGCCACCGGAGTTGGGCGAACTGGCCGCCGATCTCGGCGACCTCGCCACCGAAGCGGCCGGCGTGCTCGACGAGCTGCGCGAGATCGCCCGCGGCATCCACCCCGGGATCCTCGACACGGGCGGGCTCGCGCCGGCTGTGCGCGCGCTCGGCCGTCGCTCGGCGGTCCCGGTCGAGCTCGACGTGGACCTGCCGCAGCCGCTGCCCGAGCACGTCGAGGTCAGTGCGTACTTCATCATCGCGGAGGCGCTGACCAACGCGGCCAAACACGCACGCGCTTCGTCGGCCGCGGTGGCAGTCCGCTACGACGCCGCGGAGGCCGTGCTGCGCATCGCGGTCCGCGACGACGGCGTCGGTGGCGCCGATTTCACCCTGGGCACCGGGTTGCTCGGCCTCAAAGACCGGGTCGAAGCGGTCGGGGGCCACCTCCGCCTCGAGAGCCCGGAAGGCGCGGGAACCAGCCTACAGGCGGAGCTTCCGCTCGAGGTCCCCGCTCACACGTCCACAATGGACAAGTGACGGGTCACAGCACCGAGCGGGCGAAGTCGATCAGCGCGCGGGCCGCCGGGCCGGTGGGACCGCCCGCGCGCCACGCCAGCGCCAGCTGTCCCCGCAGCCGCGGCCGCAGCAGCGCCGGGTGCAGCTGTTCGGCGTAGTACCGGGCCAGCGATTCGGGCACGAGAGCCACGCCCAGCCCGCGCATCGCCAGCTGCGCCAGCACGTTCGGGTCACTCGCCTCGAGCGTCACCCGCGGGTGCAACCCGGCCGTCGCGAACGCGCGATCCAGCACGCCGCGCAACCCCGTCCCCTTCGGCAGGCAGATGAGCGACCGCTCGGACAGCTGCGCCAGCGTCACCTCGGTCCGATCGGCCAGGACGTCCGACGGCGCGACGACGGCGACCAGCGCCTCGTCGAGCACCACCTGCGTCGCCAGCCCGGCCGGGACACCGTCGGCGAGGCCGATCACCGCGACGTCGAGCTGACCGTCGCGCAACGCGTCGACCATGACGTCGGAATTGGCCTCCCCCAACGTGATCTCCACGCCCGGGTAGCGTTCCGCGAAGCCCGCCAGGAAGTCCGGCAACGCGACCGGCCCCGCCGACGTCACCATCCCCATCGCGACCTGACCGCGCACCAGGCCCTCGTGTTCGGCCACGGTCTCGCGCACCGCGGCCACCGCGGCGAGCGCCGCTCGCGCGTGGGGCAGTGCGGCCTCGCCCACGTCGGTCAGCCGGACCGCGCGGCCCGACCGGTCGAACAGCGGCTGCCCCAGCTCGCGTTCGAGCCGCCGGATCTGCGCGCTGACACCGGGCTGCGCGACGTGCATCCGCGCCGCGGCCCGCGTGAAGTTCGCTTCCTCGGCGACGGCCACGAAGTACTCGAGCTGGTGCAGTTCCATAACCGCTGATGCTAGCTCCAGGAAGCACTATCTCTTGGACTTCTCGTCGAATTCCCGCGACGCTGGCCGCATGAAAACCTTCACCCCAGCTCAGGACGGCTACGCTGCCGCCACCGCCGGCTTCCAGGCGGGCGTCCGATCGGCCCCCGAGCTGGTCGTTGCCGCGGAGAGCGCGCAGGGCGTCGCCGACGCCGTGCTTCACGCGAACGCCCACGGCCTGACGGTCGACGTCGAAGCCACCGGACACGGCCGCCGGACGCCGGCCGAGGGAGTGCTGATCTCGACGCGCGGCATGACGGACGTCGTGATCGACCCGGCCCGGGCCGTCGCGCACGTCGGCGCGGGCACGACGTGGGGCGCGGTCATCGAGGCCGCCGCAGAGCACGGCTTGGCGCCGCTCAGCGGTTCGGCACCCGGCGTCGGCGTCGTCGGCTACACCCTCGGCGGCGGGTTCAGCCTGCTCGGCCGGCGCTACGGGCTCGCGTCGGACCGGGTGCACTCCGCCGACGTCGTGACCGCCGACGGCACGATCGAGCGCACGACGTACACCGACGCCGGTGCCGGCGTCGTCACCGCGCTGGAATTCGGCCTCGTCCCCGTGACCAGCCTCTACGGCGGCGGCCTGTACTTCGACACCCCGCAGCTGCCCGACGTTCTGCGCGCCTGGCGTGACTGGACCACCGACCTCCCGGACGCGCTCACGACGTCGCTCGCGCTGATCCCGTACCCGGACCTGCCGATGGTCCCGGAACCGTTGCGGGGCAAGCACATCGCGCACGTCCGAGTCGCCCACCTCGAGGCCGGTGGGCCGGAGCTCGTCGCGCCCCTGCGCGCCCACGGACCGCTGCTGGACACGCTCACGACCATGCCGTTCACGGAGTCCGGCTCGATCGCCGCCGAACCCCCGATCCCGCACGCCTACCTCGGCGACAACCGCGTCGTCGCGCACCTGCCCGACACCACCCTCGACGCGATCCTCGAACACGCGGGTCCCGGCGCCCCCGTCCCGACCGTCCTGATCATCGACCTCCTCGGCGGCGCGTACACGCGCTCGAACGCCCCGGACTTCACGCCGGAGTCGCGGTACACGGTGCGTGCGCTCTCCGTGGTCGAGACCACCGGTCCGGACCCGATCCGGGCCGCGCACGCGAAACTGTTCGACCCCCTTGCGGCGACGGGGCGTTTGCGTAGTTTCGTCTACGGTCAGCCGTTCCAGCCCGGCTCGTGAGGGCGGCTACGCCCAACCGTCGGCAGGGGGCCAGTGGGCGCTCGGCGGATGTTCACGTGGCGTTGGTGTCGGCTGATTTGGATGGACGGCCGCAGCACCTGTCCCCACCACGTGAGGAGCTTCCATGGCCCCCGATCCGATTCCCGCGGCGCCCGAGCCGGCGTCCGGCACCACGCGCCGCCGATTCCTGCAGGGCGCGGGTGTCGCCGCCGGTGCGCTGGTGCTCGGCGGGATCGCCGACGCGGGCGCCGCGAACGCCGCGCCGGCGGCGCAGTACCGCCTGCCCCAGGGGTTCAGAGGCGACCTGTCCGACTTGAGACACGTCGTGATCCTGATGCAGGAGAACCGGTCCACCGACCACTACTTCGGCACGTTCCCCGGCGTGCGCGGCTTCAACGACAAGCAGGCGCTGCGCTTCCAGGACGGCACCAGCGTCTTCCAGCAGCGCGACAGCACCGGCGCCATCGTCACGCCGAAGGTCGACGACGGCCTGTGGGGCAACGACCACGGCGCCTGGGGCGACGTGAACCACCGCAAGTGGGACCTGTGGGTGCAGCACAACGGCGCCAGCTGCATGAACTACCACAGCGACGCCTACATGAGCTTCTACCACTCGGTCGCGGCGCAGTACACGATCGCCGACCAGAACTTCTGCTCCGAGTTCGGGCCCACCGACCCGAACCGCAAGTACCTGTGGAGCGGCACGTCCAACACCGAAACCGGCAACACGGACGAGTCCAACTACAGCCGCCCGTGGCTCACGGTCCCCGAGCAGCTGCAGCAGGCCGGCATCGACTGGCGGCTCTTCTCCGACAACAGCGGCGACGGGCGGCAGGGCTACCTCAGCTCGTGGATCGGCGACTACGGGGACAACGAGCTCAAGTACTTCAAGGGCTTCGAGCCGAACGGCCTGGCCGCCGACGACCCGAAGCTGCGCCCCGGCACCGGCCTGATCTGGCGCGGCAACGCCACGTACTACGCCGGCACGACCACGCCGAACGACGACTCCGACGCGAACCTCGACGCGGTCCTCAAGAACTTCCACGACGCCTGCCGGCCGGGCGCGGAGCACCCGCTGCCCGCGGTCTCCTGGCTCGTGGCGCCCTACGGCTGGTCCGAGCACCCGGACGCGGACACGCTGCACGGCGAGCGCTACGTCAAGAAGGTGCTCGACATCCTGCAGAGCAACCCCGACATCTGGAACCACACCCTCTTCATCCTCAACTACGACGAGAACGACGGGAAGTTCGACCACGTCCTGCCGCCGTGGCCCGAGGCCGGCACCGCGGGCGAGTACACCGGCTCGTACCCGCTCGGCTTCGGCCCGCGCGTGCCGATGGTGCTGGTCTCGCCGTGGACGCGCGGCGGGTACGTCGCGTCGGAGGTCTTCGACCACACGTCGACGATCAAGTTCCTGGAGAAGTGGGCGGCGCACCTCGGCAAGCCGTTCACGTGCCCCAACATCAGCGACTGGCGCCGCTCCATCGCGGGTGACCTGACGAGCGCGCTCGACTTCGCGCACCCGCAGCCCGGCCCGGCGACGTTCGCCGACCCGGTCGCCGAGCAGCCCGTGTCGATCGCCGCCGGGCACATGAAGCCGCGCCCGCTGAGCTTCCACCCGCACGCGACCCTCACGCAGGGCAGCTCGGGCAAGGTCACCGCCACGATGACGCTGACCGGCGGCCCGAAGGACAAAGCCGTGAGCTTCCAGGTGTTCCCGGACAAGCTGAAGGCGTTCTCCAGCACGCCGTTCACCGTCACCGCGCGCAAGCCGCTCCAGTACACCTGGGACACCACGGCGACGGGCGGCGAGTACGCCTTCTCGATCTACTCGAACGACGGCTTCGTGCGTTCGTTCGCCGGGCGCGTCTCGCCCGGCGGGCACGACCCGCGCGTCGAGGCCGACCTGCTTCAGCGCGAACAGCAGGTGAAGCTCACGCTGCACAACGACGGCCCCAAGCCGGTGACCTACACGCTGACCGCCCACGACTTCCGCGGCGGCACCCGGAGCGTGACGGTGCGCGGCGGCAAGCACGAGATCGTCGCGTGGCCGACCGAGAACGGCTACTACGACGTGGTCGTGACGGTCGACTCCGACAGCAGCTGGACGCAGCGCTACGCGGGCCGGATCGCCACGGCCTGACACCGGAGCAGCGCGGCCGGCGGATCCCCACCGGGTCCGCCGGCCGGGCTCACTTCTCGGTGCGGCGGTGGCGGTCCAGCCAGGACAGGTCCTTGCTCTGGTAGCGCGCCAGGCCGGCGGCGTGGAAGTCGCGGCGCGACTCCTGCAGCGTCTCCCACCCGTCGGCCGGGGCCGCGCGCCGGCTCCGGCGCCGGGCGCGGAAGTCGAAAACGGCCGCGAGACCGAGCACCACGACGACGGCCCCAACGAGGACCACCAGCAACGTCATCTCCCCCACCACCCAGAGTAGCCCCAGGTCACGGGCCCGAACCCGCCGAGCGGGCGCCCGAGATCATCCTCATATACTCCCACCGCAGCCGGGCGATTGGGGAAGATTTCTTGCGGACGATGAGCCACGACGAGTACCTCGGCCTGCGCAGGTTCCCCGGTCTCGACGGCTTGCGAGCCATCGCCGCCACGATCGTCGTCTTCTTCCACTTCGCGGGGCCGAAGTTCGTGTGGCCGTCGGGGTGGGTGGGCGTCTACATCTTCTTCGTGCTGTCCGGGTTCCTGATCACGACGCTGCTGCTGCGCGAGCAGGACCGCACCGGGCGCATCTCGCTGAGCGGGTTCTACCTGCGCCGCGTGTTCCGGATCCTGCCGCCGTACTTGGTGATCCTGGGCGGGATCATCGCGTTCGTGCTGCTGCGCGGCGAGTTCCTCGCGCGCGACTTCCCGCACGCGCTGAAGTACTACCTGACGTTCCTCAACGAGTTCCTTCCCGCCTCCGGCGGCAACGGTTCGGACAACTTCTTCTCCGGCTCGTGGACGCTGGGCATCGAGGAGAAGTTCTACCTCGTGTGGCCGTTCCTGCTGGTCGCGATCGGCGTCGGCGCCGCGCGGCGCAAGCTGGCGCTGGTGGTCGCCGCGATGGCCGTCCTGCTCGCCCTCGTGCCGCTGACCACGGGCGGCTGGCTGCTCGACTTCTCGCCGACCGCGATCTACCGCTCGAGCATCCACTACTTCATCCTGCTCAGCGGCTGTCTGCTGGCGATCCTGCTGCACCACCGCCGCAGCTACGCGTTCCTGCGCCCGCTGACGCACCCGCTGGCCGCCGTGCCGATCGTCGCGGCGTTCCTGGCGCTGCACGCGAACCTCGACCCCCTGTGGCGCGAGACCCGCCAGAACCTGCTGGTGCTGATCGCCTACGCGGCGCTGACCATGCTGCTGCTGATCGTGCTGCTCTCGCCCGGCCCGGCGCGGTGGCTGCTGTCGACGGCGCCGATGCGGTTCGTGGGTGAGCGGTCGTACTCGCTCTACCTGCTGCAGGGACCGGTGCACTTCGCGGTGGTGCAGGCCGTGCCGGCGCTGGGCCACAGCCGGCTGCTCACCGCGGTGACGGTGTTCGTGGTGGACCTGGCGGTCGCGGATCTGATCCACCGGTGGGTGGAGCAGCCGATGATCGCGTACGGGAAGCGGCTGATCGGCCGTCGGCAGGCGCGCCGGGCCGCGGTCGTGCCGGTGCCCGGCGAGCCTCGCGTGACGGCGGCCGTCTAGCGCTCGAGCACGAAGACCGGGATCAGGCGCTCGGTCTTCTTCTCGTAGTCCGCGAAGCCCGGCATGTGCGCGGCCATGCCGGCGTACAGGCGGTCGCGCTCGGCGCGGTCGTCGACGAGCTTCGCGGTGGCCTCGAAGGTCTCCGTGCCGAGCTCGACCGTGACCTTCGGGTTGGCGACGAGGTTGTGGTACCAGTCCGGGTTCGTGTCGGCGCCGCCCTTGGACGCGGCGATGACGAGGCGGTCGCCGTCGGTCGTGTAGACCAGCGGGGAGACGCGCTTCGTACCGCTCTTGGCGCCGGTGTGGGTCATCAGCAGCATGTTCGCCCCCTCGAACATGCCCCCGACCTTGCCCTGGTTCGCGTGGAACTCGTCGATGATGCCCTGGTTCCAATCCGACATGTCTCGCCCTCCAGTTAGATTTGTAAGCAAATCTACTTTGCCAGCAAAATAGCTGTCAAACGAGGTAAGCTGCGAGCCGCGACGAGAGTGGTGGTGCGAGCAGGGGGAGCGGGATGGCCACGGAAACCGGGCCGAGCGTCGAGGAAGGGGTCCGCGAGCTGCTCCTGTTGATGCCGCGCCTGGTCGGCCGCGCGAAGCGGACGCCGGTGCCGGCGGAGCTGGCGGACCTGGCCCTCGCGCCGCGGCACCTGTGCCTGCTGTCGTTCCTGCTGTTCGACGGCCCGATGACCGTCTCCGAGCTCGCCGGCCGGCTCGAGGTCGCACCCACCACCGTGAGTCTCATGGTCAGCGACCTGTCGCGCCAGGGCTTGCTCGCGCGCGCCGAAGACCCGGCCGACCGCCGCCGCACCATCGTGAGCATCAGCGAGGCCAAGCGCGGCGCCGTCGACGCGTGGCTGGCGCCCGGCGCGCAGGCGTGGGAGCGGACGCTTGCGCCGCTGACCCCGGCGGAGCGGGCGCTCGTGATCAGCGCGCTGAAGACCTACGAACAGGACCTCACGCACGGCTGGTGCCCCTCGCGGCGCTGAGGAAGCCCTCGGCTAGCGCCCGCGCGTGCGCCTCACCCGGGCACGCGTGCGGCCCGGCGCCGAACGGAGCGTCGTGCAGGTCCACGCTCACCTCGGCCCCGTCGACCAGCCGCCGGGTCGCGGGCACCGGCGGTTCGGCCGAGTTCGCGGCCGTGTGCCGGATCAGGCTCACCGTGGCGTCGCACGCCTGCACGAGCAGGCCGATCACCGCGGCCGTGCGCTCGTCCGGCATCCCGCCGAGCGCCTCGACGAGCCGCGCGCACGCCGCGTCGGCCACCGCGGACTGCGGGAAGTGCGGCTGGTACGCCCCGGCGACGAGGACGACGTCGGCCGGATCCACGGGCAGCCCGAGCGCGTCGGCGAGCACGGCGACCGGGGCGTCCGGCGGGCGCGCCCGGGCGGCTTCCCGCAGTGCCGCGGGGTCCACGCGCCGCAACTGCTCGACGACGAGCGCGCGGCGCCGCTCGTGGTCTTCACCACTGCTGAAGCGGGCGACCACGGCCCGCAGCCACGTCAGGTTCGCGGGCACCGGGGGCACCGGCGCGTCGGTGAGGAGACTGAGCGAGTCCACGGCGAAGACGGTAGGGGCGGGAAGCGTCGGCGCCGGCCGAAGTGTCCGGAATCCCGTGCGGCACAACCAAGTCAGAAAGCGAGCCACTCCGCCGGCGGACCCGGGCAGCGGTGCGGGCGCGGGACGTCGTGCTGGTACCACCACGCTTCGCTGAGGCGGCCGTTCGGCAGGGTGTAGTGGGGCGGACCCGGGGCCCGCCGCAGGCCGGCCGCCTCCAGGGAGCGGCCGCTGGCGACGTTGCCGACCTCGGCGCCCGCGCGCACCCGTGGCAGGCCGAGGTGCGAGTGGGCCAGCAGCAGCCCCGCGGCGAACAGGTCGCGGCCCAGCCCCCGGCCCCGGTAGGCCGGGGCCAGGTAACCGCCGGTCTCGGGGCCGCCGTCCTCGCCGCTGTGGACGCTGACCAGGCCCGCGCAGCGGCCTTCCAGCAGGTCGATGGCCACCACGTCGACGGAGTGCGGATCGGGCGTCGACCACGCCGGGCCGGTGCCGGGCAAGATGCGCAACGCCTCGGAACGCATGGGTTCGGTCACGACGGAATCGGGCAGCCAGCCGAGCCAGCGCTGCGCCGCCGGGTCGCTGCCGCAGGCCACGGCGGCGGCGTACTCCCAGGCCGTGGGCGTGCGGAAGAGGAACCGGCCGAGCGCGAACGCGTGTCCGCGGCGGTCGCAGGTGCGCTTGGCCATGAGCCGGCCTCGACGCGTCAACCTGCCGAAAAGGGGTGCTTCGCCCACGTTCGCCATCGCTCGGCAAATGGTACCCGCGCGACCGGCCCGGAGGCTGCTCCCCATCCGACGCGAAGCAGGCGGACACCCCGCCGGACGTCACTGCGGGGCCCAGGGGTTTCCGCCGTGACTGTGGTTGGATTGGTCACGAACAGCACAGTATGGTGAGCGGGTGACGGCCGTACCGGAGTCAACCGAGCTCGACGCCGGGCGTGCCGCCCAGCCTCGACAGCTGATCGTGTCCGTATACGGGTTCTACCACCGGATCGAGGGTGGCTGGCTGTCCGTCGCCTCGCTCATCGACCTGCTCGCGGCGCTCGGCGTCGACGAGCCGGCCGTGCGCTCCTCGATCTCACGGCTGAAGCGGCGCGGCATCCTCGACGCCGTGCGCCGCGACGGCAACGCGGGCTACGAGCTGTCGGAGACCGCGCTCGCGATCCTGCGCGAAGGCGACGAGCGCATCTTCCGCCGCGACCGCGCGACGCTCGCCGACGGCTGGCTGCTGGCCGTCTTCTCCGTACCCGAGACCGAGCGGCACAAGCGCCACGTGCTGCGCACCCAGCTGGCCCGGCTCGGCTTCGGTACCGCGTCGTCCGGCGTGTGGATCGCGCCCGCCCACCTGCACTCGGTCACCGCCGAGGCGCTGACCCGCCTGGGCCTGGCGAGCTACGCGGACCTGTTCCGCGCCGAGCACCTGGCCTTCGGCGACGCCCGCGACAAGGTCCGCGAGTGGTGGGACCTCGACCAGCTCGACGAGCTGTACACGGCGTTCCTCGAAGAGCACGGCCCCGTGCTCGACCGCTGGAAGCGCCGCCGCACGGCGCCGGGCGACGAGGCGTTCGCCGACTACGTGCGCGTGCTCACCGGCTGGCGGCGCATGCCCTACCTCGACCCGGGCCTGCCCACCGAGTTGCTGCCCCAGAACTGGTCCGGCATCCGCGCGGCCGAGGTCTTCTTCGCACTCCACGAACGCCTCGAAGCCCCGGCCCGCGACTACCTGCTGCAGGTGCTCAGCGGCTGACCACCGCGAAGCCCTGCACCTCCACCAGGGCTTCGACGTCCCACAGCCGGCTCACGCCGATGCCCGCCATCGCCGGGTACTCGGTGCCGGCGAGGCGCTTCCACACCTTGCCGATCTCGCGTGCGTGGGCTTTGTAGTCGTCCATGTCGACGATGTAGATGGTCACGCTGCACAGGTCGGCGGGCTCGCCACCAGCCGCGCGCAGCGCAGTGAGCAGGCTGCCGAGCGCCCGCTCGAACTGCTCGACCACGCCGTCGCCGACGATCTCGCCCTGCGCGTCGAGCGCCGTCTGGCCGGCGAGGAAGACGAGCCGGCCTTCGGCGGCCACGGCGTGGGAGAAGCCGGACGGGCGGCCCAGCTCGGGTGGGTTGATGCGCTCCATGCTGCGGAAGCCTAGCTCATCTATCGCGTTCTTGACGATCGTATGTCACACGACATACCCTGGGCCTCGTGCGGATTTCGGTTCTCGGCGGCGGCCCGGCGGGCCTGTACTTCGCCGCCCTAGCGAAGCAGCTCGGCCCTGAGCACGAGATCACGGTGTGGGAACGCAACGCACCGGATGACACGTTCGGGTTCGGCGTGGTGTTCTCGGACGAAACGCTCGGCGGCATCGAGCACGCCGACTCGGCGGTGCACGAGGCGATGAGCCGCGAGTTCGCCCGGTGGGACGACATCGACGTGCACTACCGCGGTGAGGTGCACACGTCCGGCGGGCACGGGTTCGCGGCGATGAGCCGCAAGCGGCTGCTGGCGATCCTCCAGGAGCGCTGCCGCGAGCTCGGCGTGGACCTGCGGTTCCGCACCGAGGCACCCGACCCGGAGCAGCTCTCGCGAGACTACGACCTGGTCATCGCGTCGGACGGCGTGAACTCGGGCGTGCGCCGGCGGTTCGCGGACTCGTTCCGCCCGACGGTCGAGACGCGCCGGTGCCGCTACATCTGGCTCGGCACCGACCTGGTCTTCGACGCCTTCAAGTTCCACGTGCTCGACACGCCCCACGGGATCATGCAGATCCACGGCTACCCGTACGGGCGCGACGGCAGCACGTTCATCCTCGAACTGCACGAAGACGTGTGGCAGCAGGCGTTCGCGCCGATCGCCGCCACCGACCTCGCGCCGGGCGAGAGCGACGAGAAGTCCATCGAGCTCATCCGCGAGCTGTGCGCCGACGTGCTGGGCGAGCACCACGTGCTGGCCAACAACTCGAAGTGGAACACGTTCGGCACGGTCCGCTGCGAGAGCTGGGTGCACGACAACGTGGTGCTGCTCGGCGACGCCGCGCACACCGCCCACTTCTCGATCGGCTCCGGCACCAAGCTCGCGATGGAGGACGCGCTGGCGCTGGCCGCGTGCCTGCACGAGCAGGACTCCGTGGCCTCGGCGCTGGCCGCCTACGAGGCCGAGCGCAAGCCCGTGGTCGAGTCGACGCAGCGCGCGGCGCAGGCGAGCCTGGAGTGGTTCGAGAACCTGGCGCAGTACACGCACCAGGAGCCGGAGCAGTTCGCGTTCAACCTGCTCACGCGCAGCCGCCGCGTCACCTACGACAACCTGAAGCTGCGGGATCCCGAGTTCGCCACGGAGCTCGACGAGTGGTTCGCGCGGTCGCTCGGCACCCCGGTCGCGCCGCCGATGTTCCAGCCCGTGCGCATCGGGGAGCTGGAGCTGCCGAACCGCGTGATCGTGTCGCCGATGGACATGTATTCGGCCGTCGACGGCGTACCCGGCGAGTTCCACCTCGTGCACCTGGGCAGCAAGGCGCTCGGCGGCGCGGGCCTGGTGATGACGGAGATGATCTGCGTTTCGCCCGAAGCCCGGATCACGCCGGGCTGCCCGGGCCTGTACACCGACGAGCAGGCGCAGGCGTGGCGGCGCATCGTCGACTTCGTGCACACCGGCTCGCGGGCGAAGATCGGGTTGCAGCTGGGGCACTCCGGGCGCAAGGGCTCGACGAAGCTCATGTGGGAGGGCATGGACGACCCGCTGCCGGAGGGCAACTGGGAGGTCTGCGGCCCGTCGCCGCTGCCGTACCGGCCGGACAGCCAGACGCCGCGGGAGCTGAGCGCCGAGGAGCTGACCGAGATCCGGGAGCAGTTCGTGGCCTCGGCGCGCCGGGCCGCCGAAGCCGGGTTCGACCTGCTGGAGCTGCACTGCGCGCACGGTTACCTGCTGTCGTCGTTCCTGTCGCCGCTGACGAACCAGCGCACCGATGCCTACGGCGGGTCGCTGGAGAACCGGCTGCGGTTCCCGCTGGAGGTGTTCGACGCGGTCCGCGAGGTGTGGCCGGCCGCCCGGCCGATGACGGTCCGCATCTCCGCCACCGACTGGTACGACGGCGGCATCGAGGCGGACGACGCCGTCGAGATCGCACGGGCGTTCGCTTCGCACGGCGCGGCGGCGGTCGACGTGTCGACCGGGCAGGTCGTGAGCGAGGAGCGGCCGAAGTTCGGGCGCAGCTACCAGACTCCGTACGCGGACCGGATCCGCAACGAGCTCGGGCGCGAGTTCGGCACGGCCGTGATCGCGGTCGGCGCCATCTCGTCGTACGACGACGTGAACTCGCTCATCCTCGCCGGGCGCGCGGACCTGTGCGCGCTGGGCCGGACCCACCTCTACAATCCACAGTGGACTTTGCACGCGGCCGCGGAGCAGGACTACAACGTGCCGTGGCCGAAGCCGTGGGCGGCCGGGAAGCGCCGGCCCGTCACCGGCCGGACCGACGGGCCGGAGCCGCGGCTGGAACTCGTACGCACCGGTGGGCACCAGACCGCGCACGCCCGCTGGCGACCGGAGAGGGAGCGATGAACGCCTTTGCCCTGACGCCCGACCAGCAGGCCTTCGTCGCCTCGGTGAAGCAGCTCGCGGCCGAGCAGCTGCGGCCGCTCGCCGAGGCGGGCGCCGAAGGTGCCGTCAACCGGCCACTGCTCAAGGCGATGGGCTCGCACGGTCTCCTGGCCCGGCTGTTCCCGGGTGTCGAAAGTGGACAGCCGACGCGCCAGGCCGCGGCGCTCGACCTGTGCCTGCTGCGCGAGGCGCTGGCGACCGAGAACACGGAGGCCGAGACCGCGCTGGCGTTGCAGGGGCTGGGGAGTTACCCGGTGCTGCAGTCCGGAAAGGACGAACAGGTCGCGCGCTGGCTGCCGGCCGTGGCCTCGGGTGACGCCGTCGCGGCCTTCGCGTTGACCGAGCCGGACGCGGGTTCCGACGCCGCCGCGTTGCAGCTGGCCGCGGAACCGGACGGCGACGGGTGGCGGCTCACCGGGTCGAAGATGTGGATCTCGAACGCGCCGGAAGCGGACTTCTACACGGTGTTCGCGCGGACGGTGCCGGACGCGGGTTCGCGCGGGGTGAGTGCGTTCGTGGTGCCGGGTGACCGGGCGGGGCTGTCGGGTGAGCACCTGGACCTGGTGAGCCCGCACCCGATCGGCACGCTGGAGTTCGACGGGGTGCGCGTGCACCGCGACGAACTGCTGGGCGAGGAGAACCGCGGGTTCGCCGTGGCGATGCGGACGCTGGACCTGTTCCGGCCGAGCGTCGGCGCGTTCGCGGTCGGGATGGCTCAGGCGGCGCTGGACGCCGCGGTGGCGTACACGTCCTCGCGCACGGCCTTCGGCGGGCCGTTGATCAAGCAGCAGACGGTGGCGCACACGCTGGCGGAGATGGCGACGCGGACGGAAGCCGCGCGGTTGCTGGTCTACACGGCGGCGTCGGCGTACGACGCGGGTGCCACCGGGCTGGCCGGCCGGGCCGCGATGGCGAAGCTGTTCGCGACGGAGGCCGCCCAGTACGTCGTGGATTCGGCGGTGCAGCTGCACGGCGCGCGGGCGTTGCGGCGGGGGCACCTGCTGGAGCACCTGTACCGCGAGGTGCGGGCACCGCGGATCTACGAAGGCGCGTCGGAGATCCAGCGGACGATCATCGCGCGGTCGTTGCAGCCGTAGCGGGTTCGCCGTGGGCGATTTCGCTGCGGGCCGCGGCCACCGGCGGGTAGCTTCGATGGCATGTCGAGGATCGCGGTCACCATCACCACGCCGGACGGCCTCTGCTCGGCCACGCTGCACACCCCGCTGAGCGCGGGGCCGGCGGTGATCCTGTACACCGACGCGGCGGGGGTCCGCGAGACGTTCGCCGTGATGGCGGACCGGCTCTGCGCGCTCGGCTACACCGTGCTGCTGCCGGACGGCTACTACCGCACGCCGTACGCGCCCTTCGACGTCGCCACGGTCTTCAGCGTGCCCGCCGAACGGGAGCGGCTGACGACGTTGAGTCGCAGCGTGACGGCGGAGATGGCGGTGCGGGACACCGGCGCGTACCTCGATTTCCTGGCCGGACGGCCGGACGTCGCGGGCTCCACAGCCGGTGCGGTGGGGTATTGCCTGGGTGGCCGGTTTTCGCTGTGGGCGGCCGCGCACCACCCGTCGCGCGTCGCCGCCGCCGCGTCCTTCCACGGCGGCAACCTCGCCGCAGCGGACGACCCCGCCAGCCCGCACCTCGTCGCCGGGCAGATCCGCGGCGCCCTCCACGTCGCCGCCGCCCGCAACGACAACGCCTTCCCAGCCGACCAGCACGACCGCCTGCGCACCGCACTGGTGGCCGCCGGGGTGCGGCACACGCTCGAGACGTACCAGGCCGAGCACGGCTTCGCCGTCCCGGACAACCCGACGTACGACCAGCCCGCGGAGGAACGGCACTGGGCGGCGTTGAAGCAGTTGTTCGCCGAGAACCTGCCTAGGGCTTGAACAACGGCCCCGCGCCCTCGGCGACGGGGTGCACGCCGGCGAGGCGGGCCGCGGACCACAGGGTGACCTGCGTGGCGGTGAGGACGGGGCACCCGGCGGCGCGTTCGAGTTCGGCGGTGAGCCGGTTGGTGTGCAAGGCGGTTTCCGGGAGCAGCACCGCCTGGGCCTTCGGGTGCGCCGCCTGCGCGACCAGGTCGACGATGCGCTCCGGTGGCCACGCGGCAAGCTCGCGGTCGGACCCCGCCGACGCGTCGACGCGGTGCACGACGTGGGCGTCGAGGCGGTTGACGAAGTGGTCGGAGAAGCTCGGGTGGTAGACCGACGCCAGGGAGACCGTGTGCAACCCCAGCGCTCGGATGGCTTCCTGGAAGGCCGACGTCGTGCTGGTGGCGGGAGCACCGCAGAGCCGGCGCAAGGTCCGCAGTTGGTGGTCCGGGTCGACCAGGAAACTGGAGCTGGTGACGGCGAAGGCCACCGAGTCGAACCCGGTGGCGAGTTCCGGCAGCACCGCGCCGAGGTGTTCGTCCGAGCCGAGGCGGCGCACGGCGTCGGCGACGGTCGGGAGGTCCTGGTCCGCGAGGTTGCCCACGCCGTCGGGCCAGGGAAAGTAGCGGACGGGGACGTCGAGGGCGGGACGGAAGCGGCCGGCGAGGTCGGTGAAGTCGTCCTCGCCGGCGTTCCTGGTCGGGTAGAGCAGCGCGATGCGGGCCATGCGTCCCGAGGCTAGGCCTTGACGCGCCGGGGTTTGCGGTCCAGCCAGAGCTGCGCGCCGATGAGCGCGACGGTCCAGCTGACCCACGCCGCGATGGAGGCGACGGACTGCATGAACGCGACCTCGCTGCCGCCGAACGTCGTGGGGATCTGGGGTTCCAGGAAGATGATCGCCAACGGTGAGATGAGGCGGTTGAGGATGATGGACATCGTCAGCGCGAAGCTGCGGACCATCCACCGCCGGTGGTCACCGAAGCGGCGCTCGCGGGCGGCGCGGTAGCCGGCCCAGGTGGTGCCGAGCCAGATGACCGCCAGCAGCACGTCGCTCGCTCGCGTGGCGGGCCCGAAGGGGCTCGCGGCACCGATCGTGAGGGCCATGACCCCCGAGGGCAACACGCCGCCGAAGACGTAGGCGCGGCCGGCGTACCGGTGGAGCACCGGGAAGCGCCGGCGGACCCACGGCCAGATCTGCACGACCGCGCAGAGCATCGCGATCGAGCCGAACACCACGTGGCCCACGAGGAACCAGTAGTGCGCGCCGAACCCGGCGGGCGCGGGCACCCGCGACTGCGCCGGGTCCAGCGCCAGGTACGGCGGCAGCGAGTACGCCAGGAACGCCACCACGACCAGCCCCAGCACGCCGATCCAGGGCCGGCGCTTGCGCCGCGGCCGCCCCGCCGGCGGGTGCTCCACTCGCGGTGGTCGCAGGTCCGTCGCCGTCATCGCCACTCTCCCTCGCTCGTCCGGTGCTTACGAACGTAGGTCTGTGCGGGGCGCCCCCGACATGGTGTGGACCGGCGTCCCCGGGGTGGGGGCAGCCTTACCCTCGGCCGGGTGGTTCGGTGATCTTCGCTGGTCAGGGGAAGCTCACGTGCGCCGCGACCCACCAGCCCAACAGAAACCGGCGCCGCGCCCAGAGGCGCGACGAACCGCCACCCAGCGCACCCCCAAACCCGCCCGCGAACCGAGCCCGGCTGGCGTCGAACTCGGCCACTCGGGACCGCGCATCAGGTCAAGGCACAGCTCGCGTGCGCCACCACCCACCAACCCAACGGAAACCGGCACCACACCCGACACGCGAAAACCAAACCCCACCCAGCAAACCCGTCCGCGTAACGAGCCCCACCCACCCCGGGCTGGCACCGAGCCCGGTGACTCCCGACCGCCCGTCCAGTCAGGCGTAGCTCGCCTGCGCCGCGGCCACCCGCCGGCAACCGGCACCGCTCCGGGAGGCGCGACGAACCAAACGCCACCCAGCGAGCCAGTCCGCGAACAGTGCCCCGCCAACCCCCGGCCTGCCGTCGAACTCGGTGAATCGTGGCCGCGCATCAGGTCAGGCATAGCTCGCGTGCGCCGCAACCACCCGCCGGAAACGGCACCGCTCCGGGAGGCGCGACGAACCAAACGCCACCCAGCGAACCCGCCCGCGAACAGAGCCCACCCAACCCCCGGCCTGCCGTCGAACCCGGTGACTCCTGGCCGCACATCAGGTCAGGCGTAGCTCGCCTGCGCCGCGGCCACCCGCCGGCAACCGGCACCGTTCCGGGAGGCGCGACGAACCAAACGCCACCCAGCGAACCCGCCCGCGAACAGAGCCCATCCACCCCGGGCCGGCGTCGAGCCCGGTGACGCCTGACTGCCGTCCGGTCAGGCGAAGCTCGCGTGCGCAGCAACCACCCGCCAGCCCGACGGCGAGCGGTGCCACGTGCGCGTGTACCGCAGGCGAGCGGCGAAAGGCGCGCCGTTCAGCGACCCCTCGAGCCGGCCGAGGAACCAGGTGACGCCGGTGGGGCCGTCGGTGAAGATCGCGAGTTCCTCTTCCACCAGGGAGGTCAGCGTCTGGCTGCCGGAGCGGTGGGCGGCGAGGTCGTCGGCCTTCGTGGCGACCGATTCGCCGAAGGTGAAGCGCAGGCGGTCGTCCAGGAGTTGGTCCAGTGCGGCCACGTCGCTGGTGAGCTGGGCGGTCTGGAGGCGGTGTTCGGCGTCGATGAGAGTCTTGTCCACGCAGCCATGGTGGCCCCGTGAACCGCACGGCAACACGATGTTCGCCCAAAGCCGAAGGGCGCCCGCGGGCAAAGCGGGCACCCTTTGGATCCAACCTCCCCGGGGTGGTCAGGAACCGCGGACGCGGCGGACCGTGTCGCGGTAGAACAGGCCGCTCTGCTTGATCGTGCGGGCCTGCGTTTCGTAGTCGACGCGGATCAGGCCGAAGCGTTTGGCGTAGCCGTAGGCCCATTCGAAGTTGTCCATCAGCGACCACGCGAAGTAGCCGCGGATGTCGACGCCCTCGAGCCGTGCGGCGGCGACCGCGGCCAGGTGCGAAGCGAAGTAGGCCGTGCGACCCTCGTCGGCGACGAAGCCGTCGGCGTCGGGCTCGTCGTCGAACGCGGAGCCGTTTTCCGTGACGTAGATGGGCAAACCGGGGTAGTCGCGGCCCAGGCGGGTGAGCAGTTCGGTGAACTTGCCCGGCAGGATCTCCCAGCCCATGGCGGTCGTCGGTTCGCCGAACGGGACGGCGCGCTGCACGGGGAAGCCGTCTTCGCCCGTGGTGCGGCCCTGTTCGTCGACGCCGGAGTACTGCTGGCCGAAGTAGTAGTTCACGCCCAGGAAGTCCAGCGGCGTCGAGATGATCTCGAGGTCACCGTCCTCGATGGGCAGTGCCGTCCCCCGCACCGCCAGGTCCGCGACGACGTCGGCCGGGTACTGACCGCGCACCAGCGGGTCGAGGTAGATGCGCACGCCCATGCCGTCGGCGTTGCGCGCGGCCTCGCGGTCGAGCTCGCTGCCGGTGGCCGGGTCGGAGGTGCCCATGTTGAGCGTGATGCCGAACTGCGTGCCCTCCAGCGCGGCCTCGCGCATGCGCTGCGTCGCCAGGCCGTGGCCGAGCAGCAGGTGGTGGATCGCCTTCACGCCCGCGGCGAAATCACGCCGGCCCGGGGCCATCACGCCGTGCACGTAACCGTGCATCGCGGAGCACCACGGCTCGTTCAGCGTCGTCCAGTGGCGCACGCGGTCGGACAGCCGGTCGAACACCAGCATCGCGTAATCGGCGAAGCGGTACGCCGTGTCGCGCGCCGGCCAGCCGCCCGCGTCCTCGAGCTCCTGCGGCAGATCCCAGTGGTACAGCGTGAGCCACGGCGTGAGGTCCTTGGCCAGCAGCTCGTCCACGAGCCGGTCGTAGAACCCGAGGCCCGGCTCGTTCACACCGCCCTTGCCGCGCGGCTGGACCCGCGGCCACGCCACGGAAAACCGGTACGTGTCGGCGCCGAGCTCCTTGACGAGCGCGACGTCCGAGGGCATCCGGTGGTAGTGGTCGCACGCGACGTCGCCGTTGTCGTTGTTGTCGATCGCCCACGGCACGCGGCAGAACGTGTCCCAGATGGACGGAGTCCGGCCATCTTCCTCCACCGCGCCTTCGATCTGGTACGCGGCGGTCGCCACGCCCCACCGGAAGTCCGGCGGCAGCGAGTCGATCAGCGCCTGCTGCTCGCGGGTCGCAGCGTTGGTCTCGGTCAACGGATCTCCTTCTCTACGACGTGACGGCGGCGGCTGAGGCGGCCGGGTGCAGCCAGCACGCGACGGTTCGCGCGGGCTCGTCACGATCGGCGGGCACGCCCAGCACCGGCACCTCCGAGGTGCACCGGTCGAACGCCTGCGGGCAGCGCGGCGCGAACGCACACCCGACCGGCAGCGACCGCGGGTCGGGCGGCGAACCGGGGATGCCGCTGAGCTCTCGGCGCGGGCCGCGCAGGGCGGGGAACGAGTGCAGCAGGCCGTCGCTGTAGGGGTGCAGCGCGTCGCGGTACAGGTCGACGCCACGGGCCTGCTCCACGATCCGGCCGCCGTACATGATGGCGATCCGGTCGGAGAACTCCACCAGCAGCGACAGGTCGTGCGTGATGAACACGACGGAGAAGCCCAGCCGCTCGCGCAGTTCCACGAGCTGAGCCAGGATCTGGCGCTGCATCACCACGTCGAGCGCCGTCGTCGGCTCGTCCATGATCACGACCCGCGGTTCCAGGGCGAGCGCCATCGCGATCATCACGCGCTGGCGCATGCCGCCCGAGAGCTGGTGCGGGTACGCGTCGAGCCGGTCGGCCGCGATGCCCACCAGGTGCAGCAGCTCACGCGCCCGCGCGAGCCGCGAGGCCTTGGTGCTGCGCGGTTCGTGGGCCTTGATCACGTCCACCAGCTGCGTGGACACCTTGTGCACCGGGTTGAGCGAGTTCATCGCGCCCTGGAACACGATCGACGTCTCGGCCCAGCGGAAGTCGCGCAGCTGCTTGGGTGTCAGCTTCAGCACGTCGTACGGCTCGCCGTCGACCGGGTGGTAGACCACGCTGCCGCCGCGGATCACCCCGGGCGGCGGCAGCAGCCGGGTCAGCCCGTAGGCCAAAGTGGACTTCCCGCTGCCGCTCTCCCCGGCCAGGCCGAGCACTTCGCCGCGGTGCAGCGTGAGGTGCACGTCCTGCACCGCGTGCACGGCTTCGGCGCCGAGGCCGTAGTCGACGTCGAGGCCCTTGATCTCGAGTACGGGTTCGCTCATTGTTTCTCCCGGCCGAGCACGGGCGTGAAGCCGACGCGCAGGCGCACTGTCTTGCCCTCGGCGTTCTTCGCCTTGGTCTTGCCGCTCGAACGCAACCGCGGGCTCACGAATTCGTCGATGCCGAAGTTGAGCAGCGAGAGCGCGGTGCCGAGGATCGCGATCGCGAGCCCCGCCGGCACGAACCACCACCACGCGCCCTGCGCCAGCGCCTGCTGGCTCTGCGCCCAGAACAGGATCGTGCCCCAGTTCCACTCCGAGAAGCTGGAGACGCCGACGAACGCCAGCGTGATCTCCGACATCACGGCGAACACCACCGTGCCGACGAAGCTCGACGCGATCACCGCGGTGAGGTTAGGCAGGATCTCGAAGAAGATGATCCGGCCCGTCGACTCACCGCTCGCCCGCGCCGCTTCGACGTATTCCCGCCGCCGCAACGAAAGCGTCTGCGCGCGCAGCACGCGCGCGCCCCACGCCCACGACGTGAGGCCGATGATCACGGCCACCAGGTAGTCGCCGCCGCTGGGTAGCGCCGTGCCGATGATGATGATCAGCGGCAGCGCCGGGATCACGAGGAACACGTTGGACAGTGCGGACAGGCCTTCACCCGGCGTGCCACCGAGGTAGCCGGACGTGACACCGACGATCACGGCCAGGATCGTCGCCACGATGCCGGCGGTGAAGCCCACGAGCATCACGCTGCGCGTGCCGACGACGACCTGGCTGAAGATGTCCTGTCCGAGGTGCGTGGTGCCGAACCAGTGCTTGCCCGACGGCGCTTCGAGCAGGTCGTTGCTGCGCGCCGACGGGTCGAACGGCGCGATCCACGGCCCGATGATCGCGATCACCACGAAGAAGCCCAGCACCACGAGCCCGGTGAGCGTTTTGCCGCCGGTGAGGAACCGGAAGCGACGACGCTTGGCGGCGGGGCCGGCGACGGCGTCGGCCGGCAGCGGCTCGGGGGCCACGGCTTTGAGGTCTGCTGCGGGCAGCGCCACGGCTCAGCCCTCCTTCCGGGTGCGCGGGTCGAGCACGAGGTACGCGACGTCGGCGAGCAGGTTCGCCGCCAGCACCGAGAGCGTGATGATGAGGAAGATGCCCTGCATCAACGGGTAGTCCTGCGAGCCGACGGCCTGGAACAGCTCGTAACCCACACCCGGGTAGGAGAACACGATCTCCACGAGCAGCGTGCCACCGACGATGAAACCCAGCGCCAGCGCGAAACCGGAGACGCTCGGCAGTAGCGCGTTGCGGGCCGCGTAGCTGACCATCACGCGGCGTTCCTTGAGCCCCTTGGCGTGCGCGACGGTGATGTAGTCCTCCGAAGCGACGGTGACCATCATGTTGCGCATGCCGAGGATCCAGCTGCCCATCGAGCTGATCAGGATCGTGATCGCCGGCAGCAGGCTGTGCTGGATCGCGCTGCCGACGAAGTCGCCGCCCCACCCGGGCACCAGGCCCGGGTCGTAGCCGCCCGAGGCGGGGAAGAAGCTGTCCGGGCCGGCCAGCAGCGTGATCGCGATGAGGCCGAGCCAGAAGTACGGGATGGACGACAGGAACGTCGTCACCGGAAGCAGACCGTCCACCCAGGACCCGCGCTTCCACCCGGCGACGACCCCGAGCCCGGTGCCGATCAGGAAGCCCACCACCGTGGTGAACCCGACGAGGATGATCGTCCACGGCAGACTGTCGCCGATCACCTCGCTCACGGGCGAGGGGAAGAACGTGAACGACAGCCCGAGGTCGCCGCGGAAGAGCTGGCCCCAGTAGTGGAAGTACTGGGTGAGCAGGCTCTCGTTCTTGTCGAGCCCGAACAGGACGTACAGCGACTGGATGGCGTCGGCGCTCAGCGTGCCCTGGTTCTTCGTGATGAGCGACTGCACCGGGTCGCCCGGGATCAGCCGCGGGATGAAGAAGTTGATCGTGACGGCGGCCCACGCGGTGAAGACGTAGAACGCGAGGCGCTGGAGCAGGTACCTCACTCGCTCACCGCCGGGTCGTAGAGCCAGCACGCGGCCCAGTGGTCCGAGGCGTCCTCGACGGTGAACCGCGGCGGCAAGTCGGTCTTGCACCGCTCCATCGCGACGGGACAGCGCGGGTGGAACCGGCAGCCCGGCGGCGGCGCGATCAGGCTCGGCGGCTCACCAGAGCCCTTCTCCTTTGGCGCCTCACCGGGTTCGGCCGCGGTGCCGGGGTCGAGCCGGTCGGGGTCGGGTGCGGACTCGATGAGCAGCTGCGTGTACGGGTGCGCCGGGTGCTGCGTCACGGTCTCGGAATCGCCGCCTTCGACCATGCGCCCGGCGTACATCACCAGCGTCTCGTCGGCGAAGTAGCGCGCCGACGCGATGTCGTGCGTGATGTAGAGGATCGCCAGGTGCAGGCGTTCCTTCAGGTCCCGCAACAGGTTCAGCACACCCAGCCGGATGGAGACGTCCAACATGGACACCGGCTCGTCGGCCAGCAGCGCCTCCGGATCGGCACCGAGCGCCCGGGCGATCGCGACGCGCTGGCGCTGGCCGCCCGAGAGCTCGTGGGGGAACTTGTCGACGTAGCGCTCCGGCGGGGTCAGCTGCACCCGTGTGAGCAGTTCGTGCAGCGCCCGCTCGAGGTCTTCGGCGGTGCGCCCCGCGCGGCCGTGGATCTTCAGCGCGCGCGTGAGGTGGTAGCGCACGGTGTGCACGGGGTTCAGCGAGGCGAACGGGTCCTGGAAGATCATCTGGACCTGTCGCCAGTACGCCCGGAAAGCCTGGCCGCCCTTGACGGTCACCGATCTTCCGTGCAGGCGGATGTCACCGCCGGTGCGCGGGTAGAGGTGGGCGAGCAGGCGCGCGACGGTCGACTTGCCCGAACCGGACTCGCCCACGAGCGCCGTCACACGCCCGCGTCGCAGCACGAGGTCGACGTCGTCGACCGCCTGGACGCTGCGGCGCCCCTTCGTGAGCACCTCGCGCCCGCGCTTGCGCACGGGGAAGTGCTTGGTCAGCCCGGAGGCCTCGAGCACGACGGTGTCCGACGTGTCCGAGGCCCCGGGGTCGATCCCGCCGGCCCGGGAGGCCACCTCCGGTGCGGAGGCGGCTTCCCGGGTGGCGACTGCGTTGTCCTCGGCCATTCGTCAGGCCGCGGGCTTCAGGTGCAGGACGATGTCCAGCGCGTTGCGCAGGGTCGGCTGCGCCGGGCCGTACGGGTTGGCTTCATCGGGCCAGCCCGTCCAGTTCTTCGTGCTGTACTCGCCGCCGGAGTTGGCGGCCATGAGCGGCACCATCGGCTGCTGGTCGATCATGATCTGCTGCAGCTTGGCCATCGCGGTGGCGCGGCTGGCGTCGTCGGCGGCGTTGGCGTAGGTCGCCAGCGCCTGCGTGGCCTCGTCGTTCTTGTAGCGGCCGTAGTTGCCGTTGATGCCGCCCTGGCCGGTCGGCTTGTAGCGGTTGCCGTCCATCACGTCGCGGTACATGTCGTACGGCGTGGCACCGTCGTTCGTCCAGTGCAGCACGCCCTCGAAATCACCGGTGTCGACGGACTTGGTCCACGCGTCCTGGTTCATCTTCTCGACCGTGGCGGTGATGCCGATCTGCGCCAGGTTGTCCTTGATGATCTCGAGGTCGGTGATGTAGTCCGACCAGCCCGAGGGCACGGTGAGCTTGATGTTCACCGGCTTGCCCGTCGGGTCGACGAGCTGGTTGCCGGTGAACTTGAAACCCGCACCCGTGAGCAGCGACTTGGCGCCCGGCACGTCGACCTTCACGGTCTGGCCCTTGTACTGCGGCGCGATGAACGAATCGCCCGCCGGCGTCGGGATGCCGGTGACCTGGTCGTCCTTCGGGTAGAAGTAGCCGGCCTCGCCCTGGTTGAAGATGTCGTCGCGGTTGACGACCTTACTGATCGCCTGACGCAGCTTCGGGTTGTTCCACGGCGCCTTCTCGGTGTTGAACCACAGGCCGTGCACCGCGAGCTGGGCCGGGAACCACAGCTTGTAGTGCTGTGGGTCCTTGTTCACGTAGACGGTCTTGTAGTTCGGGATGAAGGTGAAGCTCCACTCGGCCGCACCGCTGGTGAGGGCCGCGACCTGCGCGTTGTTGTCGGTGTAGGAGGTGTAGCGGATTTCCTTGACCTTCGGCGCTTCCTGCCAGTAGCCGGTGCGCTGCGTGACGGTGATCGTCTGCGGCGTGAACGACTTGAGCGTGTACGGGCCCGTGCCCACCGGGTTCTTCACGGTGTCGGTGGACGGGTCCTTGATCTGCGACCAGATGTGCTTGGGCACCACGATGGTCTGCAGGATCTTGACCTGGTTCACGAACTGCGAGGTGTCGAAGCCGAGGGTGACCTGGTTCCCGCTCGCGGAGATGTCCTTGTACGGGACCGAGTCGATGTTCAGCGCCTTGTTGTCGCGCAGGAGCTGGAAGGTGTAGGCCACGTCGTCGCCGGTCATCGGCGTACCGTCGGAGAACTTGACGCCGTCGCGAATGGTCAGGACCAGTTTCTTGTAGTTGTCCGACCAGTCCCACTTCGTGGCGAGCCAAGGCTTCCCGGGCTCCTGCGGCTTGACGCGGTTGAGCATCACGAGGGGTTCGTAGATCACGTAGCGGTACCCGAGCGACGCGGCCGCCGAGGTCTCCAGGAACGGGTTGTTGTTGTCGGGCTGCGGGCCGTTCGGCATGCCGACGTTCAGCACGGCCGCGGCGTTGCCGCCACCCGCGCTGCTCGAGCCGCCTCCGCAGGCCGCGAGCACCGCGGCTGCTACCACGGCAACGAGCGCTGCGACGACGGAGCGCTTCACTCGCATTCGTCCTCCTAGGTCCTGGTGCTACGGGTTCGACCGCGCTCGGCGAAGAAGCTGAGTGCTCGGTCCGGCCGCGCGACAGGTGGAGTCAACCCGGGTGACTCGGGTCACGTCAATAACACGGCGGTAACATTTTGTGCCTAAGTTTAAGTACTGAAAGAAAGGCTCACGCTGGGTGTTCGACCGTCGATCTCCTTGCGCGGCAAGGAGATTCAGCCGGCTGAACGCCCACCGGACGCCAGCAGCGCGGCGACCGGCAACGTGGCCGCCCCGAGCGCCACTGCCTCCGGGCCCAGCTGCCCCAGCTGGACCTCGGTCGCCTCGGCCAGGTACCCGAGCGCGTGCCGGGCCGCGGCGTCCCGCACGTGCGGCAGGATCGCCTGTCCCATGATCGCTCCCGCCGAGCCTGCCAGCACAACCCGGTCCGGCGCCAGGAGGTTGACGAGATTCGCGATGCCGATGCCGAGGTATTCACCGACGACGGCGAGGGTTGCCGCAGCTGGACCAGACCACTCGGCCGGTCCCGGCGGCGTGGGGTCGCAGGGGGTGCCGAACGGGGTTCCGCCGGCCGCGGCGGGCCGCGAGGCGGTCTCGGCACACCCCGGCCTCCGGTCGGCGGCGCCCGCTCCGCCCGCAGCGGCGGCATCGGATTCATCGGGTGGGGCGCCCAGGTGTGCGGCTCCGGTCGCGCGGCGCGCCCTCGGACCGGCGCCGACGGCGGCCGTGCCGGGCGGCCCGGCGGTCGTGCCGGCTTCGGCGGCAGCTTCGGCCGCGGCGCGGCGTGAGCTCGGGTCGGCGTGGCCCGCTCCGCCCGCAGCAGCGGTTTCGGCCGCGGCGGTTTCGGCCTCGGCGAGCGCGACGATCTCCGCCAGGCGGCGTTCGGTGTCCGTGGCCGCGAGCGGGGCGGCGCCGGGCGTCTCGAGGTAGCGGCGGATCACGGCTTCGGTGCCGACGTACGCCTCGAGGCAGCCGTGAGAACCACAGCGGCAGGGGGCGCCCGCGGCGCGCACGACGGTGTGGCCCCACTCCGTGGTGGTGATGCCGGGGAACGTGCCGCGGCCCGTGGCGAAGGCCGCGCCGACGCCGACGCCCAGGAGGGCGATCACCGCGCGTTGCGCACCGCGGCCGGCGCCGCGCCACATCTCGGCCTGGCCGAGGGTGCGGGCGCGGTTGTCGAGGTGCAGGGGCGTGTCCGGCGGCAGCGGGACGCTCGCCCGCAGCAGGTCCGCGAACGGCACGCCGGCCCAGCCGAGCGTGGGGGCGTGGACGATGCCACCGTCACGCACCGCGCCCGGCACGCCCACGCCGACGCCCAGAACGCGATCGCCGCCGGCCGCGAGGACCTCGGCGACGCCGGCGCGCGCGAGT
Organism: Amycolatopsis sp. NPDC051903; assembly: GCF_044452505.1. Taxonomy (NCBI): domain Bacteria; kingdom Bacillati; phylum Actinomycetota; class Actinomycetes; order Pseudonocardiales; family Pseudonocardiaceae; genus Amycolatopsis; species Amycolatopsis sp. NPDC051903. Next base: position 253,209 of record NZ_JBITBT010000005.1, on the reverse strand, counting down.
TCCACGACCTGCGCCGGATCGAGGCCGGCGAGGGGGTGGCGCACGGTGGCGAGCGTGCCGAGCGCCCAGTCGAAGAGCCCGGCGCGCACGTGCGTCTCGCCCACGTCGACGCCCACCACCTGGCCGAACTCGGGCCTGACGCGCAAGAGCGTGCGCGGCCTGCCACCATCGGACTCGACGGACCCGGCCTCGGCGACCACCCCGTCGCCGATGAGCTCCGCGACCACGTTCGTCACGGTCGCGGGGCTGAGCCCGGACTCGGCGACGAGCTCGAGCCGGCTGACCGGGCCACGCAGGTAGAGCGACGACAGGAGCGCCGCGCGGTTGTGCCGCCTCAGGTCACGGGTCGTCTGCCGGAGCACCCTCGTCACCTGGCGGATTCTGCCAGACGCCCATACGTTCGGGACTTAGTTCACTAGTTAATACATGGCCACAACTTACGGTGATCAGGCATCCTGGTGCTGGGAGAGTTCGAGGCCAGATGGGTGTCACATGGCGACCAAGCGCACCACCGTCCGCGATCTGCGGCGGCACAACCGTTCCCTGCTGCTGTCGAAACTGTACTTCGACGGCCCGCTTTCGCGGCACGAACTGAGCCAGCTCACGGGCTTGTCCGCCGCGACGGTCAGCAACGTGACGGCCGAGCTCGGCGAGGAGCGGCTCATCACCGAGGCCGGTCTGGTCGAATCGGACGGCGGACGGCCGCGGGTGCTGCTGCGCGTGGACCCGGCCTACGGGCACGTCGCGGGGGTCGACATCGGCGAGACGGGCGTGCGCGTGGAGCTGTTCGACCTCGCGATGCGGCGGCTGGCCACCGTGGAGCACGAGCTGTCGCCCGCGCACACCGAACCGCGCACGGTCGTGGCGGCTGTCGTGTCCGGCCTGCGCGAGGTGATCGCGTCCGCGGAGGCCGAGGAGTCCGCTGTGCTCGGTGTGGGCGTCGGCGTGCCCGGCGTGGTCGAGCAGGGCGAACGCGTGCTGGTGCACGCCCCCACCATCGGCTGGGACTCCGTGCCCCTGGCCGACGAACTGCGCGACGCCGGCCTCGACCTGCCCGTGTTCATCGACAACGGCGCCAAGACGCAGGGCCAGGCCGAAATGTGGTTCGGCGCCGGCCGCGGCGCGCGCCACGCCGTGATCGTGCTCATCGGCTCCGGCGTCGGCGCCGCCGTCATCGCAGACGGCGCCACCTACCGCGGCTCCACCTCCAGCGCCGGCGAATGGGGCCACACCACCATCGTCTACGGCGGACAGCCCTGCCGCTGCGGCTCCCACGGCTGCCTCGAGGCCTACATCGGCGCCGAGGCCGTGTTGTCGCGCTACCGCCGCGCCCGCGGCAAGGCCGTCCCCGGCGAAACGGAACAGGACCAGTTCGCCGCCCTGCTGGCATCCGCCGACCGCTCCAAAACGGCCCAGAAAGTCCTCGAAGAAACCGCCGGCTACCTCGGCGCCGGCATCGCCAACCTGATCAACCTCTTCAACCCCGAACGCATCGTCCTCGGCGGCTGGGCCGGCCTGGCACTGGGCGAACGCCTGTTGCCACTGATCCGGTCGACGGCCTCAGCTCATGCCCTGCGCCATCCGTTCGGCGAGACCACGATCCAACTCGGGCAGCTGGGCCTCGACGCAGTGGCGACGGGCGCCGCCACGTTGCCCGTCGCGGACCTGCTGGAACAGGGCTCCGACCCCCGCCTCCAGACGAAGACACCCACCCCACACATCGGCTCCGGCGCAGCCTGACCCCCAGGCGCGTACGCCACCACGCAACGCAAGGGACCCACGCAGACACCCCTGCACCCGGCACCTCGACCGGCGACGCACCACGCGCATACGCAACCCCCGCCCGACCACCCACCGGAGTGCACCCAGCCCCGGCACGGCACCTCGACCGGCAGCGCACCACACAAGTACACAACCGCCGCCCAACCACCCACCGAGGATGCACCCACCCCCCGGCACTTCGAACAGGCGCCGCACCACACGCATACGCAACCGCCGCCCAACCACCCACCAGAGGATGCGCCCAGCCCTGCCCCTGCCCCCCGATCCGAAGCTCCTCTACGGCCGGCGACCCCGTGTCAAGGCACGCTTTCCCGCCTTGACACGGGGTCACCGGCCGTTAGCACACTCAAGCTTCGGGGGGCTTACGCCACGCAACACGCCCCCGCGCAGGACCGCATCACCACCACAGACCAGCCGCAACACGCCCCCGCGAGGGCCCGCATCCCCACCACAGACCAACCGCAGCCGCCCCGGCACAGGACCACATCCCCACCACCCACCCACCGGAACACACCCTACGAGGCCCCACCGCCAACAACTCCCCTCCCTTTCTTCCAGTCGAAAAAATTCCCTCCCCCACCCATTGCCGCAATGGTCCGGACCATGCATACTTCTCTTACTTTGTTGCCAGGCACAACAAAGTAGCCCGATTCGCCCGACCTCGACCCCAAAACCGCCCCGAATCCCCCGCCTTGCCGCCCGCCTGCGGTCCACCTCCGGAGTGGACACGAAGCGCCCGGCCGAGAACCGCACGGCCCCACCGTGCCTTCCTCCGCCCACCCCGCGTTTTCGTCCTGCGGTCCCCCTGCCACGCGCAGAATCCGCGACCCCTCCGCCAGAAGAGGTGACAACGATGTTCATCTCCCTCTCCCAGAGACGATTTCTGAGACGCTCCCGCTGGGCCGGGCTCTTCGCGGCCGCCGCCCTCCTCACCACCGTCTTCCAAGCCACCCCCGCCGTCCTCGCACCCCCCGAAGCCGCCGCCGCAGCCAGCTTCACCGACGACTTCAACGGCTCCGCCGGCAGCCCCGCCGACGGTTCCAAGTGGAACTACGAGACCGGCGACAACGTCAACAACCACGAACGGCAGTACTACACGTCCGGCACCAACAACGCGGCGCTCGACGGCCAGGGGCACCTGGTGATCACCGCGAAGCGCGAGAACCCGGGCAACTACAACTGCTGGTACGGCCGCTGCGAGTACACGTCCGCGCGGCTCAACACGTCCGGCAAGTTCAGCCAGGCCTACGGCCACTTCGAGACCCGCATGAAGCTCCCGCGCGGCCAGGGCATGTGGCCGGCGTTCTGGATGCTCGGCGGCGGCAACTGGCCGGCCGACGGCGAGATCGACGTGATGGAGAACGTCGGGTTCGAGCCCAACACCGTGCACGGCACGATCCACGGGCCGGGCTACTCCGGCTCCGGCGGCATCGGTGCCGGCTACAGCGGGCCGAACTTCTCCGACGACTTCCACACCTACGCCGTGGACTGGTCGCCCAACAAGATCGTGTGGTCGGTCGACGGGAACGTCTACCAGACCCGCACGCCGGCGGACCTGGGCGGCAACCGCTGGGTCTACGACCACAACTTCTTCATCATCATGAACCTCGCCGTCGGCGGTTACTGGCCCGGCGATCCCAACAGCAGCACGCAGTTCCCGCAGCAGCTCGTCGTCGACTACGTGCACGTGACCACCGGCACCGGCGGCACCACGCCGCCGAGCGGGCGCACCGGGCAGATCACCGGCATCGGTGGCAAGTGCGTCGACGTCGCGGGCGCCAACAGCGCCAACGGCACCCCGATCCAGATCACCGACTGCAACGGCAACGCCGCGCAGAGCTGGACCGTCGGCAGTGACGGAACCCTGCGCGCGCTGGGCAAGTGCATGGACGTGACGGCGGCGGGCACCGCGGACGGCACCCCCGTGCAGCTCTACGACTGCAACGGCACCGGCGCCCAGCAGTGGGTGGTCACCGCGGCCCACGACATCGTGAACCCGGCCGCGAACAAGTGCCTCGACGCCACGGGGAACAGCTCGGCCAACGGCACCCGCCTGCAGATCTGGACCTGCACCGGGTCCGAACCAGAAGTGGACCGCGCCCTGATCCCGTAACCGAAAGCTGCCGCGCGGGGCCACTCGCCTCCTCTTCCTCCTCCGGTGGTCCCGCGCGGTGTTCCACCTCCCCTGGACGTACCCCCAGCGTCCGGGTGTGCGCTCCCGACCGGAGCGCGCACCCGGAGCCCCGGATCCCCACCGGTCCGCCTCCACCCGCGAGGCACCGCCGGGGCTCACCCGCGCCCACCCCACTGGATCCCCCGGTCCCCACCGGCCTCTCCCCCTTTCCCCCCAAGGAGATTCCCCGTGCGGCGGTTCTTCGTCGCGCTGGCAGGGTGTGCCCTGCTAGCGCTCTCCCTCCTCTCCGGTACCACGGCAACGGCAGCTCCGGCGGCACCCGCCGCCGCCCCCACCGCGGCGCAGCTGCTCGCGAAAACGACCTCGTGCCAGCAGATCTCGAACGGTAAGTACAGCTACGACGAGGGTGGCGCGGCCACGGTGCCCGTGTGCCAGTCGGGTAGCGCCGTGTTCTTCAAGGCCGACATGGACATCGACTGCGACGGCCAGCGCACGAGCCAGTGCAACGAGAACACCGACTGCTGCTTCTACCCCGACACGGCGTTCCACACCTCCGGCGACCAGCCCCTGAACGCGGCCCAGCTCCCGTACGTCGTGCTCCCGCAGCCGACGTCCACTTGGGACTACCGCAACTACGGCATCGACGGCGGCTCCGTGGTCGCCGTCATCTACAACAACAAAGTCACGTACGCGGTGGTCGGGGACACCGGCCCGACGAGCATCATCGGTGAAGCGTCCTACGCCACGGCCGTGAGCCTCGGCATCGACCCCGACCCGAGCACGGGCGGCACCGAGGGCCCGGTCACCTACGTCGTGTTCCCGAACCGCGTGAACCCCATCGAGAACCACAGCACCGCGGTGAGCGTCGGCGAATCCGCGGCGGGCCAGTGGATCGGCGGCGGCCAGAGCGACCCGCCGACCGGCGGCGGCACGGGCCCGATCACCGGGCTCGGCGGCAAGTGCGTCGACGTCGCGGCGGCCAACAGCGCCAACGGCACCGCCGTGCAGCTCTACGACTGCAACGGCACCACCGCGCAGCAGTGGACCGTCTCCGGTGACGGCACGATCCGCGCGCTGGGCAAGTGCCTGGACGTCACGGGCGCCGGCACCACCAACGGCACGAAGGTGCAGATCTACGATTGCAACGGCACCGCCGCCCAGCACTGGACGGCGAACTCGTCGGGCCAGCTCGTGAACGCGGGCTCGGGCAAGTGCCTCGACGCGACGGACAACAGCTCCGCCAACGGCACCCGCCTGCAGATCTGGACCTGCACCACCGGCGCGAACCAGAAGTGGACGGTGCCGAGCGCATGAGGAAACGCCACCTGCTCCCGCTCCTCAGCGCGGCGGCCCTCGCGGCGTCCGCATTGTCCACAGTGGCTGCTCCCATCGCCCAGGCTGCCAACGAGACCGTGAACGTCTGGCTCACCACGACCGACGACTCGCGTGGCGTGAACGTGACCCGCGGCCTGCAGCAGCAGCCGTCGATCGCGTTCTCCGCCGGCACGGGCAGCGGCCAGCAGACGATCAACGTCAACGAGAACACCACCTACCAGCAGTTCGAAGGCGGCGGCGCGTCGTTCACCGACACCGCGGCGTGGCTGATGAACTCCTCCGGCGCACTGTCGGCGAGCACCCGAAACTCACTGATGCAGAAGCTGTTCGACCCCAACAGCGGGATCGGGCTGAGCTTCCTGCGCAACCCCATCGGTGCGTCGGACCTCGCCCGCTTCAGCTACACGTTCGACGACATGCCGGCCGGGCAGACCGACCCCGGGCTCACGCACTTCTCCATCGCCCACGACCAGGCCGACGTGCTGCCGCTGACGCAGCAGGCCAAGCAGCTCAACCCGCAGCTGAAGATCATGGCGTCGCCGTGGAGCGCGCCGCCGTGGATGAAGGACAACGACAGCTACAACCTCGGCTGGGTCGAATCGCAGTACTACGGCGCCTACGCCCAGTACTTCGTGAAGTACCTGCAGGCCTACCGCAGCGCTGGCGTGCCGATCGACTACCTGTCCGTGTCGAACGAACCCACCTGCTGCAGCGGCTACCCGTCCACGAACTGGAACGGCTCGGGCCTGGCCTACTTCACGAAGAACAACCTGCTGCCGGCGCTGCACGCCGCGGGCCTGCCCACGAAGGTCCTCGCGCTCGACTGGAACTGGGACCAGTACCAGGCCTACGCGGCGCCCACGATGGACGACGCGTCGATCCGCACCGACCCCAACTTCGGCGGCATGGCCTGGCACGGTTACGGCGGCAACGTTGCCACGCAGACCACCGTGCACAACCAGTACCCGAACGTGAACGCGTACTCGACCGAGCACTCCGGCGGCACCTGGATCGCCAACCAGCAGGCCGAGGACATGAACAACATCATCGACTACACCCGCAACTGGAGCCGCTCGGTCACCAAGTGGAGCCTCGCGGTGGACCAGAACATGGGCCCGCACAACGGCGGCTGCGGCACCTGCACCGGGCTCATCACCGTCCACAACGGAGATTCGCGCAGCGGGCAGGTCGACTACACCGTCGAGTACTACACGATGGGCCACCTCACCAAGTTCGTGAAGCCCGGCGCGGTGCGGATCGACTCGAACGACGGTTCGGCGGTGAGGAACGTCGCTTGGAAGAACCCCGACGGGTCCAAGGCGCTGATCGCGTACAACTCGGGCACGGGCAACCAGAGCGTGCGCGTGAACTGGGGCGGCCAGTCCTTCACCTACACCCTGCCGGGCCACACGTCGGCGACGTTCACGTGGAACGGCACGCAGGCCGGCGGCGGCACCCAGCCGCCGACCGGGCGCACGGGCCAGATCACGGGCCTCGCCGGCAAGTGCCTCGACGTCGCCGGCGCGAACACCGCCAACGGCACCGCCGTGGACCTCTACGACTGCAACGGCACGAACGCGCAGCAGTGGACCGTCTCCGGTGACGGCACGATCCGCGCGCTGGGCAAATGTCTCGACGTGACCGCCGCGTCCACAGCGGACGGTGCGAAGGTCCAGCTGTACGACTGCAACGGCACCGGCGCGCAGCAGTGGGTGGCCAACTCCGCCCACGACATCGTGAACACCGCTGCGAACAAGTGCCTCGACGTCACCGGCAACACCTCGGCCAACGGCACCCGCACGCAGATCTGGACGTGCACCGGCGCGGCCAACCAGAAGTGGACCGCTCCCTGACCCCCAGGAGTTCTCCGATGAGAAGACGAATCCTCGCGGCGATCGGCGGCCTGCTCGCCGCCTCCGCCGTCACCCTGATCCCGGCGAGCGCGCAAGCGGCGACCGGGCAGATCACCGGCATCGGCGGCAAATGCGTCGACGTCGCCGGCGCGAGCAGCGCCAACGGCACCGCGGTGCAGCTCTACGGCTGCAACGGCACGACGGCCCAGCAGTGGAACGTGGGCTCTGACGGCACGATCCGAGCCCTCGGCAAGTGCCTTGACGTGACCGCGGCGTCCACAGCGGACGGTGCCAAAGTCCAGCTGTACGACTGCAACGGCACCGCCGCCCAGCAGTGGGTCGTCACCGCGGCCCACGACATCGTGAACCCGGCCGCGAACAAGTGCCTCGACGCCACGGGCCAGAGCTCGGCCGACGGCACGCGCCTGCAGATCTGGACCTGCACCGGCACCGCCAACCAGAAGTGGACCGCGCCCTCGGGCGGCGGCGACACCACGCCACCGCCGTCGGCCGGCGCGATGGCCGTGGCGCCGTACCTCTACAACGGCTGGGGTTCCCCGCCGAGCCCGACCACGATCATGAACGCGACGGGCGTGAAGTGGTTCACGCTGGCGTTCGTGCTGTCCAACGGTTACTGCAACCCGCAGTGGGACGGCGCGCGCCCGCTGACCGGCGGCGTGGACCAGGGCACGATCAACACCGTGCGCGGCGCGGGCGGCGACGTCATCCCGTCGTTCGGCGGCTACAGCGGCAACAAGCTCGAGTCGTCGTGCGGCAGCGCGGGTGAACTCGCGGCGGCGTACCAGAAGGTGATCAACGCCTACGGCCTCAAGGCGATCGACATCGACATCGAGGCCGACGCCTACAGCAACCCGACGGTGCAGCAGCGCACCGTCGACGCGCTGAAGACCGTGCGCGCCAACAACGCAGGCATCAAGATCTACGTCACGTTCGGCACCGGCACCAACGGCCCGGACTCGAGTCTGGTCAACCGCGCGGCGCAGTCCGGGCTCACCGCGGACGGCTGGGTCATCATGCCGTTCGACTTCGGCGGCGCCGGGCAGGACATGGGCACGCTCACGCTGCGCGCGGCCGAAGGCCTCAAGAACGTGGTGAAGAACGCCTACGGCTACAGCGACGACACCGCCTACCGCCACATGGGTATCTCGTCCATGAACGGCATCACGGACCAGAACGAGACGGTGACGGTGGCCGACTTCACGACCATCCTGGGCTACGCCGACCAGCACCACCTGGCCCGGCTCACGTTCTGGTCGGCCAACCGCGACCGGCCCTGCACCGGTGGCCCGGCCGACAGCTGCTCGAAGATCTCGCAGCAGCCGTGGGACTACACCAAGGTGTTCGCCCGCTACGCCGGCTGACGCCGCAGACACCGGAAAAAGACAACGGCGAACCGTGATCTCCCCCCGGGGATCACGGTTCGCCGCTGTTCCACCATCTCCACCATCTCCCGGCCGCGTACCCCGGATCGGGTCCTGGGGGCGACCATCCCGATCCGGCCGGGCGAAGGGGCCGACGTCCCGTCTGGGGGTTCCGGGACCTGGGCGGCCTTCGCGTCACGCGGCCTGACGAAAACGTTAACGAGGCAACGGCGATCTTCACACCACGTGGACGGCGGACGGCCCGAACGTGCACCGGCGGCTGCCCGTCCGCGCGACCAGCGGTGATGTAAGCAGGCGCTTCATCCGGTTTACGACGGAAGTAGGCGCGAAACTGCGCCGCACCCGCGCAAGAAACGACAAACGTTTTCCGTGGCGCAGCACACATCCCGCGTGCGGTCACGGCGATTTTCGTGGCCACGGCACGGATCCCGCCTCAGCGATGTGTCCCGTGTGGAGCACCGGGGCGCGTCAGGCGCCGGCGGCTTCGGCCGATCGCTCGGAGTACGCCTCGACGAGCTGAGCTTCGGCGTCGTCGAGGTAAGCGCCGAGGAGCTTTTCCGTCCCCGCGCCGTCGCCTTCGGCCAGCGGGCCGAGGATCTCGTGGTTGCGCGGCAAGTAGCGCTCGTGGAACCGGCGCGGGTCGGCCATCACGTGGAACACCAGGCGCAGTTCGGCCGTGAGCCCCTGCATCAGCTCGACGATGCGCTCGCTGCCGGTGAGCCCGACCAGCTCGCTGTGGAACCTGATGTTGGCGGTGCCGAGGTCCTGCCAGCGCCCGCCGGCCGCGGCGGCGTCACCGTCCGCGACCGTGGCGGCGATCCGGTCGAAGGACGCCGGCCGCTCGGTGATCCCGCGGACCGCGGCGCACTCGACGAGCTTGCGCACGCGGTAGATGTCACGCACGTCGTCGACGGTCGGCACGCGCACGAACACGCCGCGGTTGAGCTCGTGGGTGAGCAGCCGCTCGTGCGTGAGCAGGCGGAACGACTCGCGCAGGGTGTTGCGCGAGACGCCGAGCGCGGTGCCGATGTCCTGCTCGGACAGGCGCCCGCCGGGCAGGAAGAAGCCCTCGGCGATGCGCGTGCGCAGCACGCCCGCGACCCGCTCCGCGGTGCTCGTGCGGCTCAGCAGGCCCCGGTCGGCTTCGAGCCCCAGCCGGCTCTGGTCGGTGTCCACGTCGCCCAGCGTAGCCGGACGGATGAGAACAATAAAATGCGAGACTTGTGGAATCGTTCAACGATCCGTACGGTAGCCGCCATGTGACTCGAGCCACGATGAGCCCCCCACTGCGAGGTACCCCATGAACACGAACGTGACAGCAGGCACCACGAGTGCGGCCCGGCCGTTCGAGTGGTTCCGTTCCCTCGGCCCCAAGGGCCGCCGGGCGTTCTTCGGCGCCTTCGGCGGCTACGGCCTCGATTCCTTCGACTACCAGACGCTGCCCTTCGGGCTGGCCGCCATCACGGCCTACTTCGGCATCTCCTCGGGCGAGGCGGGCCTGCTCAGCACGACCACGCTGGTGGTCTCCGCGATCGGCGGCATCGGCGCCGGTGTGCTGGCCGACCGCATCGGCCGCGTCCGCACGCTGCAGCTGACCATCGCGCTGTACACGCTGTTCACGGTGCTGTGCGGGTTCGCACCGAACTTCGAGACGCTGCTGGTGTTCCGCGGGCTGCAGGGCCTGGGCTTCGGCGGCGAGTGGGCCGTGGGCGCCGCACTGGTCGCGGAGTACTGCGCGGCGCGCTACCGCGGGCGGACGGTGGCGTTCGTGCAGAGCGCGTGGGCCGTCGGCTGGGGCCTGCTGGTGGTCGTCTACACGATCCTGTTCAGCGTGCTCGACGACGCCGTCGCGTGGCGGGTGCTGTTCTGGGTCGGTGTGCTGCCGGCGCTGCTCGTGCTGTGGGTCCGGCGCAGCGTGTCCGACGCCGAGCACGCGACCGAAAGCCGCCTCAAGGCCCGCACGAAGGCGAACCCGTGGTCCTCGCTCGGCGGGATCTTCCGCCTCGACCTGGTGAAGACCACGCTCTTCGCGGCGCTGCTCGCGACCGGCGTGCAGGGCGGTTACTACACCCTGTTCACGTGGCTGCCGAACTACCTCAAGACCAGCCGCGGCCTGTCGGTGGTCGGCACCGGCGGGTACTTCGCGCTGCTGATCACCGGCGCGTTCATCGGCTACGTCTGCGGTGGTTACCTCGCCGACCTGATGGGGCGCAAGAAGACGTTCCTCCTGTTCTCCGTGCTGTCGGCGCTGCTGATCGTGCTGTTCGTGCAGCTGCCCTACGGCGCCAACGGGCTGATGCTGCTGATCAGCTTCCCGCTCGGCTTCTCGACGTCGGCGATCTTCAGCGGCTTCGGCGCGTACCTCGCGGAGCTGTTCCCGACCGAACTGCGCGCGACGGGCCAGGGTTTCACCTACAACTTCGGCCGCGCGGTGGGCGCCGCGTTCCCCGCGGTGGTCGGGTTCATGGGCGCGGGCGGCGCGATCGCGCTCGGCGCCGTCGGCTACGCGATCGCCGCGCTGGCCCTGCTGTGGCTGCCCGAAACGCGTGGCCGCGAGCTCACCGGGGTCCGATCATGACGACGTTCCGCGATCCGGCGGCACTGAGCCCGGCCGAAGCCCGCGCGCTGTTCCGCGCGGGCACGGACCGGCCGACGACGGGCTGGGCGCTCGGGTACACGCAGACCAACTTGATCGCGGTGCCGCAGGACTGGGCCGACGACGTGCTGCTGTTCTGCGCGCGCAACCCCGGGTCTTGCCCAGTGCTGGACATCAGCAAACCCGGCGACCCGGCCACGCGGCTCGCGCCCGGCGCGGACCTGCGCACGGATCTGCCGCGTTATCGCGTGTGGCACAACGGGGTGCTGACCGGCGAGGTCACCGACGCGACGGGTCTGTGGCGCAGCGACATGGTGGCGTTCTCGATCGGCTGCAGTTTCACGTTCGAGACGGCGCTGGCCGCCGGCGGCTTGCCGCTGCGGCACGTGGCGCAGGGCCGCAACGTGTCGATGTACGTGACCACGCGGCAGTGCGAACCGGCGGGCCGGCTGCACGGGCCGCTGGTGGTGTCGATGCGCTACCTGCCGGCAGGGCTGGTGGACGAGGCCGTGCGGATCACGTCGGCGATGCCCGCGGTGCACGGCGCGCCCGTGCACATCGGCGATCCGGCGGAGCTCGGCATCACCGACCTCACGCGGCCCGACTTCGGCGACGCCGTGGACCCCGAACCCGGTGACGTGCCGGTGTTCTGGGCGTGCGGCGTCACCCCGCAGGCGGCGCTGATGGCGTCCCGGCCACCGTTCGCCATCACGCACGCGCCGGGGTACATGTTCTTGACCGACCAACTCGAGGCCGACCACCGGGTGGAGTGACATGGATCTGAACAGCGACCTGGGCGAAGCGTTCGGCGCCTGGAAGATGGGCGACGACGAGGCGATGCTCGACATCGTCACGAGCGCGAACATCGCGTGCGGCTTCCACGCGGGCGATCCGGGTGTGATGCGCCGGGTGTGCGAGCGCGCCGCCGAACGCGGCGTGACGATCGGCGCGCACGTGGGCTACCGCGACCTCGCGGGCTTCGGCCGCCGCGCGCTCGACATCGACGCGCAGGACCTCACCGACGACGTGCTCTACCAGATCGGCGCGCTCGACGCGTTCGCGCGCGCCGCCGGAAGCCGCGTGAAGTACGTGAAGGCGCACGGTGCGCTGTACAACACCGCGGCCGTCGACGCCGAGCAGGCGGCGGCGCTCGTCGCCGGGGTGCAGCGGTACGGCTCGGACCTGGCGCTGTTGTGCCCGCCGGAGTCCGAGATGCTGCACGCGGCGACGGCGGCCGGCGTGACCGGCTACGCCGAAGCGTTCGCCGATCGCGCGTACACGCCGGAGGGCCGGCTGGTGTCGCGCAAGAAGCCGGGCGCCGTGCTGCACGACCCGGACGAGGTCGCGACCCGCGCCACGGCGATGGCGACGACCGGCGAGGTCGTGGACATCGAGGGCGGGAAGCTCGACCTGCGTGCGGTGTCCCTGTGCGTGCACGGCGACACCCCCGGTGCCGTCGACCTCGCGCGGCGGATCCGCACCGCGCTGACGGATTCGGGTGTGAAGGTGGAGTCGTTCGTGTGAACACGGTGTTGCCCTACGGCGGTTCGGCCCTGCTGGTGGAGGTCGACGACGTGCTCGGCTACCAGGCCGCGCTCGAACTCGCCCCGCCGGCCGGGGTCGTGGAGGTCGTGCCCGCCGCGCGCACGCTGCTGGTGCGCTTCGACCCGGCCGTCGCCGACGTCGCGGCGTTGACCCGCGAGCTCGGGGAAACGTCCACTGTGGACTTCCACCGCGCTTGTCCGGACCCGGTGACGGTCCCCGTCCGCTACGACGGCGAGGACCTGGCCGAAGTCGCGGAAGCGTCGGGGCTGTCGGTGCGCGAGGTCGCCGAACGGCACGCGGCGGGTTCATACGTGGTGGCGTTCTGCGGCTTCGCGCCGGGTTTCGCGTACCTGACCGGCTTGGACCCCGCGCTGCACCTGCCGCGCCGCTCGACGCCGCGCACGCGCGTGCCCGCCGGATCCGTCGCGATCGCGGGCGAGTACTCGGCGATCTACCCGCGCTCGTCGCCCGGTGGCTGGCACCTGCTGGGCCACACCGGCGCGCCCGTGTGGGACGTCGACCGCGCGGAGCCGAACCTGCTGCCGCCCGGCACCCGCGTCCGGTTCGAGGAGCGGTGATGACGGCCAAGGCCGAAGTGCTCGCCACCGGTCCCTTCGCGACCGTGCAGGACCTCGGTCGGCCCGGGCTCGCGGCCGCCGGCGTCGGCCGGTCCGGCGCCGCCGACCGCGGTTCGCTGCGCTTGGCCAACCGGCTCGTCGGCAATCCCGAGACGCACGCCGCGCTGGAGGTGACCCTCGGCGGGCTGCGACTGCGCGTCTCCGAAGCGGCGACCGTCGCCGTCACCGGCGCCGAGGTCGCGGTGCGCGCGGGCCGGCGCGCGGCCGCCCCCAACGGACCGATCGCGCTGCGGGCCGGCGACGAACTGGTGCTCGGCACCGCCACCCGCGGCCTGCGGTGCTACGTCGCCATCCGCGGCGGCTTCGACGTGCGGCCCGTGCTCGGCGCGCGCGCCACCGACACCATGGGCGGGCTCGGTCCGCCGGCCCTGACGCCGGGGATGACGCTGCCGGTGGGCGACGTCGTGGCCGGCTACCCCGTCGTCGACCTCGCCCCGCGCCCGCGGCTCGCCGGGGAACCCGTCCTGCGCATCACGCCCGGGCCGCGGCTCGGCTGGTTCACCACCGCCGCACTGTCCACTTTGGTCACCGCCCGCTACACCGTGACCGCCGACCTCGACCGCGTCGGCGTCCGCCTCGACGGCCCCGCGCTGACGCGCGCCCGCACCGGGGAACTGCCCCCGGAAGCGGCCGTGCCGGGCGCGCTGCAGGTGCCCCCGTCGGGCGTGCCGATCTTGTTCCTCGCCGACCACCCCGTGACCGGTGGTTACCCCGTGCCGGCCGTCGTCGACGAAACCGACCTCGACCTCGCGGCCCAGCTGCGACCCGGCCAGCGCGTGCGGTTCTCGCTGCGCTGACCTCGCCGCGACCACGCAGAACGCCGCCAGCGGCAGTTCCACCAGCGCCATGGCCACCGACTCGCCGACGTCCGGCCCGGCCGTGGTCACGTCGAACCACGCGTCGGCCAGCAGCAGCGCCGCCGTCGCCGCGCACGCGAGCGGCGCCCGCCGGTCGCGGCGAAGCAGCCACCAGCCGCTCAGCAGCAGGCCGGTCAGCTCCAGCACGTCGAGCCCGAGCCACGCCAGCCGCCAGTGCTGCGCGGCGTACGTGTCGGGCAGGGTCGCTGCGAGAACCCCCAGCCACGGCAGCATCCCCGCTCCGGCGAGTGCCGGAATCCACCCCCTGCGCATGACTTCCCCCTTCGTCCCGGCCAGGTTAGCCAGTTGCAGAGACTTTTTGCAAACTTTCTCTGCAATGGTTCTCTGCACTACTCTCGGCGCATGGCGGAACCACCGGAACAACGCGTCCTCACCGGCCCGGACCTCAAGGCCCTGCAGAAGGCGCTGGCCAACCCGGTACGCCGCGACATCCTCACCTACCTGGGCAAACACGGGGAGGCGAACTCGACGAGCGTCGCGAAGGCGCTCGGTGAGAGCACCGGCACCACGAGCTACCACCTGCGCAAGCTCGCCGAACAGAAGCTGATCGCCGAGGTCGAGGAGCGTTCGGCAGGCCGCGAACGCTGGTGGCGTTCGATGATGACGAACGTCTACACGCCACCGGGTCTCGAGCTGACCGACGACGAACGCGCGGCCCACACGCAGATCGGCGCGCTCAAGATGAGCCACGACCTCGACCTCGTGGTCCGCGCGTACGCCGGCTACGACACCTCGGACGGCTGGCACCAGATCCACCGCGCGGGCCTCACGCTGACCAAGGACCAGGTCGGCGAGTTCGCGGCCGAGTTCCGCGCGCTGCTGTGGAAGTACACGAGCGAAGGCGAGCCGGCGCCGGGCGCGCGGGCGGTGGCGGTGCGGCTCGTGGTGCTGCCGGAGGAGAACCTCACAGACCCGACACGCGCAGCGTCAGGTTGAGCCGGCCCGTCAGGCCCAGCTCCGGCTCGGCCGTGCCGGGCAGTGTCCGCAGCACGCCGTGGTAGGCGAGCCGCGAGGGCCCGCCGAAGACGAACAAGTCGCCCGAGCGCAGTTCGAGATCGGTGTACGGGCGGTTGCGGGTTTCGGTGTTGCCGAAGCGGAACACGCACGTGTCGCCCAGGCTCAACGAGACGACGGGATCGAGCGCGCGCTCGTCCTTGTCCTGGTGCATGCCCATCTTGGCGGCGGCGTCGTAGAAGTTCACGAGCGCCACATCGGGTTCGTAAGCGCTTTCCGGGGCGCCGTACGCCTCCGCCACCGCACGCCGGCCGAGGTCACCGAGCCAGGGTGGGAACGGTTCCACGGGCGAACCGTCCTCACGGGTGCGCGAGTAGCGGTACGGGATCCACTGCCAGCCGAGGCACACCATGCGCACCGACATCACGCCACCGCTCGGCAGCCGGGCCTGGCGGTACCCGCGCCAGCCGCGGCACGCGGCGACCAGCGAGCGTTGTTCGTCGAGGCTCAGCCAGCCGGGGACGTGGACGGCACCGGGCGTGATCTCCGCGCGGGGACGAGGCAACAGCTCCACCCCACGATTGTGCCCCTCCGCAGGAGCGACCCCGAAGGGTCCGGCCGGAGCGCTCCTGCGGTTGTTCCCCTCGCCAGAACCGCCGCCGTTGACGCTGCCACACCGATGTGTCACAAACCAAGTTTCCCGCGGCAACAAGATGGACACATGACTCCTGTGACCTGCGCAGGTCACAGGACGTCACCGCAACTCGACGACCGTAACCCCCGCTCGCGCCGGCACCGGATCGCTCATCGCGGCCAGCGCGGCCGGCACGTCGTCGAGGCCGATCCGCGTGCCGATCAACCCGGCGAGGTCGATGCCCGATCGCTCGACCACGCTCAGCAGCTCGGGGTACTCGTGCGCCTGCAGCCCGTGGATGCCCACGATCTCCAGCTCGCCCGCGATCACGCGGTGCATCGGGATCGGCGCGACGCCTTGCGCAGGCGGCATCAGCCCGGCCTGCACGTGCCGGCCGCGCTTGCGCAGGCTGCCGACGGACGCGGCGCACGTCTGCGGTGAGCCCAGGCAGTCGAGCGACACGTGCGTGCCGCCGTCCGTGAGCAGCCGCACGTGTTCGGCGAGCGCCTCCGGCCCGTCGAACGCGCCCGCGTCCACGCTCAGCACCGCGCCCGACTTCTCGGCCAGCGCCCGAGCAGCGGGCGACACGTCCACCGCCACGACCTTCGCACCCGCGGCGGCGGCCAGCAGCACAGCCGAGATCCCGACGCCACCGCAGCCGTAGACCGACACCCACTGGCCCGGGCGCACCCCGCCCTGGCGCAGCACCGCGCGGAACGCGGTGCCGAACCGGCAGCCGAGCGCCGCGGCCTCCGCCGCCGACATCGCGCCGGGCAGCGCCACGAGGTTCGCCTGGGCGTGCCCGATCGCGACGAACTCGGCGAAGGATCCCCAATGGGTCGCGCCGGGCTGGAACTCGTCGTCGCAGATCTGCTGGTCACCGCGGGCACAGTGGACACACGTGCCACACGCGCACACGAACGGGACCGTCACGCGGGCCCCGACCTGCCACCCGCGAACGTCTTCCCCGACCGCCGCGATCCGCCCCGCCAGCTCGTGGCCGGCCACGTGCGGCAGCTTCACCGCCGGATCGTGCCCCTGCCAGGTGTGCCAGTCACTGCGGCACACCCCGGTCGCCTCGACCTCGATGACCACCCCATCGGGTGACACCACCGGATCCGGCACCTCGACCACCCGGGGCAGCACCCCGAACTCTTCGATCACCACGCCACGCATGAGGCTGATCGTAGAGAGCGGGTGGTCGAACGCGGCGAACGGCGCGGGCCTGCGTCAGGCGGCGCGCACGCCGTTCGCCGCGGCCGGTCGCGCTCTAGGTGAGCGGCGGTGCCGGCGGGTGGTACTGGCCGCGAGATCTTGGCGGTCCCAGCAGTCTTCGCAGTGAATTCGGCGGGACACCGAGGATGTCTTCGAGATTCCTCAGTGCCTGCAAGGATTCCGGACGCTCCGGGCGGCACCGGCCCGATTGCCAGTGGCTCAGCGTCGCCAGGCTCAAGGAAGTCCCCCGACCCCTCAAGCGGTACCTGATTCGGTCCAAACCCAGCCCCCTCGCTCTGATTGCCGCGCGCAGGGCGTCCGCGAACGGTCCGGACTCGAGCAACCGCCCAAGATCCCGCTCCGCTGTTTCCGCCCTGTCCATCATCGACGTTCGCTGACCGGTCATCGCACACGCTCCGAACCATGTCGCTGTGGAAACTTCGGAGCGTAGGCCGGACTCCACATGATCGGAAGGCCCATCACCCGCCTGCGGAGAGAGAACGCGCGATCTCTGCGAAGGGTTCCGCGTAGCCGGAATTGACGGTGACGTAGGAAATCCCCCACCGTTCCCGCCAGCGGCGAAGAGTTTCCGTTGCCGCAGCGGGGTTTTCCGGCAGAACCGTGACTGCGCCGCCCGCCACGAGCTCGGGCACGTCCACTCCGGTGTACTTCGCGATGTGCGGCGCGGGCGCATTTCCGACGGCGATGAGGTTCACCGAAATTTCGATGTCGTCGAATCGCGACCCCGCCAATTCCCGAAAGTTGTCCACAATAGAATCAGCTTCGGTCTCGGTCGTGGTCGGCGCCCACGAGAGGGTGACGACATCGGCCTCGCGCGCGGCGAGCGCGAGCATCTTCGGCCCGCCGCCGGCGAGCAGCAGCCGCGGCCGCTCGGGTGTCTGCTTGAGGAACGCGATCGTGTCGGCGAGGCGTGCGATGCGCTCGCGCGGCTTGGCGAAGTCGCGGCCGAGGCGGTGCGCGAAGTCGCCGGCCCCGGGCCGGCCGACGCCGAGGCCGAGTTCGAAGCGTCCGCCGGTCACGCGGTGCAGGGTGCTGACCTGCCAGCCGAGCTGGCGGGCGTCGCGGAACGGGTCGGCGAGCACGAACGTGCCGAGCGTGAGCCGGCTCGTGACGGCGGCGGCCGCGGGCACGAGCGTGAGCGGGTCGGCGTCGCCGACGGGGTCGGTGGCGAGCAGGGTGTCGAGGCCGAGGTCCTCGAACCGGCGGGCCTGGTCGGTCCAGGCCTTGAGGTCCGGGGCGTACCCGGCGACGATCCCGAAGCGGAACGGTTTCGTGGTCATGGCGCCCATCGTCGGTGTCGACGGGGGTAGCGCACATCCGTCCGGGAGCGACACCCGGGCGTACGCACGTCGGCGGACGGCGTGTCCGTGCACAGTGCTCGGGCGGACAGGCTGTCAGTACACAGTGCTCACCGGAACGCTCAGCGGACGGCGACCGACAGCGCCTGCGCGATCTCCTTGCCGATCGCGTGCGTCGCGGCGTCCGGCGGCTGCCCGACCTTCACGACCATGGGCCCGCCGAACGGCTGGCGTTCGAGGACCTCGATGCGTTCGCCGAGCCCGATGGCGTGCTCGGTGAGGTAGCGCAGCAGGTCCGGATCCGTGTCCCACACGCGCACGATCTCGCCGACGGCGCCGGGTGGCAGGTCGTCCAGGATGCGCATCGGCAGCTCCTCGACGCTGCCGTCGGGCGCGGGGATCGGGTCGCCGTGCGGGTCGCGCAGCGGGTTGCCCAGCTTCGCGGCGATCCGCTCCACCAGGCGGTCGGACACCGCGTGCTCCAGCGCGTCGGCCTCCGCGTGGACCTCGTCCCAGGTGTAGCCCAGCTCGGAGACCAGGTACGTCTCGATCAGCCGGTGCCGGCGCAGCACCGACCGCGCGAGCAGCCGGCCCTCCGGGGTCAATTCGATCCCCCGGTACGGCACGTGGGCCACCAGCCCGAGCTGCGAAAGCTTCGTGACCATGCCCGACGCCGAAGACGGGCTCACCTCGAGGCGTCCGGCCAGCGTCGCGTTGGTCACGGCCTCACCGCGCTCGACGAGCCCGTAGATCACGCGCACGTAGTCCTCGACCGACGACGACCTCCGGACGGAACCATCTTCCATGCTGCATACGATACGGGTTCACCCCTCACCATCCGGACGCACCGAACGTGGTTCGACGCTCAACGATCTCGGCCCGGACCGGCGCCGCCGGGTGGTCTGCCGCGCGATCCGTTGTGTGGTCAGGCCGACGGACCTCACGGCCGCCAGCGGTACCGGATCCAGCCCGGCACCGGTTCGGCACCCAGCTGCGCGTAGAACGCCTCGGCTTTCTCGTTGCCCGCCTGCATGTCCCACTCGACGCGGCCGGTCGTGCGTGAGCGCAGCTCGTCGAGCAGCTCCCGGCCCAGGCCGTGCCGGCGGTACTCGGGGCGGATGAACAGGTCGTCGAGCCAGATGCCGGGCCGCGCCTGCCACGTCGAGAAGTTCCAGCTGCAGAACGCGAAGCCGGCGACGACGCCGGGCTGGTCCGGCGGGGTCGCGATCAGCACCCACGCCTTGGGTTCGGGCCCGAACAGGTGCGCGCTCATCTCGGCGCGGTCGAGTTTCAGGTCGTGCTTGTCCTCGTACACGGCGTGCTCTTCGATGAGCGCGCAGATCTCCTCGGCGTCTTCGAAGACGGCGTCGCGGACGGGCATCGGGAGCCCCAATCTGGTCGGTCTTGTCGGTGCTTGCGGTTACGGTGCGGCCATGACTCCGGAAGAGCGGTTCGAGGACCTCGTCGACGAGCTGCTGGACAGCGACGGTGCGAACGGTGTCGAACCGCCGCGGCCCGGCAGCGGGTTCGGGTCGAGTGCGCTGCGCGTGGACAAGCGGATCTTCGCCATGTGCGTGCGCGGGCACCTCGTGGTGAAGCTGCCGAAGCCGCGGGTCGACGAACTGGTGGCCGGCGGGCACGGCGTGCGGTTCGACGCGAACAAGGGCACGCCGATGAAGGAGTGGTTCACCCTGGCCGAAGACGCACCACTGGCGTGGCCCGCGCTCGCGCGCGAAGCCCTCGCGTTCGTCGGCCGCCGGTAGCTCACGGCGCCTCGTACCTCAGTTCGCCGCCCACGGCCGTGGCGAGCACGCGCACACCGTCCAGATCAGACAGTGGATCACCCGAAAGCGCGACGAAGTCGGCCAGCTTGCCGGGTTCGAGCGTGCCGAGGTCATCTTCGGCGAAGGTTGCGTACGCCGAGCCGTACGTGTACGCGCGCAAGGCTTCCGCCGGCGTGAGCGCTTCTTCCGGTGAGAACGGCGCGCCCGTCGCCGTCCGCCGGTTCACCATGTCGGCCAGCCCGAGCAGCGGGGCGCCGTCGACGACCGGCCGGTCGGAGCTCGCGGGCAGCTCGACGCCGGCGTCGAGCACACTGCGCAGGCGGTAGCACCACGGCACGCGCTCCTCGCCGAGCGCCGCGCGCATGCCGTCGCCGAGCTCGTTCACGAACCGGCCCTGCGGCGAAGCGATCAGCCCCAGCGAAGCCAGGCGCGTCAGCTCCGCGGGCTGGAGCACGGCGCAGTGCTCGATGCGGTGGCGGTGGTCCTTGCGCGGCGACGCGGCCAGCGCGGCCTCGTACGCGTCGAGCACCACCGTGATCGCGCGGTCGCCGATGGCGTGGGTCGCGATCTGCCAGCCCGCGTCGTGCGCGAGGCGGATCGTGCGGGTGAGATCTTCTTCGGGCACCTGGAAGTAGCCGCGGTTGCCCGGCTCGCCGTCGAACGGCTCGTGCATCGCGCAGGTGCGCCCGACCAGCGAGCCGTCGGCGAAGAGCTTCATCGGCCCGACGCGCAGCCACTCGTCGCCGAACCCGGTGCGCAGGCCGAGGTCGAGGCCGAACCCCGCGCTGTCGGACAGGTCGTGCAGCACGCTCGCGGCGACCATCACGGTGCTGCGCACGCGCAGCACGCCGCGTTCGCGCGCCAGCTGGTAGGCGGCCAGCTCGGCGGGCGTCTCCCCGACCAGCCCGCCGCCGATGCCGGCCTCCTGCACGCTCGTGATGCCCTCGGCGAGGAACCGCTCGCTCGCGCGGTCGAGCCCGCGGACCACGGCGTCGACTGGTGTCGGGTAGGTCAGCGGGCGCAGCAAGAGCTGGGCCTGTTCGCGCAGCAGCCCGGTCGGCGAGCCGTCGCCGTCGACCACGACGTCCCCGCCGACCGGCACGTGCGCGAGGTCGAGCTGGTGGAGCACGGCGGAGTTGACCACGGTCATGTGCCCGGACGTGTGCTTGAGCCGCACCAGCATCCCGGGCGCCGCGCGGTCGAGGCCGTGGCGGTCGGGGTGCTCGCCGCCCGCGAGCTTGTTCTGGTCGTAACCGCTCCCGACCACCCAGCTGCCGGCCGGCAGCTCGGCGGCCCGGCGCGCGACGGCGTCGTAGACCTCCTCGGTGGTGCGGCAGCCGCTCAGCGGCACGTCGTCGAGACCCATGCCGAACCACGCCATGTGGTTGTGGGCGTCGTGGAAACCGGGCACCACGTGTGCGCCGCCGAGGTCGACGCGCTTGCGCGCGGAGAGGTCCTCCGCGTCCGCGCCCAGCGCCACGACCCGCCCGTGGAGCACGGCGAGCGCACTGGTCCCGGTGGCGCTGTCCCCGGTGACACCGTCCCCGGTCAGCAGCCGGGCGTTCTCGTACACCGCGTCGACCCGCATGAGCCAGACCCTATCGATCGATCGATCGAACGTCTAGGCTCGCCGCATGAGCACCGTGGACCTCGCCGTCGAGGGCGGCATCGCGCACATCCGGCTGAACCGGCCCGAACGGCTCAACGCCGTGGCGCCCGTGCTGGTGGACGACTTCCTGACGGCACTCGACGGCGTCGCGCGCAGCGAGGCCCGCGTGGTCGTGCTGTCGGGCAACGGGCGCGCGTTCTGCGCCGGCCACGACCTCAAGGAGCCGGCGCCCGAGGGCGACTCACGGGCCCGCCTGGACCGGCTCCAGGACGTGACCCGCAAGCTGCGCGCGCTGCCGCAGCCGGTGCTCGCCGCGGTGCACGGTTACGCGATCGGCGCCGGCGCGGAGTTCGCGCTCGGCTGCGACCTCGTGCTGGCCGCCGAGGACGCCGTGTTCGCGTTCCCCGAAGTGTCGCTCGGGCTGAGCGTGACCGGCGCGGCCTCGCGCCTGCTGCCGCTGCTCGTCGGACCGCTCAAGGCCAAGGAACTGCTGCTGCTCGGCGATCGCGTCGACGGCCGGCGCGCCCACGAGCTGGGGCTGGTCAACGCTGCCGTGCCCGCCGGTGAGCTCATGCCGCTGGCGCTGGGCTGGGCCGAGAAGATCGCGCACCACCCCGCGGAGGCCGCGACGATGGCCAAGCGCGCGCTCGACGCCGGGATCGACCACGCCCTCGAGTCGGCGCTGGAACTGGAGGTCAGCCACGCGCTGATCACGGAGCACTCGGCCGCCGTGCGCGAGTCCACCGAGGCGTTCCGGAGCCGGGCGTGAAGCCCTTGGCGCGGGCGGACACCCTCGTCGCGCTGCTCAGTCGGGCCGCGCAGCTGTGGCCCGACCGGACGGCGTGGGTGTTCGACTCGACCGGCGAGCGCGTCACGTTCGCCGAAGTCGACGAGCGCAGCGGCCGGTTCGCCGCCGCGCTGCACGAGCTGGGTGTGCGCCCCGGTGACCGCGTCGCCGTGATGCTGCGCAACCAGCCGGAGTTCCCGCTGCTGTGGCTCGCGCTGGCGAAGCTCGGCGCGGTGCTGGTGCCGGTGAACACCAACTACCGCGAATTCGACGGCGCTCACGTGCTGCGCCACTCCGGCGCGCGCTTCGCCGTGGCGGGCGGGGAGTTCGTGGCGCTGCTGACGAAGATCGCGCCCGGCACCGCGGTGGAGCGGGTGCTGACGCCGGCGGACCTGACCGCGCCGGCGCCGCACCCGGCTGCGGCCACCGGACCCGTGGTCGCCGAGCAACCCGTGAACATCCAGTACACGTCGGGGACGACCGGTGCGCCCAAGGGCTGCGTGCTGCCGCACCGGTACTGGACCACGCTCGCGGTGAGCCTCGCGACGGACTTCCCCGCCGTGGGCGAGGACGACGTGCTGCTGACGGCGCAGCCGTTCCACTACATCGATCCACAGTGGAACGTCGCGTTGGGACTCGCGGGCGGCGCGACGCTCGTGGTGCTCGACCGGTTCCACCCGAGCACGTTCTGGGCGAAGGTCCGGGAGCACGGCGTCACGTGGTTCTACTGCCTCGGCCTGATGCCGGCGTTGCTGCTGCGCCAGCCGCCACACCCCGACGATCGTCACCACCGCGTGCGCGCGATCTGCGCGTCCGCGATCCCGCGGGAACTCCACGCGGAGCTGGAACAGCGCTGGGGCGCGCCGTGGTATGAGGCGTTCGGCATGACCGAGACGGGTGGCGACCTCCGCGTGTCCGAAGCAGATCACGACGCCGCCGTGGGCACCGGCTGCATCGGCCGGCCGAGCCGCGACCGCGAGGTGCTGATCGCGGGTGAGGACGGGAAACCCCTGCCCCGCGGGGAAACCGGCGAGCTGCTCATCCGCGGCATCGGCCTGATGCACGGCTACCACGACGATCCCGAAGCCACCGCGCGCGCGTTCGCCGGCGGCTGGTTCCACACCGGCGACCTCGCGAGCATGGACGCCGACGGGCGCGTGTTCTTCGCCGGCCGGACCAAGGACATGATCCGGCGCAGCGGCGAAAACGTCTCCGCCGACGAGGTGGAACGCGCGCTGCTGCTGCACCCGGCCGTGCGCCTCGCCGCGGTGATCGCGGTGCCCGATGAGCTGCGCGGCGAAGAGGTGAAGGCGTACGTCGTCTGCAACGGCGATCGGCCGAAGCCCGAGGAGCTGGCGGAGTTCTGCGCGGAGAAGCTGGCGTACTTCAAGGTGCCGAGGTTCTGGGCGTTCGCCGACGAGTTGCCGGTGACGCCATCTGAACGCGTCGCGAAGGGCGAGTTGCGGAAGGTCGCGGACCTGCGCGCGGGCTCGTGGGACCGGACGACGGGGACGTGGCTGTGAGCAGCGGCGAACGCGTGCGCGCGGCGGCGGTGAAACTGTTCGCCGCCAAGGGTTTCCACGGCACGGGGATCCGCGATCTCGCCCAGGAGGCCGACCTGTCGTCGGCGACCCTGTACCACTACATGGGCACGAAGGAGGATCTGCTCGTCGAGATCATGACCAATGCGCTGCGGCGGCTGCTCGACGCGGCGGCGAAGGCGACCGCCGGCGCGGTGGATCCCGTGGCGCGGCTGCGTTCGCTGGTGGCGCTGCACGTGCTCGCGCACGCCGCGCGGCCCGCCGAAACCCGCGTGGTGGACAACGAAGTCGACGCGCTTTCGGATGCCGCGCGTACGCGGGTCGTCGCTCTGCGGGACGAGTACGAAGCGCTGTGGTCCCACACCATCGCCGACGGCGTCGCGGCCGGCGTGTTCCACACCGCACACCCGGCCGTGACGCGGCTCGCTCTCCTGGAGATGTGCAGCGGCGTCGCGCGGTGGTACTCGCCCGCCGGGGCGCTGCCGCCGGAAGGCCTGGCCACGCACTACGCGGAGCTCGCGCTGGGCGCGCTCGGCCACCCCGCCGCGGTCCGCGTCGCCGACCTGGAACAGTGTCTCGAAGTCGTCGCCCAGGTGTGGGACGTGCCTGTTCAGCCGGGGTTTTAGCGTCGTACGCCTTGCTGATTGGCCTCGCGTGGGGGACGCTCGAAGGGTGACTGAGCAAACGATCCAACTGGAACTGGACGACTCGGGTCTCGCACCTAGCCTGCCCGCTCCTTCCCACCCCCGCGATCAGGTACAAGATGTGCCCTATCGCCCGGTCGAGTTCCGCGACGACGATCTGCCGACTGCACTGGAGCGCTGCGCGGTGTGGCTACGACAGGCTCAGGAGTGGCTCGGTGAACCGCTCGACGTGCTGGCGATCCACCTCGACTACGACGACCGCCAGGGTTCGCCCTACTACGACGTGAAGGTGCTCTGCAACGAAGAGGACCTGGCCGGCGTCCCGATCGCCCTCCGCAACAGCAAGTAGTTCCTGAGCACCCGTAATCTTCGTGAAGGCCTCGTGGCCGGACCGCGCGTCCTGCCACGAGGCCTTTACGGCGTTCCGGGGCTGGTTCAGCCCAGTGCGCCGCCGACCTTCACGTGGCCCTTGAGGAGGTTGCGCGCGATCGTGCGGCGCTGGATCTCGTCGGTGCCCTCGTAGATGCGCAGCAGCCGCAGCTCGCGGTACCAGCGCTCGACCGGCAGCTCGCGCGTGTAGCCCATGCCGCCGTGGATCTGCAGCACGCGGTCGACGATCTCGTTGGCCTTCTGGCCGCCGTAGAGCTTCGCCATCGACTGCGCGTGCCGCGAATCCATCTTCTGGTCCACCTGCCACGCGGCGTTGAGCACGAGCCAGCGCAGCGCTTCGAGCTCGACGCCGGAGTCCGCGATCATCCACTGGATCGCCTGGCGCTCGGCGATCTTCTGGCCGAAGGTCTCGCGCGTGTTGGCGTGCTCGATGGCCATGCTCAGCAACCGTTCGCACGAACCGATCGCGCGAGCGGGCAGCAGGTAGCGACCTTGCCCGATCCACTGCATCGCGAGTTCGAAGCCGCGGCCCTCCTCACCGAGGATCTGCGACTCGGGCACGCGGACGTCCTGGAACACCAGCGAAGCCGGGCCCCACTCGCCCATCGTGTCGATGTACTCGGACTTCCAGCCGGCCTCGCGGTCGACGAGGAAACACGTGACTCCGCCGTTCGCGCCCTTCTCCGGGTCGGTGATGGCGAAGACCATCACGAAGTCGGCCTCGTTGCCCCCGGTGATGAAGGTCTTCTCGCCGTTGATGACCCAGTCGGAGCCGTCCTTGCGCGCGGTGGTGCGGATGGCCTTCGCGTCGGAGCCGGCGCCCGGCTCGGTGATGGCGAAGCACGACTTGCGGTCACCGGCGATGGTCGGCAGCAAGTAGGTCTGCTTCTGCTCCTCGTTGGCGTGGAACAGGATGTTGTCCGCGGCGCCGCCGAAGCGGAAAGGCACGAAGGTGCGGCCCAGCTCGGCCTCCAGCAGCGCGGCCATCACGGCCGAGAGCCCCATGCCGCCGTACTCCTCGGGCGTCAGCACACCCCAGAAACCCGACTCCTTCGCCTTGAGCTGCAGCTCGCGCAGCTCATCGGCGGTGACGCCGGGCTGACCGGCGCGCTCGCGACGGAGCACCTCCTGCTCACGCGGCACGAGCTCGCGCTGGACGAACGTGCGGACCCAATCGCGCACTTCGCGTTCTTCGGTGCTCAGGGTGAAATCCATCGAGTCTCCCTCGTGCGGCTAAGCGCTTGCTTAGTCGAGGGTACCGCGTCGGCTCGGGGTCCCCCAGTACCCGGCCGGTTACCGTGACAACGCGCGTCCGCGCCGGGAAGATCGGGGGGTGGACGAGGAGGGTGCCAGGTGACGCAGATCTTGGTTCGGTGGTCCGAGCCGCTGCCGGCGCAGGACCGCTTCCTGCGGCTGCTCGACGAGCTCGAGCACGGCCGCTACGAGGGTTACCGGCTGGAGCTGGACAAGCGCCGCTTCCTGACCGGCCGCGTGCTGGCCAAGACGCTCACCGCCGCCCGTCTGGGCCTCGCCCCGGAGTCCGTCGTCTTCGACGCCACCTGCGCCGACTGCGGCAAGCCCCACGGCCGCCCCACGGTGCCCGGCTCGGACCTCACGCTCTCCATCTCGCACTCCGGCAACCTCGTCGGCGTGGCGGCCACGGACGGCGTGCCGGTCGGCCTGGACGTCGAGACGTCGTCGCGCAAGGCCGACCGGTCGCTCATCGAGTACGCGCTGAGCCCGGCCGAGCAGGCCGCCGTGGCCCAGCTGCCCGAGGCCTCGCGCTCCGCCGCGTTCTTCGTCTACTGGACCCGCAAGGAGGCCGTCATGAAAGCCACCGGCAAGGGCCTGAAGATCCCGCTGCAGAGCATCACGTTCTCGGCCCACGACGCGCCCGCCGCACTCGTGTCCGCCACCGACCCGGCACTCGACCCCGCGCGGACGCGCCTCGCCGACCTCAAGGCCGCCGAAGGCCACCGCGCCGCCGTCGCGGCGCTGACCGCGTCGGAGCTGGAAGTGACGGAGGAACACTGGCTCCCGTGAGCCGCTAGTCCAGACCCATCGCACCCAGCAACGTGCGGAACTTCGCGATCGTCTCGTCGAACTCCGCCTGCGCATCCGACGCCGGCACGATCCCACCACCCGCGTACAGCCGCATCGACGTCTGCGCCACCTCCGCGCACCGGATCGCCACCGCCCACTCACCGTCACCCGACGCATCCACCCAGCCGACGGTCCCGGCGTAATAGCCGCGGTCGAACGGCTCCAGCTCCCGTGAGCCGCTAGTCCAGACCCATCGCACCCAGCAACGTGCGGAACTTCGCGATCGTCTCGTCGAACTCCGCCTGCGCATCCGACGCCGGCACGATCCCACCACCCGCGTACAGCCGCATCGACGTCTGCGCCACCTCCGCGCACCGGATCGCCACCGCCCACTCACCGTCACCCGACGCGTCCACCCAGCCGACGGTCCCGGCGTAATAGCCGCGGTCGAACGGCTCCAGTTCCTGGACCAGGTCGCGCGCGGGCGCGGTCGGGGTGCCGCAGATGGCGGGTGTCGGGTGGAGGGCGGCGGCGAGGTCGAGGGCGGTCACGGAGCGGTCGACCAGCTCGCCGGTGATGGCGGTGCGCAGGTGCCAGATGGCGGGCGTCGAGACGAGCTCCGGGGCGGCCGGGACGTCCAGCTTGCGGCAGAAGGGCCGCAGCGCCTCCACGACGTAGTCGATGACCACGGCGTGCTCTTCCTGGTCCTTGGCCGACGCCAGCAGCGCCTCGCCGTTGGCCCGGTCGGCCGCCGGATCCGCCGAGCGCGGCATGGACCCCGCGTGCGGGGTCGTGTACACGGAGTCGCCGGCGCGGGAGAGCAGCAGCTCGGGCGTGGCGCCCACGAGCGTGCGGCCGCCGGGCAGCTCGGCGGCGTAGGTGAAGTGGCGCGGGTTGCCGCGCGCGAGGTTGCGCACGATCGACGCGACCGGGATCGGCGCGTCGAACTCGAGCTCGAGCGCACGGGCCAGCACGGCCTTGCGCAGGCCGCGGTCGCGCAGCGCGGCAACGGCAGCCCGCACGTTGGCCTTGTGGCCGTCGGCCGACGGGACCTCGCGGGTCACCGCCGGCGCGGGCAGCTCCTCGGGGGCGCCGGGTGCGGCGCCCTCGGCCTCGGCCTGCGCCCGGTGGACGGTGCGCGGCAGGACGAGGTGGCCCGGGGTCGTGGTGTCCGGACCGGTGTCGAAGGGCAGCGCTCCCACCGCGAGCGGCACGCCGGAGCGATCCAGCTCCTCGGCCACGGTTCGAGCGAGGCGCCGTGCGTCGGTGTCGGTCACGGCGCCGATCGAACCCTGGGCGAGGAGTGCTCGCCGGGCCGTCGCGAACAGGAAGTCGCCGCGCTGGTAGCGGACGGTGGTCTCGACCGGGGTCGCCGGTGCGGTACTGGTCGTCACCGGACCAGCGTCCCAGGATCCGGGAGCTCCGCGGGGAAAGTGTTGCCAGAAGAACACCTTCGGCGCACACCTTCCCCGCGGGGAGACCGAGACCCCTACTTCAGCGCGTCGATCAGCGCTTCGCGCTGGCGCTCGCCGAGGCCTGCGGCCCGGCGGTCGGGGTCGATCCCGGCCTGCTCGAGCAGCGCGGCGACCTTGACCGCGCCAAGGCCGGGGACGGCCTTGAGCAGCTGGGTGACCTTCGTCTTCCCGATGGTCTTGTTCTCCTTGGCCTGCTTGAGCACCTTCTCGATGCTCGTGGTGCCGGACTTGATCGACGCGAGCAGCTCCGAGCGCGCCTTACGAGCCTCTGCCGCCTTGGCGAGGGCCTCGGCGCGCTG
Source organism: Amycolatopsis sp. NPDC051903 (assembly GCF_044452505.1). Classification (NCBI taxonomy): domain Bacteria; kingdom Bacillati; phylum Actinomycetota; class Actinomycetes; order Pseudonocardiales; family Pseudonocardiaceae; genus Amycolatopsis; species Amycolatopsis sp. NPDC051903. The sequence goes on along the minus strand of NZ_JBITBT010000005.1, from coordinate 224,351 downwards.
CTCCGGAGTCAACGTGGGCAGAGCCAACGTAGTGTCCTTTCCTCTCAGGTCTCCGCTTTCGCGGCCGACGGCTTTATCCCGATGCTTGCAAGCGCAAGCGCTGGCCAGCCGTCTCTTACCACGGCCCCAGTAAACGCCACGACCCGCAAGCGCGCGCAACCGACACGCACTTATCACCCTCCGACCACCCGGTGGGCAAGTCGCGAAGGGACCCCTCACGGCCTGCGGAAACGTCGGACGTCCGGTGTTTTCCGCGCCATTACCTCACCCGAAAGAGGCTCTATCTCGAACCGGTTACGACGACATATTTTGTTGCCCTGCAAGGAAAAGCAGGGTAAGAAGTTGATCATGACCCAGCTCGGCAGCCACCCGTTACGGGGACGGCCGTGACCGAACGGTTGCCCGAGTTGACCATGCCCGCGGACCCTCTCCGCCGTTAGAGTCTGCGGCACCCCAGTTCACCGGCGAACGAGCACCACGGGAGTCACCCATGTTGAGCACGATGCAGGACGGGCAACTGTCGCTGGCGAAGCTGCTGCGGCACGGCACGAAGGTGCACGCGAAGAGCGAAGTGATCACCTGGACCGGTTCAGATGCGCGCCGGGAGAACTACGCGGAGCTCGGTGAACACGCTGCGCGACTGGCCAACGCTCTGCGGAGCCTGGGTGTGACCGGCGACCAGCGCGTCGGCACGTTCATGTGGAACAACGCGGAGCACCTGGCCGCCTACCTCGCGGTGCCGGCCATGGGCGCGGTGCTGCACACGTTGAACATCCGACTATTCCCCGAGCAGCTCACCTTCGTCGCGAACCACGCCGAGGACCACGTGGTGCTCGTCGACGGCACGCTCGTGCCGCTGCTGGCCAAGCAGCTGCCGAACCTCAAGACCGTCAAGCACGTGATCGTGGCCAACGGCGACGCGAAGGCGCTGGAGGCCCCCGAGGGCATCACCGTGCACGCCTACGACGAGCTGCTGGCCGGCCAGCCGAGCGAGTTCGACTGGCCCGAGATCGACGAGCGCTCGGCCGCCGCGATGTGCTACACGTCCGGCACCACGGGCGACCCGAAGGGCGTCGTCTACTCGCACCGCTCGATCTGGCTCCACTCGATGCAGGTCTGCATGACCGACAGCATGGGCCTGGCCCAGGAGGACAAGGCGCTGGCGATCGTGCCGATGTTCCACGCGATGTCGTGGGGCCTGCCGTACGCGGCGCTGATGGTCGGCGCGTCGCTGATCATGCCCGACCGGTTCCTGCAGCCCCAGCCGATCGCCGCGATCCTGGCGGCCGAGAAGCCGACCTTCGCCGCCGCCGTGCCGACGATCTGGCAGGGCCTGCTCGCCCACCTCGACGCGAACCCGCAGGACATCTCCCACGTGCGGGAGGTGGTCGTCGGCGGGTCGGCCGCGCCGCCGTCGTTGATGCACGCCTTCGAGGAGCGCTACGGCGTGCCGATCCTGCACGCGTGGGGCATGACCGAGACGTCGCCCCTGGGCAGCGTCGCGCGGCCGCCGGGTTCGGCGACCGGTGAGGAGCGCTGGGCCTACCGCTACACGCAGGGCCGGTTCCCGGCGTCGGTGGCCGCGCGGCTCATCGGGGACAACGGCGAAGAGCTGCCGTGGGACAACGAAGCCGTCGGCGAGCTCGAAGTGCAGGGCCCGTGGATCGCCGGCGCCTACTACGGCGGCGACAAGATCGACCCGGAGAAGTTCCACGACGGCTGGCTGCGCACGGGTGACGTCGGCAAGATCAGCCCCGACGGGTTCCTGACCCTCACCGACCGCGCCAAGGACGTGATCAAGTCCGGCGGCGAGTGGATCTCCTCGGTCGACCTGGAGAACCAGGTCATGGGCCACCCGGCCGTCGCCGAGGCGGCCGTGGTCGGCATCCCCGACGAGAAGTGGGACGAGCGCCCGCTGGTGGCCGTCGTCGTCAAGGAAGGCCAGACCGTTTCGGCCGAGGAGCTGCGCGACTACCTGGCCGACAAGGTCGCGAAGTGGCAGCTGCCGGAGAACTGGACGTTCGTCGACGAAGTGCCCAAGACCAGCGTCGGCAAGTTCGACAAGAAGCGCATCCGCGCGTCCTACTCCGAGGGGAAGCTCGACATCTCACAGCTCTAACCGGCGGTTCTCCGGCGCGTCGTGGATCATGCGGCGGCTGTCTTGCGGGAGTCTTGACGCCCTGAGGACAGCCGTCGGCACGTTCGCAAGGAGTTTCCGGTGCAGCAGCGCAGCAGGAGGTCGTTCCTGTCCCTGGCGGGGACCGCGGCGGTGGGCGCGGTCGCGGTCGCGTGCGGTTCGAACACCGGGCGCCCCGGCGACCCGCCCCCGTCCACGGCGATGTCGGCGGGCCCGCCGCCGACGCAGGCGGCGCAGAAAGTCACGCTGCAGCAGTGGTACCACGCGTACGGCGAAGACGGCGTGCAGGACGCCGTGCGCGGCTACGCGGCCTCCTACCCGGGCGCGACCGTCAAGGTCGGCTGGAACCCGGGTGACTACGATTCGAAGATCGTCACGGCGCTGCAGAACAGCGCGATCCCGGACGTCTTCGAGGCCCAGGTGAAGATCGACTGGGTGCGCCAGAACCAGGTGGTGGCGCTCGACGACCTCATCGCCCCGGTGAAAAACGACTTCAGCCCCGCCGTGCTCGCCGCGCAGACCGTGGAGGGCAAGGTCTACGGCATCCCGCAGGCCACCGACACCCAGGTGCTCTTCTACCGCCCGAGCCTGCTGCAGGCCGCGGGCGTGCAGCCGCCGCAGACCGTCGACGAGCTGATCGACGCCGCGGGCAAGCTGTCGAAGGATGGCGTGAAGGGCCTGTTCGCGGGCAACGACGGCGGCGTCGCGACGCTGACCGGGCCGCTGCTGTGGTCGGCCGGGCTCGACTACCTCAAGCCCGGCAACCGCGAGGTCGGCTTCGACGACCCGCGCGCGGCGACGGTGTTCGGCAAGCTGCGCGCCCTGAACGCCAACGGGTCGCTGCTGCTGGGCGCGCCCACGGATTGGTCCGACCCGGGCGCGTTCGTCGACGGCCTGTGCGCGATGCAGTGGACCGGCTTGTGGAACATGCCGAAGATCCGCGACGCGCTCAACGACGACTTCGCCGTGCTCCCCTTCCCGAAGCTGGACAACAGCGGCGCGCCCTCCGTGCCCGTCGGCGCGTACGGCTCGATGGTCAACGCGAAGAGCAAGCACCTCGACGAAGCCAAGGCCTTCGTGAAGTGGCTGTGGATCGACCAGACGGCCGACCAGCTGGAGTTCGCCACGCGCTTCGGCTTCCACGTGCCGGCGCGCCAGAGCCTCATCGACAAGGCCGACACCCTGCGCTCGGGCCCGGCGGCCGACGTCGCCCGGTTCGTGAAGGAGAACAGCCACCTCGTCGGCGGTCCCGTGTGGACGCAGCAGGCGAACACCGCGCTGTCGGACGCCGTCGCGAAGATCGCGAAGGAGGGCGCCGACCCGGTGGCGCAGACGAAAACCGCGGTCGACGTCGCCAAGTCCGAGCTGAAGCGCCTGTTCGGATGACAATGTCCCGGAAGACCCGGGACACGCTCGCGTTCTGGGGGTTCGTCGGGCCGTTCCTCATCGGGCTGGCCGTGTTCGCGTACCTGCCGATCGGCTGGAGCGTGTACCTGTCGTTCTTCGACGCGCGCAACACGGTGACCCCGAGCGTGTTCGTCGGCCTGGACAACTACGCGCACATGCTCACCGACGGGCCGTTCCTGGCGAGCCTCGGCACGTTCAGCGCGTTCGCGGTGGCGATCGTGCCGCTGACGTACGTGCTGTCCCTCGCGCTCGCGGTCGGGGTCAACCAGCTGCGGTTCGCGCAGGCGTTCTTCCGCTCGGTGTTCTTCCTGCCGTTCGCGTGCTCCTACGTGGTGGCTTCGCTGATCTGGAAGACGTCGCTGTTCTCCGGCGTGCGCTACGGCCTGGCGAACACCGTGCTGGGCTTCTTCGGCGTCGACCCGGTGGCCTGGACGGGCACGGTCGACCCGCCGCTGTACTGGATCGTGCTGGTCACGGCGCGGCTGTGGCTGCAGCTCGGCTTCTACCTGATCCTCTTCCTCGCTGCGCTGCAACGCATTCCGGGCCAGCTCTACGAAGCCGCGTGGCTCGACGGCGCCAAACCGGGCTGGCAGGTCTTCCGGTACATCACGCTGCCGCAGCTGCGCGCGACGTCAGTGGCCGTGCTGCTGCTCAACCTGATCAACGCGTACCAGGCGTTCGACGAGTTCTACAACATCATGGGCGATTCGCGCGGCTACCCGCCCTTCGCGCGGCCGCCGCTGGTGTACCTGTACTACACGTCGCTGGGCTCCGGCGGCCAGGACCTGGGCCGCGGCAGCGCCGGGGCCGTGCTGCTGGCGTTGCTCATCGCGCTGGTGACCCTGCTGCAGGGCCGGGTGTTGCGCTTCGACCGGAGTGCGCTGTGAGGGCCGTCCTGCGCTGGACCGCGCTGATCGTGGCCGCGGTGCTGTTCCTGCTGCCGTTCTACCTGTTGCTGCGCAACGGCCTCGCCTCCCGCGCGGAGATCACGGCGCCGAACTGGACGCTGTGGCCGAAGACCGTGCACTGGGAGAACTTCACGCGCCTGTTCGCACTGGAGGACGTGCCGTTCGCGCGCAGCCTGCCGAACTCCGCGATCGTCGCGACGCTGCAGACGGCCGGCCTGCTCGTGGTGTGCTCGCTCGCCGGCTACGGCCTCGCGCGGATCCCGTACCGCTACTCGAAAGCCGTGTTCTACGCGGTGCTCGCGACGCTGATGATCCCGACGTCGGTCACGTTCGTGCCGAGCTTCGTCGTGGTGTCCACGCTCGGCTGGCTCTCGGACTTCCGCGGCCTCGTGATCCCGGGGCTGTTCAGCGCGTTCAGCGTGTTCCTGTTCCGCCAGTACTTCCTGGACTTCCCGCGCGAACTGGAGGAAGCCGGCCGCGTCGACGGGCTGTCGCGCTGGGGCGTGTTCCGCCGGATCGTCGTGCCGAACTCGCTCGGCTTCTTCGCCGCGATCGCGGTGATCTCCGTGATCGGCAGCTGGAACGCCTTCCTGTGGCCGCTGATCATCGCCCAGTCGCCGGACTCGTGGACGGTGCAGGTGGCGCTGTCGGGGCTGCTGACGTCGCAGAACCCGCAGCTGAACCTGCTCTTCCTCGCCGCCGCGCTGTCGATCCTGCCGATCGTGCTGCTGTTCGCGTTCCTGCAGCGCTACCTCGTGCGCGGCGTCACCGAGTCGGGCCTGAAGGGCTGAACCGCGCGGTTGATCCGCCGATTCCGGTCCCCTCGACCGGTCTGTCCGCATAAGCTCGTTCGTACCCGACGTCCGGAGCAGGAGCACCCGATGACCGATCCCTACCAGCGGCCCCACGGCGAGGGCCAGTACTACGGGGCCGACGGTTATCCCGTGCCGCAGCGGCAGCCGTCGGCGCCGCTGCCCGTGCCGTACAACCCGTACTCGGGGCCGCAGCCGATGCCGTACCCGCCGGTGTACGGGATGCCGCTGCGCACGAGCGGGCTCGCGGTCGCGGGGATGATCGTCGGCATCGTCGCGCTGCTCACGTTCTGGGTGCCGTTCTTCGACGTGGTCGTGGCGATCGCCGCGATCGGGCTGTCGTGGGGCGGGATGGTGCAGGGCGCGCGGCCCGGCTACACCGGCCAGGGCATGGGCATCGCCGGGCTCGTGTGCGGGATCATCGCCGCGATCCCGGCCGTGATCATCCTGATCCTGTTCTTCGTGGCGATCGCCGCGACGAGCACGGAGTGCGCGCTCTACTGCTGAACCCGCCCTTCGTCGGGTAGCCGCGCCCCCATCGCTGTGACAAAGTCAGCCGCACTGTCACGGTGAATGTGAGCGTTATTCGCGTTGTGTTCACCGGAGGTCCACCGCCGTCCGGCAGCGTGCTGGGCAGCTGACACCGGGGAGCGCAGATGGCCCAGCTGACCAGGCGGACGTTCACCGCGGCGGGCGCCGCCGGCGTGGGGTTGCTGCTGTGCACGCCGACGGCCAACGCGCTCGACCGGGCGCTGAAGCGCACGGCCGCCCGCACCGTCAGCACCACGGGCACCACGCTCGACCAGGTCGCCACGGCCGTCACTCCCGGCACGGCCACCTACAGCCGGCTCACCGGCGGCCCCGGCTGGCCGCTCGTGGTCCGCGCCGACCTCGCGGAGCCGAAGGACGGCCGCGACGACCGGCGGCAGGCACTGAGCGCGTTCGTGCAGTTCACGGACCTGCACATCACCGACACGGAGTCGCCCGCACGCTTTGAGTACCTGCACCCGTACGTCAGCTCGGCGCACCGGCCGCAGGAGGCACTCGGCACGGTGGCCACCAGCGCGCTGGTGCAGCGGGTCAACAGCGTCGCGAAGGGACCGTTCACCGGGCGGCCGTTCGACTTCCTCGTGACCACGGGCGACAACACCGACAACCACGAGCTGATCGAGCTCGACTGGTTCCTGACCAGCCTCAACGGTGGCGCCATCACCCCGAACTCGGGTGACCTCAGCCGGTACGAAGGCGTGCAGGCGTCCGGCAACGACGCGTTCTGGAACCCGTCGGCCCGGCTCGACGACGACTACACGAAGAAGGGCTTCCCGCAGCTGCCGGGCCTGCTGGAGGGCGGCATCGCGCCGTTCACCGCGCCGGGACTGGACGTGCCGTGGTTCTGCACGTTCGGCAACCACGACGACAGCGTGGTGGGCACGCTGCCGGAGGGTCTCCCCGGCATCGAGAACTTCTACACCGGCCGGTACAAGGTGATCGGCAAGGACGAGACCACCGCGAAGAACCTGGGCACGGCCATCACCGACGGCCAGAGCGTGCCGCTGACCGAGCTGTTCGGCGGCTCCGGCACGATCCGCGAAGTCACGCCCGACGCGCGCCGCCGCCCGTTCACCACGGCGGAGTTCGTGTCGGCCCACCTCGAAGCCGGCAACACCGGCCCGGGCCCCGCCGGCCACGGGTTCACCGCGAACAACGCCGACGGCCGCGACGTCTACTACACGTTCCGCATCGCGCCGGGCGTCACGGGCGTCAGCCTCGACACCACCACGCTCGGCGGGTTCGCCGACGGCTCGATCGGGCTCGGCCAGTTCACCTGGGTCGAGACGACGCTGAAGCGCAACTGCTCGACGTACTACGACTTCTTCGGCCGCAAGGTGACTCAGCACGTGAGCGACGAGCTGTTCGTGCTCTTCAGCCACCACACGAGCGGGACCATGGGCAACCTCCTGCCGGACTCGCGCCACCTGCTGGAACCGCGCCTGAACGGCGACGCGTTCGTCGGGCTGCTGAACCGGTTCCCGAACGTCGTGGCGTGGGTCAACGGGCACACGCACCTCAACAAGATCACCCCGCACGTCGGCAAGACGCCCGCGCAGAGCTTCTGGGAGATCAACACGGCCTCCCACATCGACTTCCCGCAGCACGCCCGCGTGCTCGAGCTCACCGACAACGGCGACGGCACGTTGTCGATCTTCACCACGCTGATCGAGGCCGACGCGCCCTACGCCGTCGACTATTCGGCGCGCACGCCCGCTGCGCTGGCGTCGCTGTACCGCGAGCTGTCCTACAACGACATCCACGTGGACCTGGGCCGCGTCGGCGCCGCCGTCGACCACAACACGGAGCTGCTGCTCACCAACCCGCTCGGTTGATTACGCCGGAGGTAATCGACGAGCCGCACCCGGCTGCGGTTGACTGCGGGCCATGACCGATCCCGAGGGCACGCAGCTGTTCCACCGCACCATGCCGTTCAGCGAACGGCTCGGCATCGAGGTCCTCTCGCACTCCACCGACCTCGTCCGCAGCCGGCTCAAGTGGGACGAATCCCTCTGCACCCTCGGCGGCGCCCTCCACGGTGGCGCCCTCATGTCCCTCGCCGACGCGACCGGCGCCGTCTGCGCCTACCTCAACCTCCCCGACGGCGCCCAGGGCACCACCACACTGGAGTCGAAGACGAACTTCTTGCGCGCCGTCCGTTCGGGCTACGCAGTTGCGTCGTCCAGACCACTCCACACGGGGCGCCGGGTGATCGTGGTGGAGACTGAGATCCGCGACGACGAGGAGAAGCTGGTCGCGAAGGTGACCCAGACGCAAGCTGTCCTCTGACCGTCCCAGGGCAGCCGGACCGCTTCGACCTCGGCGTCACTCAGCAGCGCTTCGACCAGCGCAGGCGGGCCGACGACCTTGGTGCCCCACAGGTCGTAATCGGTGCAGGGGCACCACGAGCGGTCCAGCGCCCAGAGGTTCGACGGACTGAAGTCGGTTTCGGGATCGTCGTACCGGACCGCGGCGACGCCGGGCTGTAGTAGGCCAGGCACGGGGTGCGCGGACCGGCGGGACTGTGCTCGGCGAGGATGCCGATCAGCCGGGTCCAGGTCTCGCGGTCCAGGCTTCCCTCCGTCGGCGGGACGATGCCGAGCGGCCAGCTGCGGTCCTTCTTCGCCGAGGGGAAGCACCTGAAGCAGGGCAGCAGCCCTTCGGGCACGACGGGGTCGCCGGTGCGCTCGGCGAGCTGCGCCCAGCGCAGCCGGCGCCGGCCTGGGCCGGGATGCCCGGCCCAGGCCCAGCCCAGCGCCGGTGCTCACGCTGACGGCGTCGAGGTCGAGGTCTCCGATGACGCGGGGCTCGGCGCGTCCTTCCGCGATCCGCACCAAGCGGTCCTCGTGGTAGGAGATGTCGGCCGGCCCCAGCTCGTGCTCGTACATCGCGTTGAGCACCCAGGCCGCGTCCGGCATCGCCGGCGGCATGAATCCGGTCAGGCCGTCCTCACCGGACAGCTCCAGCAACCATTCGGAGGCGCTGTCAGGTGCGGGCGGCCACAGCTCGGCGAACCGGTTCGGCACGCGGTCATGATCTCAGCGGCGGTGTCCGGCGCTCCCCTTTTTGAAAGCCGTGCTCTGGTCGGCCCTTTACGGAGTCGCTCAGGCAGGAGAAAATCTCTGGCTATCACTGGGGTCCAGGGGAGGAGCACGGCATGCGAGTGCGGCGTTTGCTCACGCTATTGTCGATCGTCATGGTGTCCGCAGGGGCGACGCAGGTCGCCGTGGCAGCGCCGGCGCGGCCGGGCGACGACGAGTCGATCAACTACCACGAGTGGTCCGGCGGCTCGTTCCACGCGGGCCGCCTCGACGGGCTGGCGCTGGGCCGCGACGGGCTGCGCATCACGCACCCGGCGGGCACCGTCGAGCACAGCGAGCCGGGGCTGGGGACGACGAAGACGTACGAGTACGGCTCGTGGACCTCGCCCCAGTACCGCCAGGGCTTCGACGCGACGCAGCTCATCGCGTCGTGGAACGCGGTGACGCCCGCGAAGACGTGGCTGGAGGTCGAGGCCAAAGGCCGCACGTCGGGCGGGGTCGAGACCACCTGGTACGTGATGGGCCGCTGGGCCAGCGGCGACGGCGACATCCAGCGCACCAGCGTCGACGGCCAGAGCGACGACAACGCGTCCGTGGACGTCGACACGCTGGCCACCAAGACCGGCGTGACGCTGCGCTCGTACCAGCTGCGCGTGAGCCTCTACCGCGAAGCCGGCACGACGGTGACCCCGACGGTCTCCACGCTCGGTGCCATGACCTCACACGTCCCCGACCGCTTCGACGTGCGCACCACCCGGCCGGGCCGGGCCCGCGGCATCGAGCTCAAGGTGCCCGCGTACGCGCAGAACATCCACAAAGGACAATTCCCGCAGTACGGCGGTGGCGGCGAGGCGTGGTGCAGCCCCACGTCGACGGAGATGGTGGCCGAGTACTGGGGCAAGAAGCCTTCCGAAGCGCAGTTGAGCTGGATCCCGTCCGACTACGCCGACCGCTCCGTCGTGTACGCCGCGCGCAACACCTACGACTACGCGTACGACGGCACCGGCAACTGGCCCTTCAACACCGCCTACGCCGCGTCGCTCGGCCTGCGCGGCCACATCACCCGCCTGCACGACCTCAACGAACTCGAGGACTACATCGCGCGCGGCATCCCGGTCATCACGTCGCAGTCGTTCCTCCCGGAAGAACTCGACGGCGCCGGCTACGGGACCTCGGGCCACATCATGGTGGTCGTCGGCTTCACCGCCGCGGGCGACGTGATCGCCAACGACCCCGCCTCCAGCAGCGACGACCGCGTGCGCAACGTGTACAAGCGCGACCAGTTCGAGAAGATCTGGCAGCGCACGAAGCGCCTGACGGCGGACGGCAGCGTGGCGAGCGGGCCCGGCGGGGTGGTGTACGTCGTCACCCCGGCTTGAGTTCAGGCGGACATCGACCGGGACCCACGCATCGTGGTATGGCCACGCGTGCATGTTCCGTGATTAGCTGCCCAGGCAAGCAACGGTGCCGGAAAGGGTGAGCGCATGCCGTACGAGGTCCAGGGAGTCGTGTCGCGGGCGAAGGGACAGCCGGTCACGCTGGAGACCGTGGTGGTGCCGGATCCGGGGCCCGGTGAGGCGGTCGTGTCGGTGCAGGCGTGCGGGGTGTGCCACACCGACCTGCACTACCGCGAGGGCGGGATCAACGACGAGTTCCCGTTCCTCCTCGGCCACGAGGCCGCCGGCCGGGTCGACAAGGTCGGCGAAGGGGTCACGGACATCGCGCCCGGGGACTACGTGATCCTCAACTGGCGCGCGGTCTGCGGCACGTGCCGGGCGTGCAAGCGGGGCAAGCCGTGGTACTGCTTCTCCACGTTCAACGCCGAGCAGCCCATGACGCTCACCGACGGCACGAAGCTGTCGCCGGCACTAGGCATCGGGGCGTTCCTCGAGAAGACGCTCGTCCACAGTGGACAGTGCACGAAGGTGAACCCCGAGGCCGAGCCCGCGGTGGCGGGCCTGCTCGGCTGCGGCGTGATGGCGGGCCTCGGCGCGGCCATCAACACCGGCGCCGTGACGCGGGGCGACTCCGTGGCCGTGATCGGCTGCGGCGGGGTGGGCGACGCGGCCATCGCGGGCGCGCACCTGGCCGGCGCGACCACGATCATCGCGATCGACACCGACGACCGGAAGCTCGAGTGGGCCAAGGGCTTCGGCGCGACGCACACCGTGAACAGCAAGGGCCTCAGCGAAGCAGCCGTGGTCGAGGCGATGCAGGACGCGACCCGCTCGTTCGGCCCCGACGTGGTCATCGACGCCGTCGGCCGGCCCGAAACGTGGAAGCAGGCCTTCTACGGCCGCGACCTCGCGGGCACCGTCGTGCTCGTCGGCGTGCCGACGCCCGACATGAAGCTCAACGACCTGCCGCTCATCGACTTCTTCGGCCGAGGCGGCTCGCTCAAGTCGTCCTGGTACGGCGACTGCCTGCCCTCGCGCGACTTCCCCATGCTCGTCGACCTGTACCTGCAGGGCCGGCTGCCACTGGACAAGTTCGTGACCGAGCGCATCGGCGTCGGCGACGTGGAGCGGGCCTTCGAGCGCATGCACCACGGCGACGTCCTCCGCAGCGTGGTCCAGTTCTGAAGCTCTTCACCGACGCCGAGTACCCGGCCGCGCCCTACCCCGGCGCGCGGCCGGGTACCTCGTTCGTCCACGTCGACGGTGCCGGCCACTCCCTGGACACGGCCCCGGCCGGCTGGCGCGAGCGGCTGCCCGTGCTCGCCTACGGGTCCAACGGGTGCCCGTCGAAGATCACCTGGCTGCGCAAAGCGCTGGGGCTCGCCGGACCCGTCGTCGCGGTCCGCGCGCGGTGCACCGGCCTGGCCGCCGTGTGGGCCTCGGGCCTGCGCAAGGTCGACGACCAGCGCCCGGCCACCCTCACCGCACTACCCGGCACCGAGCACCACTTCGTGTGGTTCGTGACGCCCGAGCAACGCGCCGTACTGGACGTCTGCGAAGGCCGCGGCACCCGCTACCACTTCGCCCGCCTGGACGCCGCCGTCCACCTCGAAGACGGCACGGCGGTCCCGGACGTCCACGCCTACGTCGGCGCCTCCCCGATCCGCTACCCCCTCCTGGTGGACGGTCAGGCGGTCCGCGTCGCCGACGTCGCCCAGGCCGAAGCCGCCCTCCTGCTGGGCACCCCGGCCCCGTCCCACGGACTGCGGTGCACGGTGGTGGAACCGGAGCAGATCTTCAGCTGAGCCGTGGATCCGGGATCGCCCGGATCGCCAGGAAGCCCGTCGGTTCCTTCGACAGGCGGGCGTAGCGCTCCGGGTCCACCGTCTCCGCCGAGGGGACCGGGCGGGGTTCCACGAGGTGTTCGATCAGGAAGCCCGCCTCGCGGAGTTCCGCGCAGGTGTTCTGCAAGGGCGAGAGCCAGAAGCGGACGTCCCAGCCGTTCTTCCAGGTTTCCGCGACCACGCGGGGCTCGAAGTAGTTGCCGCGGTGGCGGAGCCAGTCGCCGGTGGGGTGGAGGCGGGAGAGGACCAGCGCGCCGGTGGGGCGGAGGACGCGGCGGAGCTCGCGGAGCATGGCCACACGGTCGTCCACGTATTCGTAGACCAATGCGAGCAGGACGAGATCCATCGAAGCGTCCGGGAGCCAGTCGAGGGGCGCGGCCAGGTCGTGGACGCGGAACGACGCCGACGGCACCCGCGAGCGGGAGAGCGAGACCATCCGCGGGCTCAGGTCAAAACCTGTCACGCGCGCACCCCGGCCCACGAGTTCCCGGGCGTACAGGCCGGGGCCGCACGCGGCGTCGAGGACGTCGCGGTCCGAGACGTCGCCCAGCAGCTCCAAGCAGGCCGGGCGGTCGACGTGCGCGTTGTAGAACCCGTCGCGGGCGTGGGCGAGGAACTCGTCGGCGAACTGCTCGTACTGGGGGAACGAACCGATCATCCGGTCAGTCTCCCAGCTCAGCCCAGCAGTTTTCCGGGGTTCAGAATGCCCGTCGGGTCGACGGCGGACTTCGCGGCGCGCAGGACGGACACGCCGAGGGCCCCGATCTCCGGCGCCAGGTACGGCGCGTGGTCCACGCCGACGGCGTGGTGGTGCGTGATCGTGCCCAGGCCCACGATGGCTTCCGACGCCGCGTGCTTCGCGCGTTGCCACTGGCCCACCGGTTCGGCGGCGTCGCGGGCGGTCAGGACCGTGAAGTACAGCGAGGCGCCCGTCTCGTAGACGTGGGACACGTGGCACATCACGATGGTCTGGCCCAGCGACGCGGTCAGGGCGGCGCGGACGGCGTCGTGCAGGTCGTCCAGGCGCGACCAGTACGCGGCGGTCTCCAGGGTTTCGACGCAGACGCCCAGGTCCATCAGCGTGTCCCGCTGACGGGGACCCGAGAAGCGGCCGTGGCGCCACGACTCGCCGAGCGCGGTGCCGATGCGCACCGCACCGGCGTGCCGCAACAGCCGGGCCGTGTGGTGGCGCCGGGCGAGCGAACCCTCCCAGCCGACGATGAGCAGGCACGGGTGCCGCACGCCGCGCAGCCGCAAGAACGCCCGCAGCGCGGCCGTTTTCCAGCCCGCGTTCAGGGCGAACGACACGGTCGTCTCGTCCACATCGGACAGCCGGGTGACGTCGGCCGTCGCGTGGTTCTGGGCCAGCGTGCGCAGCGCGGCGGCGCCGGCGGCCCAGCCGTCGACGACGTAGCCCTCGTAGCGCCGCGCCGACGGCACCGGCCGCACGCGCAGCGCGACCTCCGTGATCACGCCGAGTGCGCCCTCGCTGCCTACCGCGAGCTGCCGCAGGTCCGGTCCGGCGGCCGACGCGGGCGCCACGCCGAGCCGCCACTCGCCCTTCGGCGTGGCCACGCGCACGCCCGTGACCATGTCCTCGAAGCGGCCGTAACCCGACGACGCCTGCCCGGCCGAGCGCGTCGCCGCGAAGCCGCCGATGGTGGCGCGCTCGAACGACTGCGGCACGTGACCGAGGGTGAACCCGTGTTCGGCGAGCAGCTCCTCCGCGGCCGGCCCGCGCACGCCGGCCTGCAGCACCGCGACGCGCGATTCGGCGTCCACCGACACCAGCGCGTCGAGCCGGACCAGATCCACAACGATCACCGCCGGCTTGTCGCCGCGCAGCGCCGCGACGCCGCCGACCACCGAGGTGCCGCCGCCGAACGGGACGACCCCCACGTCGTGGCGGACGCAGACCTCGAGCACGGCCTGGACCTGCTCCGGCGACGCGGGCAGCACCACCGCGTCGGGGGCGGGCACGGCGTCGCCCAGCCGGCGGTGCAGGAGGTCCAGATAGGACAGACCACCGGCCCGGGCCAGCCGTTCTCCGGCGCCCAGGAGCACGTGTTCGGACCCGACGACGGCCGAAAGGTCCTCCCGAGCCCGGTCGGGAAGGGCAGAATCGGCCGGGTCCGGGATCGAATCGGCCCGACGCCCTCGATCAGCACCGATCGGGCCGATACGCTGGCCGAGCCACCGGACCGCCCGATCGGGCAGCGAGGCGGCACCAGCACCGTCGCCGGTCCACGACTGCCGGAGGCGGTGGTTTATGAGATCACTCACGACTACAGTGTGACATATGGACGTCAAACGTCACTCCCGACCGGGAGAGACTCCCTCAGCCCTCGCGGGGGCCCGCAGCCGGCAGACCTCGGCGCGCGTGTCCGACGACGTGCTACTCGACGCCGCACGCGAGTGCGTGCTCGCCGTCGGTGTCCGGCGCACGACGCTGGCCGAGATCGCGCGCACCGCGCGCGTCAGCCGCATGACCGTGTACCGGCGGTTCCCCGACGTGCGCAGTGTGCTCGCCGCGCTCATGACACGCGAGTTCAGCGGCCTGCTCAAACACGCCAGTCACTCGGGCGACGACGCGGCCCACACGCGGGAGCGCCTTGTGCTGATCGCGTGCGCCGGCGTCAGCGCGCTGGCGGCCGACCCGCTGTTCCGCACGCTGCTCGACGTCGACCCGGAACTCGTGCTGCCCTACGTCGTGGAGCGGCTCGGCGCGACGCAGATCTTCGCCGAGCAGGTGCTGCGCCAGCTGCTGGAGGCCGGGCACCGCGACGGCTCCGTGCGCGTGGCCGAGGTCACCGCGCAGGCGCGGTCGATCCTGCTGGTCGTGCAGTCGTTCGCCTTCTCGCTGCGCCCGGCCACCGCCGACGTCGACGAGCAGGCGCTGCTCGCCGAATTCCGCCACCTCGTCGACGCCGCGCTGAAACCATGAGCACCGGTTCGCTCAACGCGCGCCGCCGGGAACGGGAGCTCGACCGGCTCACGACCGGCGAACGGGTCGACGTCATCGTGGTCGGCGGCGGCGTCACCGGAGCCGGCATCGCGCTCGACGCGGCGGCCCGCGGCCTGTCCGTGGCCCTGGTCGAGGCGCACGACCTGGCCTTCGGCACGTCGCGCTGGTCGAGCAAGCTCGTGCACGGCGGCCTGCGCTACCTCGCGAAGGGCGAATTCGGGCTCGCGCACGAGAGCGCCGTCGAGCGCGGCATCCTGATGACGCGCACCGCGCCGCACCTCACGCGCGCGATGCCGCAGCTGTTCCCCTTGTACCCCAGCACTTCCCGGGCGCAGCAGGCCGTGATCGCCACCGGTCTGCGCGCGGGCGACGCCCTGCGCCGGGCCGCGCGCACGCCGTCGTCGGTGCTGCCCGGCCCGCGGCAGATCCCGCCGGCGCTCGCGGCGGCGCTGGCTCCCGGCCTCGCGCCCGCCGGCCTGCGCGGCGCCCTGCTCGCCTACGACGGCGCCTTGGTCGACGACGCGCGCCTGGTCGTGAACCTGGCCCGCACCGCCGCGCTGCTCGGCGCCCGGATCATCACGCGCGTGGAGGCCGTGTCGCTGTCGGCCACCGGCGTGCGGGTGCGCGAAGGATCCGCCGAGTACGACCTGCACGCCCGGCAGGTCGTCAACGCCACCGGCGTGTGGGCGGGCACCCTCACCGACGCCGTGCGGCTGCGCCCCTCGCGCGGATCGCACCTCGTGCTCGCGCCCGGTGCCGCTTCCGTGGGCTCGACGTCGGTCAACGTCGCCGTGCCGGGCGAGAGCAACCGCTTCGTGTTCTTCCTGCCGCAGCTCGACGGCCGCTTCTACTTGGGACTCACCGACGAGCCGATCTCCGGTGAGCTCCCGGCCGTCCCGGACGTGCCCGAGTCCGATGTGGACTTCCTGCTGTCGGTCGCCTCGTCGGTGCTGAAACGTCCGCTGACGCGGACCGACGTGATCGGCTCGTACGCTGGGCTGCGCCCCCTCGTCGCGGGCGACGGCGGCCGCAGCGCGGACCTGTCCCGCAAACACGCGGTCGTCACCGGTTCCGACGGCGTGCTCACGGTCGTCGGCGGCAAGCTCACCACGTACCGGCGCATGGCCGAGGACGCCGTCGACGCCGCGCTCGCGCACTCGGGTCTGCACGCCGGCCCGTCCCGCACCGCACGCCTGCCGCTGCTCGGCGCCGCCCCGCGTTCCCGGCTGTCCCTTGTGGACGCTGCGCCGCGGCTGGTCGCCAAGTACGGCACGGAAGCCCCGCGCGTCGCGGCCCTCGGGGAGGTCGAGCCCGCCTTCGCGGCGCCGCTGTTCGCCGGCACCGACATCACCGCCGCCGAGGTCGTGTGGGCCGTGCGCCACGAGGGCGCCCTCACCGCCGACGACGTCCTCGAACGCCGCACCCGCCTGTCCCTCGTCCCGGCCGACGCCGAAGCCGCGCGGGCGCGCGTGGCCGAACTCGTGGAGAAAGCGCTGGCCGGGCTGTCCTGAGCACCGGGAGCTAGAGTGACGGCGCGGACACCGGGGAGGTCCGCGCCGCGCACCGGGAGGAGGGGGACGTGACCGGGGGAACGCTCGAGATCGATCGCATCTCCAAGCGCTACGGCCGCACGCAGGCGCTCGACGAGGTCACCTTCGACGTGCGCCCGGGTGAGCTGTTCGGGTTCGTCGGCAGCAACGGTGCCGGCAAGACCACCACCATGCGGATCGCGCTGGGCGTGCAGGCCGCGGACTCCGGTGAGGTGCGCTTCGCCGGCGAGCCGATCACCCACGAGACCCGCGCGCGCATCGGGTACATGCCCGAAGAGCGCGGCTTGTACCCGAAGATGAAGGTGCTCGACCAGCTCGTCTTCCTCGCGGAGCTGCACGGCCTGAGCACCAACGACGCCCACCGCGCCACCGAGTTGTGGCTCGCGCGGCTCGGGCTCGGCGAGCGCCGCAAGGACGAGGTGCAGAAGCTGAGCCTCGGCAACCAGCAGCGCGTGCAGCTGGCCGCCGCACTCGTGCACGACCCCGACGTGCTCGTGCTCGACGAGCCGTTCTCCGGGCTCGACCCGATCGCCGTCGACGTCATGAGCCTGGTGCTGCGCGAAAAAGCGGCCACCGGCGTGCCGGTCGTGTTCTCCAGTCACCAGCTCGACCTCGTCGAGCGCCTGTGCGACCGCGTCGGGATCATCCGGGCCGGCCGCATGGTCGCCGTCGGCACGGTCGACGAGCTGACCCGCGGCGCGGGCTGCCGGCTCGTCGTCACCGCGCCCGGCGCCCGGCCGGGCTGGGCCTCGACCGTGCCCGGCGTGCGCGCGCTCGAGACCGACGGCGCCACGACCGTCTTGGAACTGTCCCCGAGCGCCGACGACCAAGCCGTGCTGGCCGCCGCGCTCGCGACCGGCCCGGTCACCGAGTTCAGCCGGCAACGCCGTTCGCTCACCGAGCTCTTCCGCGACGCCGTGCGGCAAGGGGAAGCCGCGTGAGCCGGATCAGCGCCACCCGGGCCGTCCGGCTCGTGGCGAAGCGGGAGATCACCACGCGGCTGCACACGCGGTCGTTCGTCGTGAGCACCGCCGTGCTCCTGCTGCTGCTCATCGGATACGTGGCGCTGGAAGCGTTCCTGGCCGGCTCCACGGCCACGACGAAGGTCGCGCTCACCGGGCAGGCGCAGGGCATCGCGCAGCAGCTGCAGCTCGCCGGGAAGGCCGGGGGGCGGACGATCGAGGTGGTGACCGTCCCGACCGAACAGGACGGGCTCGCCGAAGTGCGCTCTGGCGACGTCGACGCGCTCGTGTCCGGGAGCGCGTCCCGGCTGCGCGTCGCCGCGAAGTCCACTGTGGATCAACAGTTGCAACGCGCGCTCGACGGCATCGTGCAGCAGCAGGTGCTCGACGCACAGCTCTCGGCCGCGGACCTCGACCCGGTCTCGGTGCACCAGGCCGTGTCGGCGGCCCACGTCGAGGTGCAGCCGCTGGAGGCGCGTGATCCGCACGCCGGGCAGAAGCTCGTGGTCGGCGTCGTGGTGGCGGTGCTGCTCTACCTCAGCATCATCACCTACGGCATGCTCGTCGCCCAGGGCGTGGTCGAAGAGAAGTCCAGCCGGGTCGTCGAGCTCCTGCTCTCGACCGTGCGGCCGTGGCACCTGTTGCTGGGCAAGGTGCTCGGGCTGGGGCTCGTCGGGCTGACGCAGCTCGCGATCCTCGCCGCGGCCGGGCTCGTCGCGGCGCTCGCGACCGGCGTACTCGCCTCGATCTCGGGCATCGCCGCGTCGGCCGTGGTGTGGGGTGTCGTCTGGTACCTGCTCGGGTTCCTGCTGTACGCCATGATCTACGGCGCGGCCGGTTCGCTCGTGTCGCGGCAGGAGGACACGCAGTCGGTGGTCGCGCCGGTGAACATCGCGCTCGTGATCGGGTTCATCGCCGGCCTCAACCTCATCACGCAGTCGGCCGACAGCACGGCCACGAAGGTCGTCTCGCTCATCCCGCTGCTGTCGCCGATCCTCATGCCCGCGCGCATCGCGACCGGGTCGGCTTCGCCGTGGGAGATCGTCACCTCAGTGGTCTTGACCACCGCGCTCATCGCACTCGTGACGTGGCTCGGCGCGCGGATCTACCGCAACGGCGTGCTGCGCGTGGGCAGCCGCCTCAAGCTGTCCGAGGCGTTGCGGGGTTAGCTCCCGTGTTGTTCGGTGAGGTTGGTGGCGCGGCCGGCTGGGGTGTGACCGCTGATTCAGGTGTGGGGTAGGTGGTAGTTGTGCCAATCAAGCCAGTGGGGAAAGGCTTGTTGGCGCGCGGCTTCTGAGGGGTAGGGCTGGTGGTAAGCCCATTCGTCGAGCAGGGTGCGGTGGAATCGCTCGATGCTCCTATGTTTGTCAAGCTGTGGCGGTGGTGGGTGTTGGTGGTGAGTCGAGGCCGGTTTGGCGGGGAAGTTTGGCGTAGATCTCGCGGGCGATGTAGCGCTTGAGGCAGCGGATGATCTCGCGTTTGCTCAGTCCTTCGGCGGTCCGCCGCTCGACGTAGTCGCGAGTGGGCTGGTGACGGCGCATGCGGACGATGGTCACGATGTAGAGGGCGCTGTTCGCGGCGCGATCACCGCTGCGGCTGAGCCGGTGGCGGCCGGTGGTGCGGCCGCTACTGGCTGGTTGTGGAGCGACTCCGCAGAGTTTGGCAAAGGCTGCCTCGCTGCGGATGCGCTCGGCGTTGTCGCCGGCGGTAACCAGGAATTGCCCAGCCAACTCGATGCCGACCCCGTGGAGTTCGACGAGTTCCGGCGCGGTGGAGCGGACCAACGCCTCGATCTGCTTGTTGAGCGTTGTGATCTCTTCGTCCAATGCCTTCCAGCGGCGTGCCAGGTCGCGCAGTGCTGTTGTCACTCCGGCCGTGAGCAACTGCTCGGGTGCGCCGATCAGCGTGAGGACGTCCTCGGTTTCCGGGGCCAGTTGCAGGCATCGGTTGATCAGGGTCCTCTTGGTCAAGGCCACCAGATCGTCCCGCAACGGCGAGGGCGCACCGATCATCACGCCCCAGAGGGTGTTGAACGTCTGGGTCCGGGCCTTGACCGCGCTGGTCCGGGTGATCCGCAGCGTTCGGATCACCTCGACGACGCCAGACTTGGCTTTGGGGGTCGCGGTCGACGTTTGCCCGAGAACAGCGCGGGCGATCTGCTCGGCGTCCAGGCGGTCGGACTTGCCATCCAAGCGCCGGGCCAGACGGTTTGGCCGGTTGGCCTCGATGACCCGGACGTTGGCGGCGGTGAGAAACCTGCTCAAGCAAGCACCGAACGACCCGGTGCTCTCGACACCGATCGCGGCGACGACGCCGTGGCCTCTGATCCAGTCCAGCAACTGCACATAGCCGCGGTCGCGGGCAGGGAACTCACGATGTCCGAGTAACCGGCCGTGCTCGTCGACCACGGCTGCGTAGTGGGTGTGTTTGTGGGTGTCGACACCGCCGATGACACGGGTTGCGATGGTTGTCATGCCGGAACTCGCTCCCTCCGGTGGGTTCGCGCTCGCGGATGGGCGAACCGACCGGACGGGCGACAGGTCTGTGACGGGGCTTCTGATCCAAGCTCCTATCAGGTCAGACCCGTCTGGCCGGTGCGCACACGGTGCCGCACCCGGACCGGCCGACACATCGAACGCAGGACACCAAGGTCGCGCCTCGGGTCATACCTTGGCCGGGGTCACACCAGCCCGGCGCAGCACCAAGCCCCAGTCTTCACAGACTTTGCCGTTGGGCTGCGGCCGGTAGGGGCGAGTGTAGCGGCGCTGGATGCCCAGGTCAGTGCGGGTGGTTTGCCAGGTGGTTTTGCGGTGGGCCCAGGCATTGTCGGTGCGTACTCGTTCGAGGGGGATGCCCAGGCTGGTGAACCAAGTGAGCGCGATGCAGGAATGTTGCGCAGGTCGCGGCGGTCTCGTCGGACAGGATTTCGGTGTAGGCCAGGCGTGAGTGGTCGTCGAGAGCGGTGTGGAGGAAGGCGTATCCCATCCCGTTGCGGTTGCGGCGTCCCTCGGCGCGTCCGCGGGTCTTGTGCCCGCCACCGGTGCGCATGGCCAGCCGAGCCGGCCCGATCTTGTGCTCGCGCCGCAACGCCACCACCTGGCTCTCGATGAGGTCAGGAGTCCGATTCGGGCTGCGGTGCGGCCGACTGGAGCGGTCGGCCATTCCCTCTGGCCCGCTCGTGCGGTAACGCTCGGCCCAGCGCGACGCTGTGGTGTGCGAGACCTGGAACCGCTCAGCCGCCCGCCGCAACGGCGACCCCTGCTCGACGACACATCGGGCAAGCCGCAGCCTGCCAGTCGGCGTCAACGGGGCATTACCGCGGACCATGAGGACCTCCGGGAGTCGGTGCAGGTTGTGGTGATCCACACCGAAACCCGAGGTCCTCACCTATAAGTCGTCACGTCACCAGCGTGCCCGAACAACACGGCTAGCCCCTAGGGTCCCCGATCCGGGTTTCTCCCCGATGGCGGGACGATCGCGAGTCGAAAGACTCGTCGGCATGACGAGAAACCCACTGATCCGGATCGCCGCGGCCGCGAGCGCCGCGCTCCTGCTCACCGCCGCCGTGACGCCGGCCGCGCTGGCCGAACCCGCGGCGGCCGTCCGCTCGACGCTGCCGCCGATGAATCCGGCGTCGCTGGCGGGTGCCATCGCCGGGTTGCCCGACGACGAGGCCACCGGAGCGCTGGTGCAGGTCCGCGGGGCGGCGGGCGCGTGGAGCGGGGTGTCCGGGACGAGTGACCTGAGCACCGGGGCGCCCGTCCCGGCGAACGCGCACTTCCGCATCGGCAGCATCACGAAGACGTTCACCGCCGTCGTCGTGCTGCAGCTCGCGGCCGAGCACCGGATCGATCTCGACGCGCCCGTGCAGCGCTACCTGCCCGGCCTGCTGCCGGCGAGCTATCCGAAGATCACCATCGCCCAGCTGCTCGACCACACCAGCGGGCTGCCCGGCGTCGACCTGCCGGAGGATCCACAGTGGATCGTCGACCACCGCTACACGGTCTTCACGCCGCAGCAGGTGCTCGCCACCGCGTTCCGGCACGCGCCGGTGTTCGCGCCCGGGACGGAACAGCAGTACACCAACACCAACTACCTCGTCGCCGGGCTGCTGATCGAGAAGATCACCCGCCGCACCTACGGCGACGAGGTGCGCGACCGCATCCTGCGCCCGCTCGGCCTGCGCGACACCTCCGTGCCCGGCAACAACCCGAACCTGCCCGCGCCCTACTCCCACGGGTACCAAGTCGTCGATGGGCAGCTCGTGGACCTGACGCGGATGAACCAGTCGATCCCGTGGGCCGCGGGTGAGATGATCTCGACCGCCGACAACCTCGACACGTTCCTGATCGCGCTCTTCCGCGGCCGGCTCGTGCCGGATCCGGTGCTGCAGCGCATGTTCACCGTGCCGGACGTCAAGATCCACGGCTCGGCCGACCCCGCGATCTACAGCCAGGGCCTGATGACCGCGACCGTCAACGGCGTCACCGTCTGGGGCAAGACCGGCAGCCGCTACGGCTACACCAACGGCATCTGGGCCACGCGCGACCTGCAGCGCCGCGCGGTCTACTCGATCAACACCACCGACAAGGACTTCGACGGCCAGCCCGAGATCGTGCAGAAGATCGCGCTCGCCATCGGCGGCCTCTGACCGGGGGACACCGCGCGGACGGCCCCGGACCGCGGGCCGTCCGCAGCCGGCCATGCCCGTCCACTCAGGACCCCTTGATCGCCCCGAAGCGCTGCAACGCCACCTGGCGCTCCTCGGCGTGGTCCACCAGGGGCGCGACGTACTCCGCGGGCCGGTCCTTCACCTTGTGCACCGCTTTTCCCGCCACACCACGGAGTTCGGGCACGTACTTGCGCACGTAGTCGCCGTCGGGGTCGAACTTCTCGCCCTGCGTGGTGGGGTTGAAGATCCGGAAGTACGGTGCCGCGTCCGTGCCGCTGCCGGCGACCCACTGCCAGTTGAGCTGGTTGGACGCGAGGTCGCCGTCGACGAGGTGGCGCATGAAGTGCCGCGCACCCCACCACCAGGGCAGGTGCAGGTCCTTCACCAAGAAGCTCGCCACGACCATGCGGATCCGGTTGTGCATCCAGCCTTCCGCCAGCAGCTGGCGCATCCCCGCGTCGACGATCGGGTAGCCGGTGCGCCCCGCGCACCACGCTTCGAAGGCGTCCCGGTCCTCGTCGTGCTCCATCTCGTCGAACCGGCGGTCGTAGTTCTCGCGCGCGGTTTCCGGGCGGTGCCACAGGACGTCGGCGTGGAACTCGCGCCAGCACAGCTCCGAACGCAACGACTGGGCGCCGTCACCGGATTTCCCGGCGAGGCCGGCCAGCATCGTGCGCGGGTGGATGGCACCCCAGTGCAGGTACGGCGACATGCGGGTGGTCCCCGGCCGGTCGGGCCGGTCCCGGTCGATCGCGTAGCGCCGCAGCCCCGACTCGAGGAAGTCGTGCCACGCCGCGAGCGCCGCGGCTTCGCCCGGTTCCGGCAGCTGCGTGTCGCCGAGCGCCGGTGATTTCGGGATCTTCGCGGGCTTCTCCGGCTTCAGCCAGTCCACAAGAGACGCTCCGGTGTCGGCCGGGCGGCGCCAGCCGTGCTCGGTCCACGCGCGGTGGAACGGCGTGAACACCCGGTACGGCGTGCCGTCCGGTTTGGTCACCCGGCCCGGTGTCACGGCGTAGGGCGATCCCGTCGCGACGAACTCGATGTCGTGCTCCGCCAGCGCTTTCGCGACTTCCTCGTCGCGGCGACGGCCGTACGGTGCGGAGTCGGCGCTCACGTGCACCGCCGACGCGCCAACGGATCGCGCCACGCGCGCGACTTCGCGCACCGGATCGCCGTGCACCACCATCAGCCGGCCGTCGAGCGCTTCATCGAGCGCACGGAGGCTGTCGAGCAGGAACGCCCGGCGCGGCGCACCGGAGGGTTTCAGCAGTCGGTCGTCGAGCACGAACAAGGCCAGCACGGGTCCGCCGGCTTCGGCGGCGGCCAGCAGGGCCGCGTGGTCGCCCAGCCGCAGGTCCCGGCGGAACCACAACACGCTCGTCATACCCGCCAACGCTAAACGCCCCGCCGCGCGAGTGCACAGCGGGGCGTTTCGGAAAGCGGGCTCAGCGGTCGTTGATCGGCGTGTAGTCCCGCGAGGCGTGACCGGTGTAGATCTGCCGCGGACGGCCGATCTTGGTCTGCGGGTCGTTGATCATCTCGCGCCAGTGCGCGATCCAGCCGGGGAGCCGGCCGAGCGCGAACAGGACGGTGAAGAACTTCGTCGGGAACCCGAGCGCGCGGTAGATGAGGCCGGTGTAGAAGTCCACGTTCGGGTACAGCTTGCGCTCGACGAAGTAGTCGTCGGAAAGCGCGGTCTCCTCGAGCTTCTTCGCGATGTCGAGCAGCTGGTCGCCGCCCGCGATCTTGCCGAGGATCTCGTCGGCGGTGTTCTTGATGATCTTCGCGCGCGGGTCGTAGTTCTTGTAGACCCGGTGCCCGAAGCCCATGAGCTTGACACCCTTTTCCTTGTTCTTCACGCGGTTCACGAACGAGGCGACGTCGCCGCCCTCGTCGCGGATCGACTCGAGCATGTCGAGCACGGCCGCGTTCGCACCGCCGTGCAGCGGGCCGAACAGTGCGTTGATGCCCGCCGAGATGCTGGCGAACAGGTTGGCCTCCGACGAGCCGACCAGGCGGACGGTCGACGTGGAGCAGTTCTGCTCGTGATCGGCGTGCAGGATGAACAGCAGGTCGAGCGCCTTCGCCACGGCCGGGTCGACCTCGTACGGCTCCGCCGGGAAGCCGAAGGTCATCCGCAGGAAGTTCTCCACCAGGCCCAGCGAGTTGTCCGGGTACAGCAGCGGCTGCCCCACGGACTTCTTGTACGCGTAGGCCGCCAGGGTCGGAACCTTCGCCAGCAGGCGGATGGTGGACAGCTCCACGTTGGGCTCGTCGAACGGGTTCAGCGAGTCCTGGTAGAAGGTCGACAGCGCCGAAACCGCGCTCGAGAGCACGGGCATCGGGTGCGCGTCGCGCGGGAAGCCCGAGAAGAACGCCTTCAGGTCTTCGTGCAGCAGCGTGTGGCGCTGGATCTTCTCGGTGAAGTCGGCGAGCTGGGCCTCGGTGGGCAGCTCACCGTAGATGAGGAGGTAGGACACCTCGATGAAGGTGGACTTCTCGGCGAGCTGCTCGATCGGGTACCCGCGGTAGCGCAGGATGCCCGCATCACCGTCGATGTAGGTGATGGCCGACGAAGCGGCACCGGTGTTCACGAAACCGGGGTCGTAGGTGATGTACCCCGTCGACGCCAGCAGCTTCCCCAGCTCGATTCCCGGTGCACCCTCCGTCGGGTGCACAACCTTGAATTCGTGCTCGCCACTCGGCAGGCGCAGCGTCGCGGTTTCGCCGCCGGTCTGCCCCGCATTCGTCGCGTCGGACATGCAGGTCCCTCTCACGTTGGCACGGGCCGGCGGCGCCTGTACGTTCCACAGGTAGCCACGTGTTCACGCGAGGAAACACGTCGCCTCGCTGCACACCGCCCCGCTGGGGTATGAATTCACCCCTTACGCTAGTCGAAATACGGGTGTCCGCGCAGCCGCTGCGTTGCTCTCAGTGGCCCCTTTGGGACCAGGTTCACACGGTGGCAGCCATGTCCGCGGCCGTCGGCGGCTCCGCGCCACTGCGCGAGACCGTGATGGAGGCCGCTTTCGCGGCGTACGAGAGCGCCTCGCGCCACGCGTCCGCGCCGAGTGCGGCCAGGTCACGGACCTCGTGGGTGTGCAGCCACGCGAGCAGCGCCCCCTGAACGGTGTCGCCGGCCCCGATCGTGTCCACCACTTCGACCCGGCGCGAAGGCACGTGGGCCAGCTCACCTGCGGTGGTGATCACGGACAGGCCCTCGGCGCCCCGGGTCAGGACGACCGCGTCCACACCGGACTCGACCCACGTCTTCGCGGCGGCCACGGGGTCGGCGCCTTCGGCGAGCCACGCGGCGTCGTCGTCGGAGATCTTCAGCAACCGGACATCGGGCAGCCACGACGCGAACCGTGCACGGTAGGCGGCCGGGTCGGCGATGAGCGCTTCGCGGATGTTCGGGTCGAGCGCGGTGAGCGTGCCGCGCGCCGATTCGCGGCGCAGCACCGCCTCGTACGCGCTGGCGCCGGGCTCGAGCACCATCCCGAGGGTGCCGAGCGACAGCGCGGTGGCCTCGTCGGGCAGCGCGCCGGGGTCGGTCACGAGCCGGTCGGCTGTGCCGTCGACGTAGAAGGTGTACTGCGCGGCGCCCGAACGGTCCAACGCCACCACAGCGAGCGTGGTGGGCTCGGCGCCGCGCTGCACGAGCGAGGTGTCGACGCCGGAGTCCACGAGCCGGTCGACGAGCGCGGCACCGAAGCGGTCGGTGGAGACGCGGGACAGGAACGACGACGGGACGCCGAGCCGCGCGGCGGCGAGCGCGACGTTGTACGGCCCGCCACCGAGACGGGGCAGCAGTGCGCGCAGTCCACCGTCCACAGTGGAGTCCAACGGTTCACCCGGCACGAGGTCGACCAGCGCCTCTCCACCCACCACAATCACGAGCGCGAGTGTAGAGGACTTGTTCTTGACAATTCGTGTCCTCAGTCCTTCGTGAGCCCGCCCAGCAGGAGCTCGCCCAGCGCGGTGAACGCTTCGCCGTCGGACACGTCGGTGCGGCGGCCGAGCACGCCGGTCTGGATGCCCTCGACGATCAGCCCGGTCATCTCGGCGACGAGGCGGGCGTGCACGTCGCGGAACACCCCGTCGGCCACGCCCTTGTCGATGAACTCGCGGATCCGGCGCGCGGCGGCGCGGCTGTTGAGCTGGTAGGTGTCGCGGGCCGGCCCGAACTGCGCGATGTCGGTCATGAACGCGGGCGACGCGCGGTTGAGGTGCTCCGAGACGCCGGCGAGGTACTCCCCGACGAGCTTGCGCGCGTCGTCGATGCCCTCGATGCGCGTCTCGATCCGGCGGGCGGCGCCGCGGAAGAAGTGGGCGACGACCTTCACGGCGAGTTGTTCCTTGCTGGGCGCGAGCGCGTACAGCGTCGATTTGGAGCAGCGCAGGCGGGCGGCCAGGTCGTCGAGCGTGAAGCCGGCGAAGCCCTCGGCGAGGAAGAGGGTCTCGAGCTCGGCGAGCAGCGCCTGCTGCCGCGCCGTCGGGCGGCGGCGGGCTTCGGGTGCGGTCATCGGCCACCAGCTTTCGTGATCGAACCACTATCCCTCATGAATCCGGGACGGCCGCGTCCTCCATACGGTACTCTCGAACAGCCCGTAGTACTGTTTTCAGTACCGCTTCTTGCCGCTGGAGGAGACATGCCGGCAGAACGACTGCTGCCCACCACCGAGGCCGAAGACCTGCTGAACCTGGTCACGGAGATCGCGCGCAACGAGCTGAAGCCCCGCGCGGCCGCGGCAGAAGAGGCGGAGCAGTTTCCGCGCGACATGTTCACGCTGCTCGGCAAGTCCGGACTGCTGGGCCTGCCGTACGCCGAGCGCTGGGGCGGCGGGGAGCTGCCGTACGAGGTCTACCTGCAAGCGCTCGAGGAGATCGCCGCCGCGTGGATGACGGTGGGCGTGGGGCTGTCGGTGCACACGATGTCGTGTTACGCGCTGGCCCACCACGGCACGGACGAGCAGCGGGAACAGTGGCTGCCGGACATGCTGGGCGGCTCACTGCTGGGGGCGTACGCCCTGTCCGAGACGCACGCCGGCTCCGACGCGGCCGCGCTGTCGACCCGTGCCCGCCGCGACGGCGACCAGTACGTGGTCAACGGCACCAAGGCGTGGATCACCCACGCCGGCGTCGCGGACTTCTACACGACCATGGTCCGCACGAGCGACGACGGCGGCCACGGCATCTCGTGCCTGCTCGTGGACGGCGCCACCGCCGGCCTTTCCGCGGCCCCGCGCGAACGCAAGATGGGCCTCACCGGCTCCCCGACGGCCCAGATGATCTTCGACAACGCGCACGTCCCGGTCGCCCGGTTGATCGGCGACGAGGGCGCGGGCCTGAAGATCGCCCTGTCCTCGCTGAGTTCCGGGCGTCTCGGCATCGCGGCGTGCGCGGTGGGCCTGGCGCAGGCGGCGCTGGACGAAGCCGTCGCCTACGCGAAGGGCCGCACCCAGTTCGGCAAGCCGATCATCGAGTTCCAGGGCCTGGAGTTCCTGCTGGCCGACATGGCCGCGACCGTCGAATCGGCCCGCGCGACCTACCTGGACGCCGCCCGCCGCCGCGACCGCGGCCTCGACTTCCAGCGCCAGTCCTCCATCGCGAAACTCATCGCGACCGACGGCGCCATGAAGGTGACCACCGACGCCGTCCAGGTCCTCGGCGGCGCCGGCTACACGCGCGACTTCCCGGTCGAACGCTACCTGCGCGAGGCCAAGGTCCCCCAGATCTTCGAGGGGACGAACCAGATCCAGCGGATGGTCATCGCGCGGGCTTTGAAGGCTTCCTGACGTTCACACGTACCGCAGCGCTCGGTACCCCTATGCTCACCCGGAGTAACAGGGGGTACCGAAATGACCTACTCCATCCAGCAGGAGCTCCGCTGGCCCGTCCCGGGCCGGCTGCTGTCGATCGAGGAATACGCGGCTCTCGGAGAAACCGAGTTCTGCATCACCGAACTGGTCGAAGGCCGCCTCGTGCTGGCGCCCAATTCGAGGCCGCGGCACAACTCGGCCACCATGGAGCTGGCTGGGCAGCTTGAACCGCAATTGCCCGGTGGCCGCTCCCTGGTTCCGTTCACGGACGTCGATCTACAGCTGTCACCGGCAGGTCAACCGGGGTTCTCGCGCCGGCCGGACCTCGTAGTGACCGACGAAGCGGCAGTCGCACGCGACGGTGGGATGCTGCGCGCTGACGAGGTCCTCGTCGTGATCGAGATCGTGTCGCCGGGTTCGAAGCGAACCGATTACGTCACCAAGCACGACGAGTACGCCGACGCAGGAATCCCGTCTACTGGATCGTCGATCTCGGCGACCCGGTTTCCCTCATCGCGTGCCACCAGGCAGGCGAACTCGGCTCTCAAGACGCGCCCGCCGTCACCGGCGTTTTCACCACCAGCGAGCCGTTTCCGGCGAAGATCGACCTCACCACGCTCACCGCTTGAGGCACCGAACCCCGGCGCCTCAAGCGGTTGCGCGTCAGCGGGTTTCGCGGTAGCGGCGGTCCTCGGTGACGCCCTCGCCGGTGGCCTCGTCGTAGTGGTAGACCTCGCGGCCGCGGACGAAGACGCGCAGCGCGCGGTTCATGACGTCCAGCGGGTCGCCCGACCAGAGGACCACGTCGGCGTCCAGGCCGGGCGACAGGGTGCCGATGCGGTCGGACAGGCCGAGCATCTCGGCGGGGTGCGCGGTCAGGGCCCGCAGCGCCGTCTCGGGGTCCAGGCCGTCCTTCACGGCGAGGGCGGCCTGGTAGACGAGGAAGTTGATCGGCACCACGGGGTGGTCGGTGGTGATCGCGATCTTCACGCCCGCCCGCGCGAGGATGCCCGCGGAGCGCAGGGTGCGGTGGCGCAGCTCGACCTTGGACTTCGTGGTGAACAGCGGGCCGAGGATCACGGGCACGCCGCGTTCGGCCAGGAGGTCGGCGATGAGGTGGCCCTCGGTGCCGTGGTTGATCACGAGCTTGTAGCCGAACTCGTCGGCCAGGCGCAGCGCCGTGACGATGTCGTCGGCGCGGTGCACGTGCTGGTCCCAGTACAGCTCGCCGTCGAGGACCTTCGCGAGGGTCTCGTTCGTCAGGTCGACCTCGTGCGGCTTGCCCTCGGACTCCGCGTGGGTGCGCTTGGCCTGGTAGTTGCGGGCCTTCGTGAACGCCTCGCGCAGGATCGCCGCGACGCCGAGCCGCGTCGAGGGCGTCTGCTTCTTGTCGCCGTACACGCGCTTCGGGTTCTCGCCCAGCGCGCTCTTCACGCTCACCTGCTCGGCGAACGTCATGTCCAGGACGCTGCGGCCCCACGTCTTCACGCCGATGGTCTGCCCGCCGATCGGGTTGCCCGACCCCGGCTTGATGACGACGCTCGTGACGCCGCCGGACAGCGCGTCGTCGAAGCCCGGTTCGTACGGGTCGATGCCGTCGACAGCGCGGAACCGGGCGCCGACCGGGTCCGTCATCTCGTTGGTGTCGTTGCCGGCCCAGCCTTCGCCGTCTTCGTGGACGCCGAGGTGCGCGTGCGCGTCGATGAAGCCCGGGAGGACCCAGCTGCCGGATGCGTCGACGAGCTCGGCGTCCTCCGGGACGTCGACGTCAGCCGCCGCCCCGACCTGGACGATCTTGCCGTCTTCGATGAGGACCGTGCCGTCCTCGATGGGTGCCGCACCAACGGGGACGACGTAGCCCCCCACAATCGCCTTCAATGCCATAGTTTGACACGCTAACGAATTGGCGTGGGCGCGCGACCGCGGGGCTTTTCGAGGTGAATGAGCTGGTAGTCCGCTTCCGGGCTGCGGTGCGTTTCGCGGTAGCCGAGCTTGGCGTAGAGGTGCAGCGGCCCGGCCGAGCGTTCGCCGGTGCAGAGCCGGAAGCACGTGATCTCGGCCGGCGCGAGCTCCTCCACCGCCAGCAGCAGCGCGCTGCCGAGTCCGGCACCCTGCCGGTCGGGCGCGACGGCCAGCCGCCCGATGTCCCCGACGGCACCGGCGACGCGAAGCCGCACGCTCGCGATGAGCCGTCCACCGTCGCGCACACCCCACACCCGGCACGCCGGATCGGCGAGCGCCGCGCGCACCTGGTCCAGCGACTCCACCAGCGGTGGGAGGTCGAAGTTCAGGTGCGCGCGGGCTTCGGAGAGGTACGCGGCGCGCTGCACCGTGAGCAGCTCCCCGGCGTCGGCCTCGGTCAGCAGCTCCGGTGTCACGGCACGCGGATGCCCCAGCTGCCCGACCAGGACGTCGCGGGTTCGAGTTCGATGAGGTCGGTGCCGGTGTTGAGCGCGTCGGCCGGGCAGGTCATGGGCTCGATCGCGACGGCGCGGCCGCGGCCGGTCAGGTCGTCGGGCGTGAACACCTGCACCCAGCGGAAGTCGGGGCCGGTCCAGACCAGTAGCTGCTTGTCCTGGTGGGTGAGGACGTGGTGGTGCGTGCCGTCGTCGTCCAGCGACAGAGCCCCGAACGCGGTGTCGAGATCGACGCCGGCGAGGACCTTGCCGCGGCGGAAGTCGTATTCGGTGCCCTCGACGTCCTGTTCGTCCGCGTACGGCATCTGCTGGCCGTCGACGTACGGGCGCACGCGCGAAGCGGGCAGCGTGAGGGTCAGCTCGTCGGTCGGCACGTCGCCGATGCGGAAGTACGGGTGCGTGCCGACGCCGACGCCGATCGGCTGCTCACCCTCGTTGCGGATCTCGTGGGTGATCGTGAGCTCGCGCGGCTGCAGGTCATAGGTGATCGTGGCGCGCAGCGGCACCGGCCAGCCGGGCTGCACCTCGACGTCGACCGCGAGCGTGATCGACGATTCGGCGTGCTCCAGCAGCTCCCACTCCTTGTGCCGCGTGAGGCCGTGGATCGCGTTGCCGCGCGCCTCTTCGGTGATCTCCAGCTGCTGCTTCTCGCCCTGGAGCTCCCACTCGCCACCCTTGGTGCGGTTCGGCCACGGGAGCAGCACCTGACCGAGGCCCTTCGGCGGCTTCTCGTCCGCCTCGAACTCCTCGACGTAAGGCACCCCGCCGACCTCGAACACGCGCAGGCCGGCACCGATTTCGGTGACGACGGCGCGGGCGCTGCCGCGGGTGATCTCGAACTGCTCTCCGGTGGGATTGGCCATGCCGCAGACATTACCGGCGGCGGGCCGGCCGCCGTACGCGGTCGAAACTAACTAGACCGGTCGTCATAGTTTGAGCTACGGTGACGTCATGGTCCGCCGCACCGACTCCCGCCGCCGCATGCTCGACTCCGCTGCCGAGCTGTTCCAGGCGCAGGGTTACCACGCCACCGGCCTCACCCAGCTCGTCGCCGCGGGCGGGGCGCCGAAGGGCTCGCTGTACTTCCACTTCCCCGGCGGCAAGGAGCAGCTGGCGGCCGAGGCCGTGCGGCTGTCGAGCGAGCGGACCGGCGAAGTGCTGCGCGCCGTGGTCGCCGCGGCGCCGGATCCCGCGGCCGCGATCGCGGCGGTGCTGGACACCCTCACGACCGCGCTCGTGGAGTCCGACTTCCGGCGCGGATGTCCACTTGCGACAGTCGCGCTGGAGGCCGCCGCCGAGAGCCCCCTGATCCGCGAAGCTTGCGACGAAGGCTACTGCTCGTGGCAGGGCTCGCTCGCCGAGTACTTCACGCGCGAGGGCTTGCCGGTCGAGCGCGCGTCTTCGCTGGCGACGGTGGTGCTCGCGTCGATCGAGGGCGCGCTGCTGTTCGCCAAGACCCGCCGCGACGTCGCGCCGCTGCACGCGATCGCGGCCCACCTGCGCACGACCGTCGAGAGGGAGTTCTCCTGATACGCGTACACCACCTGAACACCGGCACCATGACCCCGTTCGGCGGCAAGCTCGTCGACGGCCGCCCCGGTTTGCTGCGGCGCGCCGAGCTCGTGTGCCACTGCCTGCTGCTCGAAACCGACACCGGACTCGTGCTGATCGAGACGGGTATGGGGACCCCCGCCGTCAGCGATCCGGTGCGCTGGCTGGGCCGGCGGTTCCTCGCGTTGTCCCAGCCCGTGACCCGCGCGGACGAAACAGCCGTCAGCCAGCTCCGCGCGCTCGGTTTCGACCCGGCCGACGTGCGTGACATCGTGCTGACGCACCTCGACCTCGACCACGCGGGCGGGCTCGTCGACTTCCCCCGAGCGCGGGTGCACGTCTACGCGGCGGAGCTGGCCGCGTACCGCGCGGGGAACAAGCGGTACCGGCAGGTGCAGTTCGCTCACGGTCCACAGTGGACGTCCTACGCGGACGCGGGCGACGACTGGTTCGGCTTCTCGGCCGTGCGCGAACTCGACGGCGTGCCGGACGTCGCCCTCGTACCGCTCGCGGGCCACACGCCCGGGCACGCCGGCATCGCCGTCCGCACGGACACCGGCTGGCTGCTCAACGCCGGCGACGCGTACTTCTTCCACTCGGAGATCGACGACCCGGCGGCCATCCCGCCCGGCCTGGCGATGTTCGAACGGTTCGTGCAGACAGTGCCCGAGCAGCGCATCGCGAACCAGCAGCGGCTGCGGGAACTGCGCCGGGCCGGCGAAGTGACGATCTTCGCCGCCCACGACCGCACCGACTTCGAACGCCTCAGCCAGCCGGACCGCGTGTGACCTCACGCCGGTCGAGGCCGCGTTTCACCAGCCAGTTCACGAACCACAGCACCACCCCGACGCCGAGCAGGATCGCGCCCACGGCGTAGTCGCTCGCGGGGCGGCCCGACAGCGGGCTCACCAGGTAGACGCAGAAGATCGCGGCGAGCACGGGGATCGCGGTGGGCGCGCGGAAGTGCTTGTGCGCCACCTTGTCCCTGCGCAGGACCAGCAGGGCGACGTTGACGATCGCGAACACCACGAGCAGCAGGAGCGCCGTCGTGCCGCCGAGCGCACTGATGTCCACAAAGGACACCAGCAGGATCGCGATGGCGCTGGTGAAGATGATCGACACCCACGGCGTGCGGCGCTTCGGGTGCACACGACCGAAGACTGCGGGCAGCACGCGCTCGTTGGCCAGCCCGTAGAGCAGGCGGCTGGCCATGAGCATGTTGATGAGCGCCGAGTTGATGACCGCGAACAGGCCGATGGCGGAGAAGATCTCGCGCGGGAAGCCGGGTGCGCCGACGTCGAGCACCTTCAGCAGCGCGTCGCTCTTGGCGGCGGCGAGGTCGCCGGCCGGGACGAGCAGCGAGGACGTGATGGAGACCAGCACGTAGATCGTCGCGGCGACGACCATGCCCCACAGCATGGCCTTCGGGAAGATGCGCACCGGGTCGTGGCACTCCTCGGCCATGTTCACCGAGTCCTCGAACCCGACCATGGCGAAGAAGGCCAGCGAGGTCGCGGACGTGATGGCGACGAGCCACGTCTTGTCGGCCGTGTTGATCTCGACCAGGCGCGACGGCTCGCCGTCGCCGTTGATCACGGCCCACACACCGACGCCGATGATGATCAGCAGGCCGGACAGCTCGATGCAGGTGAGCACCACGTTGGCCTTCACCGATTCGCCGACGCCGCGGAAGTTGATCAGCGCCAGCGCGACCACGAACACGATGCCGACGAGCACCATCGGCAGCTTCACGAACGCCGCCAGGTAGGTCGCACCGAACGCCACCGCGGCCGACGACGCGGACGTGATCCCGGAGCACATCACGGCGAACGCGACCATGAACGTCAGGAACGGCACGCCGAACGCTCTGTTCGTGTACAGCGCCGCGCCTGCGGCCCGCGGGTACTTGCCGACCAGTTCCAGGTAGCTGAACGCGGTCATGAACGCGACCACGAACGCCAGCAGGAACGGCAGCCACAGCGCCCCGCCGACCCGGCCGGCGACCTGGCCGGTCAGCGCGTACACGCCCGTGCCGATGATGTCGCCGACCACGAAGAACAGCAGCAGCTTCGGCCCCATCACGCGCCGCAGTGCCGGTTCCTGAACTTCCGAACCCTCCGCCCTCACGTCCGTCATGGGCGATTAGTCTGCCTTGTCCGGCAGCTGCGCGAAAGTCAGACGGCGGTGACGACGGTCTTGACCAACGGAGCCATCATCTGCTGCGTCATCTTCACCGGACCGGTGTAGTTCACCAGCACGGGCACGCCCTTCACGATCTTCGCCGCGGCGAGCGTCGCCGTCTTGGCTTCGTCGACGTAGTAGACGGCCCCGCTGGGGAAGCCGGGCACGTCGACCGCGCCGGGCTTGGCCTTCTTGATCGCGGCGACCATGTCCCCGGGGTTGGCCTTGCGGCCCTCGTAGCGCGTGACGGCCAGCGCGCCGGCCTGCTTGTCACCGAGGAGGTACTCGCAACTGGTCGACTTGCCGCCGTTGTTCGGGCTCTCCTGGTTCGGACCGGTTTTGGCGACGATGCCGGGGATGTTGATCGCCTTGCCGACCTCGTCCGCGGACAGCAGCGAACACGTCGACCCGGGCTTCGGCGGCGGCACGGACGTGCTGGGCTTCGGCGGCGCGGCCTGCTGCTGCCCGGAGGAGCAGGCGGCGAGCGCGGCGGCGGCGAGCAGGACAGCGGCGATCGGGTGAGCACGCATGCCCGGCATCGTAGGCCGTTCGGAGCAACGCCGGTCACCCCGGGCGGCGCGGCCGGATCAGCCGGTGGGTGCGCGGTAGCGCCAGAACGCGGGCAGGACCAGCATCGCCAGGAGCACGAGCACGATCACCAGCAGCCCACCGCCCGTGGCGGCGGCTTCGGTGCCGAACAGGGCGCCCGCCCAGCCGTGCGTGAGGTCGGCCAGCCGCGGGCCGCCCGCGACGACCACGGTGAAGACACCCTGGAGCCGGCCGCGCATCTCGTCGGTGGTGGCGGTCTGGAGGATGGCCTGGCGGTAGACGGAGCTGACCATGTCGGCGGCCCCGGCCAGCGCCATGAAGATCACGGCGAGCCAGAGCGAGTGGGCGAGCCCGAACGCCGCGATCGCCGCGCCCCACAGGCAGATCGACACGACCACGGCGACGCCCTGGCGCCCGACGCGGTGCAGCCAGCCGGAGAACAGGCCGATGATCATGGCTCCCGCGGGGAGCGCCGCGTACAGGAAACCAAGGGCGGGGCCACCGCCGGGCGGGTCGCCGAACGTGCGCTCGGCCATCTCGGGGATCAGGGCGCGCGGCATGCCGGCGACCATCGCGATGATGTCCGCGACGAACGACGCCAGCAGCACCTTCTTCGTGGCCAGGTACCGGAACCCGTCGATGACGTCCCCGACCCCCGCCCGGCGCGACGGCCCGTTCAGCGGCGGGATCGACGGCAGCCGCCACACGGCGATGAGCGTGATCATCAGCGCGCACACGTCGATGAGGTACAGCGTCGACAACCCGATGACCGGGATCAGCGCCCCGCCGAAGAGCGGCCCGAACACCGCGCCGAACGTCGACATCGTCGTGTTCAGCGCGTTCGCCGACGGCAGCAGTTCCGGCGGCACCAACCGCGCGACGACAGCACCGCGCGTCGGCATGTTGATCGCGAAGAACGCCTGGTTCGCGGCCAGCAGGACGAGCACCAGCGTCACGGACCCGAACCCCGCGAACGCCTGCAACCACAGCAGCGCCGACGAGACGGCCACCCCGACGTTCGTGACCAGCAGCAGCTTCCGCCGGTCCACCGCGTCGGCGATCGCCCCGCCCCACAACCCGAACACGAGCAGCGGCACCAGCGCGACGGCCCCGGTCAACCCCACGTACCCGGACGACCCCGTCAGGTCGAACACCTGCTTGGGCACCGCCACGGCCGTCAGCTGCGACCCCACCGCGGTCACCGCCGTGGACACCCACAGCCGCCTGAACGCCGGAATCTTGAGCGGACGAGTGTCAACAACGATGCGGCCGAGGAGCTTCCGAACCCCAGTACGGGGCGGCAACGTCCCCGGATCAGAACTCACGACACACCATCTTAGCTGCGCTAACTAACCGCCCGCGCGTGATTTTGATCGCCGAGTAACCGACACCCGAAATGCCGGATCGGCCGCCGAGCCCGGACAACCACTCAGCCCCCTTCGCCGCAGGCGACACCCCCTACGACCCCATCACCCGACAACGCACCCCACGCAGTCACCCAGCCCCCGCCCTGCACTTCGATCCCCGCGCCCTTCACGGTTCTGGGCCCTGTGTCAAGGCACGCTATCCAGCCTTGACACAGGGCCCAGAACCGTAGAAACAATCAAAGATCGGGGTGCCCCACGCAACAGAGTGGCGACCGAACTACGAAAACCTCACCGGCGCGACCCAACAGCCGATCACGGAGCCAACCGCTCCACAACCCACCCGTCATCAGTCCGCCGGAACCTCAACCGATCGTGCATCCGGTCTTCCCGCCCCTGCCAGAACTCCACGACATCGGGCCGGATCCGCCACCCACCCCAGTGGGGCGGCGCCGGAATGCTCTCCACGTCCGCGAACCGCCGCTCGATCCCCCGCAGCGCGTTGTCCAGCGCCCGCCGGCCGTCCACGATCCGCGACTGCGGCGACGCCCACGCGCCCAGCTGCGACCCCCGCGGCCGCTGCTCCCAGTACGCCGCGGTCTCCGCGGCGGCGACCTTCTCGACCTCACCGCGCACCGTCACCTGACGCTGCAGGGCGTACCAGGGGAACGTCGCCGACGCGTAGCGCGTGGCCGTGAGGTCGTGGCTCTTCGCCGAGGTGTAGTTCGTGTAGAACACGACGCCGCGCTCGTCGAGGCCCTTGCACAGCACCGTCCGGGAAGACGGGTGCCCCTGCGGGTCGGCCGTCGCCAGCACCATCGCGTTCGGCTCGGCGACACCTGCCGACATCGCCTGGCTCAGCCAGTTCTGCAGCTGCTCGGTCCAGGTGGACGCGAGGGCCGCCTCGTCGAAGGGGGCCCCGTCGTAGGCCACCCGCATCCCGGGCAGCCGGACTACCGCATCCGGCGCCTCATCGATCTCCGGCATCATGGGCCCCAACCTCCGTACCCCTGGTGAGGGTGTCGACTCATCGGTATCCAGCGACGGTATTGGCTCGCCAGCTGCGGCGAAACCCACCGAACGGTGACTCCTGCCACCTCTCGCCGCTCACCGATCCGTAACCGCGGAACCCCGAACCGTAACCGCCGGGTTACCTCCTGGACCCTGATCGACACGGGCGCGACCTACCTTCTGGCTTCCCCACCGTCTGGAGGCAGGTCCATGACCGACACCCTGTCCGAAGCCGACGACACCACCGAGCCGCAGCGCAGGTACGCCGCGCTCGCGGCCGACGAAAACCGCGAAGACTACTCACTCCGCTTCGCCGCGCAATCGTTCCGCCGCTGGTCCCCGTTCGTGGTCGCGACCACGGCGCTCGGCGGCATCGCCTACCTCGCCGACTTCGCGATCGGGGCCAGCATCGTCCTGACCTACGGGTTCACCTCCGGCGTGCTGGCGATCCTCGCCGCGGCCGTGGTGATCTTCGTGACCGGCGTGCCGATCGCGCGCGCGTGCGCCACGTACGGCGTGGACATGGACCTGCTCACCCGCGGCGCCGGCTTCGGCTACTTCGGGTCGACGCTGACCTCGCTGGTCTACGCCAGTTTCACCGTCATCTTCTTCTCGCTCGAGGGCTCGATCATGGGTCAGGCGTTCGAACTGGCGCTCGGCATCCCCCTGCCGGTCGGTTACCTCCTGGCCACGCTGATCGTGCTGCCCTTCGCCCTGTACGGCATGGGCGCCGTCGCGAAGATGCAGACCTGGACGCAGCCGCTGTGGATCGCCGGTCTGGTGCTGCCGTTCGTGGTCGTGCTCGTGCGTGAACCGGGCCGGTTCGCCGACTTCACGTCGTTCGGTGGCACGGAGGGCGCGGGCTCCGGGTTCTCGGCGATCGGGTTCGGGTTCGGCATGGGCGTGGCGCTGTCGCTGATCGGGCAGATCGGTGAGCAGGCCGACTACCTGCGGTTCATGCCGGTGAAGACGGTGGCGAACAAGCGGTCGTGGTGGGCCGCCGTGCTCGCCGCCGGCCCGGGCTGGGTCGTGCTCGGCGCGGCGAAGCAGATCGGCGGCGCGCTCCTCGCGTTCCTCGCACTCGGCGCGGTCGGCAAAACCGCCGCGCTCGAACCCATCGCGCCCTACCTGGCGGCGGTGAAGCCGGCGCTCGGTCCGGTGGCGCTCACCTTCGCGGCGCTGTTCGTCGTCGTGTCGCAGATCAAGATCAACACCACCAACGCGTACTCGGGTTCGCTGTCGTTCGCCAACTTCTTCTCGCGCGTGCTGCACAAGCACCCGGGCCGGGCGTGGTACGTGCTGGTCAACTGCGGCATCGCGCTGGCGCTCATGGAGTTCGGCGCGTTCGCGTTCCTGAACAAGATCCTGGGCTTCTACTCCAACGTCGCGATCGCCTGGATCGGCGCCGTGTGCGCGGACCTGGTCATCGCGAAGCCGCTGGGCCTGTCGCCGCGGTACATCGAGTTCAAGCGCGCCTACCTGCACAAGGTCAACCCGGTCGGCTTCGGGTCGATGCTGATCGCGTCGGCCGTGTCGATCGCGGCCTACTTCGGCGCGTTCGGGTCCGTGCTCGCCGCGTTCAGCCCGCTGCTGGCCCTGGTGATCGCCGCGGTGCTGGTGCCCGCACTGGCCGTCGCCACGAAGGGCCGCTACTACCTCGTGCGACCCAACCTGGTGTCGGGCCCCGGCGTCGACGCCGACCCACGGGCCACGCACACCTGCTCGGTGTGCGGTGACCCGTACGAGCTGCCGGACATCGCCGACTGCGCCAAGCAGGGCGGCGCGATCTGCTCCCTGTGCTGCACGCTCGACAGCACCTGCCACGACCTGTGCCGCGAAGCCGGACCGGTCGACCTGCCGCTGCCGACCGTCCGGCCCGCCTGAGCCCCGGAGCAAGCCCCCGACCAGCGCGATCAGACCCGCGTGATCGCCGCCAGCATCAGTGCCCGCAGCTCCGCGCCGACCTCGTCCACGGGCAGCGGCGGCTCGTGCGCCTGCCACTCGCGCAGGAGCCCGGTGGCCGCGCCGACGAGGGCGATCGCGGTCAGCCGGTAGTCGCGGTCGGGGGCGACGCCGGCCTTGGCGGCGCGGCGCGCCTCCGTCTCGATGAACGTGGCCCACCGGTCCACCCACACCTGGTGCTGCTCTTCGAGCTCCGGGCTGACGCCCACGGCCTCGACGTAGTTGAGCCGCGGCATGCGCGGGTCGAGGGTCACCGTGGCGACGAAGACGTCGAGGAGCTTCGCGATGCGCGTCATCGCGTCGGCGTCCTTGACCTCCTCGAGCGCGGCCGACACGTGCATGAGCGCGAGCGAGTTGATGCGGTCGTGCAGCGTCCGCAGCACTTCTTCCTTGCTGCCGAACTCCTCGTAGAAGTTCCGCGTGGACACCCCGGCACGGGTACACAACTGGGTGATCTTGGCCTGCCGGAAGCCCGTCGTGGTGAACAGCTCCAGAGCGGCCGTGAGCAGCCGTTCCCGACGCTCGGCGCGTCTCTGCTCCGGCGGGACGCCACCGTAGGTCCGGGCCACCGGCCCTCCTTCCCGCCGTACTCCGCCCAGGGGGCAGCGTCGGCGTCTACCTTGTGAAAATCGCAATTACCGTTGAGGCGGAGGCGAAAGCGCTCTTCCGGATTCAGGTAATCCGCGTGCACGGCCCGGCGGAGCGCGCCGTCGAACGTGCGGCGATCACGGTATCGAGCAGCAGGTCACCCGCCTCGCGCAGGCCCCACCACAGGCGATCACCGAAAGCTAAGTCGTTGCCACGCCTGGGAATCGTCCCTGCACCGGAGCTTGAACGACGTTCAGAGCTACCCTCATCACGAGATCGGAGGGCGCTGACGAGGCACGAAGCGTCAGCCCTCCAGACCATTCACGGCACGGACCGCGTCCGCCGCGAGAGACGTCGTGAGCGTAACGCCGGGCGCGGGGCACGTGCGCGCCCACCACTCGCCGGAAGCCACCGGACGCGGCGGACCACCGATCACCAGCTCCGTCGCGAGCACGCGCTTTCCCGCCAGCGCGGCGAGCCCGGTGTCGAGCACCGGGTCGCCGATTTCCTGCGTCTGCCGCAGCACCGGCAGGCCCCCGCGCGTCACGTGGACGGTCGTGGTGAGCCGGCCCGGCCGTTCGCCCGCGCGGCCGAGCACGAGCACTTCCCGGGTGTGGAAACGGGAATTTTCCCCTACCGACGCGCGCAGGACCGCCGTGTGGTCCGCGCGCGCGGTGACCACGGTCGGCTCCGGCAGGTAGGTCAGCGAACCACCGTCCGCCACTTCGATGTCCACAGTGGACGAGCTGGCGCCGCCGCCGAGCCCGGGCAGCGCGAGCGTCGCCGCGACTCCGGACAGCCGCAGCACGGCGCCGGGCCCGACCCGGACGTCGAGCAGCAGCTCGTCCCCGCCCAGCGGCGCCGTCGCCGACGAGACGAGGTGGACGACGGCGTCCGGCCCGCGGCCGCGGCGCGGGAACAGCGTCAGGGGCGCCATCGACCGCAGCTCGCGCAGCACCGTCCGGCCGTCTTCGAAGCACGCGACCACCCGCGCGTGGGCTTTCACCCCGCGCGCACCGGCAGCACCGACCGCACCCAGCGCGCCACGTCGGGCGCGTCCGGCGTCTGCACCAGCGACTGCGCGAGCACGGGCAGGTCGCCGCGCATGCGGTGCGCGTCGGCCGTCATCACCCCCAGGTCCGCCCCGACCAGCGACGCGAGGTCGATCTTGTTGATCACCAGCAGGTCGGCCGTCGTCACGCCGGGGCCGCCCTTGCGCGGCACCTTGTCGCCGCCGGCGACGTCGACGACGAAGACTTGGCTGTCGGCGAGCCCGCGGCTGAACACGGCGGTGAGGTTGTCCCCGCCGCTCTCGATGAGCACCAGGTCCAGCCCGGGGAAGCGCTCTTCGAGGGTCTCGACGGCGTCGAGGTTCGCGGTGATGTCGTCGCGAATCGCGGTGTGCGGGCAGGCGCCGGTCTGCACGGCCTCGATGCGCTCGGGCGCCAGCACACCGGCTTTGCGGAGGAAGTCGGCGTCCTCGGTGGTGTAGATGTCGTTCGTGACCACGGCGAGGTTCAGCTCGCCGCCGAGCGCGCGGCACAACGCGGCGGTCAGCGCCGTTTTGCCGCTGCCGACGGGACCGCCGATCCCGATGCGGTACGCGCGGCCCGCCGCCGGCGCGGCTGTGTGGCGGTCGGGTTCGGTCGCCGTCGGGTCGAAGCTGACCGGATGGGTGTGACCGTGACCGTGTTCAGCTCGCAAAGAGCCGCACCTCCTCCTCGTGGTGCCGGGCGTGCGCCTCGGCGAACAGGTCCAGCGCCGGCGAACCCGGCGCGGGCAGCTGCGCCGGGTCGGCCCCGGCGACGGCGGCGGCTTCGCCGGCCACGCGGCGCACCTCGGCGCCGAGCCGGGCGACGACCGCGTTGACGGCGAACGGGTCGAGCCCCAGCAGCCGCACGGCCGCGCTCGCGGGCCCGCTCACCGACGAGTACCCCACCGCCGTCGCGGCGTCGGCGGGCGCACCGCCGGCGATGCCCACCAGCGCGCCGCAGACGATCGGGTGGTGCGGCCGCGGGGTTTCGGCGAGCAGCGCCGTCAGCACCGGCGACGGCCACGCCACCGCGCCGGCCCGCGCGGTGCCGCGCCCCTGGGCCCGCGACGCCGCACGCTGCGCGGGTGACGGCGTGCGGGCGTCCAGCTCCCGGTCGAGCCGCAACCAGTGTCCACTCCGGACTCCGCGCGCGGCGGCGTGCGCAGCGGCCGCGGCGAACGCTGCGGCGAGCGCGCCCGCGGTGCGCAGCCGGCTCAGCAGGAACCCCGGCAGGTCGGCCTCGCTCGTCACGAGCTTGCGGCTCACGGCTTCTTCCAGCCCGCCGGAGTGCACGTGGCCGCCGCCCGGGAAGCGGGAATCGGCGAGGATGAGTGCGCAGACGTCCACCAGCGTCGCCCTAGAAGAGGAAGTACCGCTGGGCCATCGGCAGCTCGGCGACCGGTCTCGACTCCACGAGCTCACCGTCCACGCGCACCGCGAAGCTGTCCGGGTCGACCCGCACGTCGGGCGTCGCGTCGTTGAGCACCATGTCGGCTTTGGTCCGCGCGCGCGTGTTCGCGACGGCGACGAGCGGGCGCTGGATGCCGAACGTCTCCGCGAGGCCCGACGACAGGGCTTCGGGAGCCACGAAGTGCAGGCTCGACGCCGCCGCGACGCGCGGGGCCGCGCCGAACATCGGCCGGGCGAGCACGGGCTGCGGCGTCGGGATCGACGCGTTCGCGTCGCCCATCGCCGCCCACGCCGGGAAGCCGCCCTTGAGCACCACGTGCGGGCGCACGCCGAAGAACTTCGGCTCCCACAGCACGAGGTCCGCGAGCTTGCCGACCTCGACCGAGCCGATCTCGGCCTCCATCCCGTGCGCGATCGCCGGGTTGATCGTGTACTTCGCGACGTACCGGCGGGCGCGCAGGTTGTCGGCCGCGCCGTCGCCGGGCAGCGCGCCGCGGCGGCGTTTCATCACGTGCGCGGTCTGCCAGGTCCGGATGACGACCTCGCCGATGCGGCCCATGGCCTGCGAATCGGAGCTCATCATCGAAATCGCGCCCAGGTCGTGCAGCACGTCCTCCGCGGCGATCGTGCTCGGCCGGATGCGGCTCTCGGCGAAGGCGAGGTCCTCGGGCACCGACGGGTTGAGGTGGTGGCACACCACGAGCATGTCGAGGTGCTCGTCGAGCGTGTTGACCGTGTGCGGGCGCGTCGGGTTCGTCGACGAGGGCAGGATGTTCGGCAGGCCCACGACCTGGATGATGTCCGGCGCGTGACCACCGCCCGCGCCCTCGGTGTGGTACGCGTTGATCGACCGGCCGCCGATCGCCTCCACAGTGGACTCCAGGAACCCGGCTTCGTTGAGCGTGTCGGTGTGGATCGCCACCTGCACACCCGATTCGTCGGCCACCGTGAGGCACGCGTCGATCGCGGCGGGCGTGGTGCCCCAGTCCTCGTGCAGCTTGAACCCGCCGGCACCGGCGGCCAGCTGCTCGCGCAGCGCCTCGGCCCGCACGGTGTTGCCCTTGCCCAGCAACAGGACGTTCACCGGGAGACCGTCCATGGCGGACAGCATGCGCCCGAGGTTCCAGGCCCCGGGTGTCACGGTGGTGGCCCTCGTGCCCTCGTTCGGCCCGGTGCCGCCACCCACCAGCGTCGTCAGGCCGGCGGCGAGCGCGGTGTCGACGAGCTGGGGACAGATGAAGTGCACGTGGCAGTCGATCCCGCCCGCCGTGAGGATCTT
This sequence comes from Amycolatopsis sp. NPDC051903, assembly GCF_044452505.1. Taxonomy (NCBI): domain Bacteria; kingdom Bacillati; phylum Actinomycetota; class Actinomycetes; order Pseudonocardiales; family Pseudonocardiaceae; genus Amycolatopsis; species Amycolatopsis sp. NPDC051903. The sequence goes on along the minus strand of NZ_JBITBT010000005.1, from coordinate 180,940 downwards.
CCCGTTGCCGGAAAGCACTTCCGTCGACGGCCCGATCACCAGCGCCGGGTCGACGCCGTCCATCGTGTCCGGGTTGCCGGCTTTGCCGATGCCGGTGATGCGCCCGTCGCGCACGCCGACGTCGGCCTTCACCACACCCCAGTGGTCGAGGATGACGGCGCCGGTGATCACGAGGTCCGGCGCGCCTTCGGCACGCGTGGCCATCCCCTGGCCCATCGACTCGCGGATGACCTTGCCGCCGCCGAAGAGCACCTCGTCGCCGCTGCCGCCCGCCCCCCTCGACCGGTCTTCGGTCACCTCGATGAGCAGGTCGGTGTCGGCGAGCCGGATCCGGTCGCCGGTGGTCGGGCCGAACAACTCGGCGTAGCGCTCGCGATCGATCTCCGGCACGCCTCAGCGCTCCCGGCCGGACTCGGCGCGCAGCCCCGGCACCCGCCGGTTCCCGCGCAACGGCACCAGGTCGACCTCGCGTTCGACGCCCGGTTCGAACCGCACGGACGTGCCGGCCGGCACGTCGAGCCGGTGCCCGCGCGCGGCCTCGCGGTCGAACTCCAGCCCCGGGTTCACGGCCGCGAAGTGGTAGTGCGAGCCGACCTGCACGGGCCGGTCGCCGAGGTTGCGCACGAGCAGCCGCACGCGCTCGCGCCCGGGGTTCAGCTCCACCGGTTCGGCGCCGGGGATGATCTCGCCTGGCCGCACTCGCGCTCCTTCAGACGATCGGGTCGTGCACGGTGACGAGTTTGGTCCCGTCCGGAAAAGTGGCCTCCACCTGCACGGAGTCGACCATTTCGGCGACTCCGCCGAGTACCTGGGCGCGGCTGAGCACCGCTCGGCCGCTGGCTGCGAGCTCGCTCACCGTGCGCCCGTCGCGCGCGCCCTCGAGCACGTGGTCGGTGATGAGCGCGACGGCCTCGGGGTAGTTGAGCAGCACCCCGCGCTCCAGCCGGCGGCGCGCGACATCGGCGGCGACGTGGACCAGCAGCTTGTCGCGTTCCTGCGGGCTCAGGTGCATGCGAAAGGTGTATCACCGGCTCCGCCGCACCGCCGGATTCGGAAACACAGGATTTACGTTCGGTGCACCGCGCGTCTGCGAGCTCGGTCACGACGCGGTGCCGAAGAACTTGCCGCGAGAGGCCTTTCCCCACTGAATCGTTCTCGGAATCGTGACCGAAACCACCACATCTTTCATTGCCCAGGTCGCCGCGAAGGAGCAAGGTTTGTCCAACCGTGCGATGAGGCGCGCCCAGGTTGCGTCCGCACGAGTGAGCCATCGTGAAGAGATAGAGCCGGGGCGCATCGAAAGGTTCGCGAAGTGACTACCTCCACCATCAACCAGAAGAACGCCGACCAGGCCGACGACGGCTTCAAACCGGGCCTCGAAGGTGTGGTGGCGTTCCGCACCGAGATCGCCGAACCCGACCGCGACGGCGGCGCGCTGCGCTACCGCGGCATCGACATCGAAGACCTCGCCGGCAAGGTGACCTTCGGTGACGTGTGGGGACTCCTCGTCGACGGCCGCTTCGGCAACGGGCTCCCGCCGGCCGAGCCGTTCCCGCTGCCCGTGCACACCGGCGACGTACGCGTGGACGTGCAGGCCGCGCTGGCGATGCTGGCGCCGATCTGGGGCTTCCAGCCGCTGCTGGACATCACCGACGAACAGGCCCGCGACCAGCTCGCCCGCGCTTCGGTGATGGCGCTGTCCTACGTCGCGCAGTCGGCGCGCGGGACCTCGGCGCCGGCCGTGCCGGAGTCGGAGGTCGACAAGGCGACGTCCATCACCGAGCGCTTCATGATCCGCTGGCGTGGCGAGCCGGACCCGGCCCACGTCAAGGCGCTCGACGCGTACTGGGTGTCGGCCGCCGAGCACGGCATGAACGCGTCCACGTTCACCGCGCGCGTGATCGCCTCGACCGGCGCCGACGTGGCGGCTTCGCTCTCGGGCGCGGTCGGGGCGATGTCGGGCCCGCTGCACGGTGGCGCGCCGGCGCGCGTGCTGCCGATGATCGAGGAGGTCGAGCGGTCGGGTGACGCCGCCGGCCTGGTCAAGGGCATCCTCGACCGCAAGGAGCGCCTGATGGGCTTCGGCCACCGCGTGTACCGCGCGGAGGACCCGCGGGCCCGCGTGATGCGCCGCACGTGCAAGGAACTCGGCGCCGAGCGCTACGAGGTCGCCGCGGCGCTGGAGCAGGCCGCGCTGACGGAGCTGCGCGAGCGGCGCCCGGACCACCCGATCGAGACCAACGTGGAGTTCTGGGCGGCCGTGATCCTGGACTTCGCGAAGGTGCCGCCGGCCATGATGCCGTCGATGTTCTCCTCCGCCCGCACCGCCGGCTGGGCGGCGCACATCCTGGAGCAGAAGCAGACCGGCCGCCTCGTGCGCCCGTCGGCCAAGTACGTGGGGCCGGGCCCGCGCAAGCCGGAGGACGTCGAAGGCTGGGACAGCGTCACGAAGCACTGAACCCCTTCGCCTGAAGGCCGTCCCGTTCGCCCGGGGCGGCCTTCGGGGTGTTCAACGCGCCGGGCGATCGTGGCGTTCGGTGGTTTCCAGCATCGCCGTGAGCTGGTCGACGAGCCACCCGTCGAGAACCTCGCGCGGCACGGTGCGCTCCTGCAGCCACGACAGCAGCGCACCCTCGACGACGGCGGTCCAGCACCGCAACGTCAGCGACTGCAGCGCCGACGGTTCGGTGACCCCGAGCGCGTCGAGGATCAGCTCCACGGACCGGTGCCGGACCTCGTCGATCGCCGCGTCGGTTTCGGACGTCGCGATCACGGAACCGCTGCGCAGCAAGGCGACGTAACCGGCGCGGTAGTGATCGGCCACGTCGATGAGCCCGCGCACGGCCGCTCGCAACCGGCCGTCCGGCGGGCCCTTCTCCAGCTGCGCGAGCCCGTCGACGAGGCCGTCGGTCACCGTCCGCAGCGCCCGCACCTGCAGCTCGTGCAGGCTCGGGAAGTAGCGGTAGAACAGCGGCCGCGACACCTGCGCCCGCGCGACGATGTCGTCCACCGTCACCAGTTCCGGTGCACGGCTGCCGAACAGGTCCAGCGCCGCGGCGATCAGGTCGTCGCGCCGGGCCTGCGGGGTCATCCGGCGCGGGCGGCTCACGGGGTGACGTCCAGCTTCGCCGCCGCGCGCAGCAGGCCGGGCGTCAGACGCGAAAGCACCAGCGCCACCTTGGCTTCCGGGGTGGACGGCTGGATCGCGCGGTCGCGCTCCACCGCGCGCAGGAGGTCACGCGCCACCTTCTCCGGCCCGAACCCGCGGCGCGCGTAGAGCTTCGTCGACGCCTGCTGCCGCCGCGCTTGTTCGTCGGCCGCGACGCCGACGAACCGCGTGGTGCTGGTGATGTTCGTGTGCACCAGGCCCGGACACACGGCCGTCACGCCGATGCCGTCGGCCGCCAGTTCGGCGCGCAGGCCGTTGCTCAGCGCCAGCACGGCGGCCTTCGTCGTCCCGTACGCGGTCAGGATCTTCGACGGCAGGTAAGCCGCGGCCGACGCGAGGTTCACGATCTGCCCGCCCTCGGCCCGCTCGGCCATCATCGGCGCGAACGCGCGGCACCCGTGGATCACGCCCCACAGGTTCACGTCCACGACCCTCTCCCAGTCGGCCAGCGTGGTGTCCAGGAACGGCCCGGACATCCCGATCCCGGCGTTGTTCACCACGACGTCGGGCACGCCGAACTCCGCGCGCACCCGGGCCGCGAACTCCTCGACCGCCCCGGCGTCCGAGGAGTCCACTGTGTACTCTCCGGCGTCGACGCCCTTGTCCCGCACCAGCTTCGCGGTTTCCGCCGCGGCGGCCGCGTCGACGTCGGTGACCACCACGTCGGCCCCTTCGGCGGCGAACGCGAGCGCGGTCGCGCGCCCGATGCCGCTGCCGCCGCCCGTGATGACCACGAGCCGGTCGGCGAACCGGCCGGGCGCACCGCCGACGACGCGAGCGCGCTTGAGCGCCCGGCTCTCCTCACCGCCCTCGGCGTACTCGACCAGCTCGGCGGTCGCGTCCGCGATGACTTTCGGCTTGCTGCGGGCGATCCAGTGCGAACCGACCAGCCGCCGCACGCGCAGGTCCGGCACCCAGCGCGCGATCTCCGTCTGCAGCGGCGCGGTCACGAACGCGTCGCCCGCCGGCGCGAGCACCTGCACCGGCACCTCGGCCGGGCGCGGCGCGGGCCGCGACAGGCGCGTGAACATGTTGGCGCGGTACAGCTTCAGGCCGTGCACGGCGTCGGCCGTCCGCACGCGCCCCGCGGCCGGGTCGAGCCGGCGGATGAGTGCGGGCACGATCCCCGAACGCCAGCCGAACTCCGGCACGAGCGGCAATTGGAACAGCAGGATGTAGTACGAGTGCAGCAGCTGGCGCAGCGCGCGCGGCACCCCCGACGGCCGCTTGAACTGCTCGCGGAACCACGCGCCGGCGTGGTCGAGGCTCGGGCCGGAGATCGAGGTGTACGAAGCGATCCGCCCGCGCAGCTCGTCGCCGGTCACCGCGTGCCAGGTCTGGATCGAACCCCAGTCGTGGGCCAGCAGGTGGACCTTCCCGGTCGGCTGCACCTCGTCGACCACGGCCTTGAGGTCCGCGGCGAGCTGGTCGAGCCGGTACGCGTCGCGCTCACGCGGCTTGTCCGAGTCCCCGGCGCCGCGCACGTCGTAGACCACCACGCGGTGGCGGCGGCCGAGTTCGGCGGCCACGCCGCCCCACATCGAACCGTTGTCCGGGTAGCCGTGCACGAGCACGACCGTGGGCCCGGCTTCGGCGCCGCTGACGCGGACCGAGAGGCGGACACCGTCACTGGCGGTCACCTGCTTGTGAGACATCCCGTCATGTTAGACAACTTGTCAACAACGCGGTTTCACCTCGGCGGCGGTTGCCGTGCACCCGCCGTTCGTGCGGTAGGCCGGTTTCGGCCTCCATGACGGCGTTTTCGCTGGTTCCACGGGAAACACGCCCTCGTGTCCACCGTTCGGTGGACAGCCGGATTCCACTGGCCGGACGTCCCGCGGACGCGGTCCGTGACCGCAGGATGAAGCCATGACCACAGCAGTGAGGGTGCGCGGACTGCGCAAGGAGTACCCGGGCCACGTCGCCGTGGCCGGACTCGACCTCGACATCCACCAAGGTGAGGTGTTCGCGCTCCTGGGGCCCAACGGCGCGGGCAAGACCACCACCGTCGAAATCCTCGAGGGACACCGGCAGCGCACGGCGGGCGAAGCCGCCGTACTCGGCGAGGATCCCGGAAAAGCGGGCCGCGAATGGCGTTCGCGCCTCGGCATCGTCCTGCAGACGGCGACGGACGCGGCCGAGCTGACCGTGACGGAAACCGTGCGGCACTTCGCGAAGTACTACCCCAACCCGCGAGACGTGGAAGAAGTGATCGAGCGGGTCGGGCTCAGCGAAAAGGCCGGGGCGCGCGTGAAGTCGCTCTCGGGCGGGCAGCGCCGCCGCGTCGACGTGGCGCTCGGCATCATCGGCCATCCGCGGCTGCTGTTCCTCGACGAGCCCACCACGGGGTTCGACCCCGAGGCGCGGCGCCAGTTCTGGGGCCTGATCGAAAGCCTCGCCCACGAGGGCACCACGATCCTGCTCACCTCCCACTACCTCGACGAGGTCGAGGCGCTGGCCGACCGGCTCGTGGTGATCGCCAGGGGCAGCGTGGTCGCCGAGGGGACCCCCGAAACGCTCGGGGGTCGCGGCCAGGCCGAAGCGGTCGTGCGGTGGAGCGACGACCGCGGCGACCACGAGGAGCGCACGCCGTTCCCGACCAAGCTCGTGAACCAGCTGTCCGGCGGGAGCGGGGAGCTCGCCGGCCTGACGGTGACGCGGCCCAGCCTCGAAGACATCTACCTCGAGCTGATCGGAGAGACGCCGTGATCCCGCCCCTGCTCGGCGGCTTCACCCTCGACGGCTTCACGCCACCGCGGCTGCAGTGCGGCACGACCTTCCACAGCCGGCGGCTGACCGGTGAGGCCCGGGGGCTCACCGGCTCAGCCGCCACCCACACCACCGGCCGGGATCAGCGCCGGCCCGACCGAACCGGGGAGAAACCGTGACGACCCTTGCCGTGGGCGGCACCTTCACGCTCGGCGCCGCACGCGGCAGCTTCGAGCTCCGGCAGTTCTTCCGCAACAAGGAGCAGGTGGTCTTCACCTTCTCCCTGCCCGCGGTGCTGATGATCCTGCTCGGGTCCATCCTGGACGGTCCGACCGGGCAGGCCGGCGTCTCGTCGGGACAGCTGCTCGCCGCGAGCATGATCGGCGCGGGCATCGTGTCGACGTCGTTCAACAGCGTCGGCATCGGGATCGCGGCCGACCGCGAGGTGGGCGCGCTCAAGCGCCTGCGCGGTACGCCGATGCCGGCCGCGTCGTACTTCGTCGGCAAGATGATCATGGTGCTCGTCACGAGCGTGGCGCAGACGGTGATCATGGCCGCGGTGGCGATGCTCCTGTTCGGCCTGGAGCTGCCGTCCGACGGCGAGAAGTGGGCGACGCTGGTGTGGGTGATGCTGCTGGGCGTCATCTCCTCGACGCTGCTCGGGATCGCGATCAGCTCGCTCACCCGCACGGCCAACGGCACGGTCGCGGTGGTGCAGCTGGTCTACCTGGTGCTGCAGTTCATCTCGGGCGTGTTCGTCACCCCGATCACGCACCTGCCGAAGATCATGGTCGACATCGCGTCCTTCTTCCCGCTGAAATGGATCTGCCAGGGTTTCCGGTCGGTGTTCCTGCCGCCGGCGGCCGCGAGTCAGGAGATGGCGGGGACATGGGAACTTCCGATGGTGGCGCTCGTGCTCGGGGCGTGGTGCGTGGCCGGGCTCGTGCTCGCGAGGCTGACGTTCCGGTGGACGAACGAACCCCGGTGACGAACCCCGACGACGCCTGGGAGCGCTCGTACTGGGTCTGGGAGGTGCTGTTCGCGGTCGCCTACGTGGCGACCGCCCTCCTGGTGCTGTTCGACGACGAGCCCTTGGCGGAGCAGGTGGTCGCGGAGGCCGCGCTCGCGGCGCTGGTGCTCGGCTACGTCGCGGCCGGGCGGCGGATCCTCCGCGCCGACGACAACCCGGTCGCCGGCACCGTGGTCACGGGCGTGCTCGTGGTGCTCGTGGCCACGGCGATCTTCGCGGACACCACCTCCGCGTTCATCCTGTTCATGGCGTGCCCGCTGGTGTTCATGCTGCAGGAGATCCGCCCGAGCATCGTGCTCACGACGCTGCTGATCCTGCTGGAGCCGGTGGCGGCCGTCGTGCGCGGCGGATGGAGCAACCCGAGCCTGCCGATCCTGCTGCCGATGACCGCGATCCTCGTGGTGTTCAGCGTGCTGGCGGGCAAGTTCACCTCCGACGTCATCGCGCAGAGCTCTGCGCGCGCCGAGCTGATCCGGCAGCTGGAGGACAGCCAGGCGGAGGTTTCGCGGCTCTCGCGCGAGGCCGGCACGGCCGCGGAACGCGAGCGACTGGCCCGGGAAATCCACGACACCCTGGCGCAGGGCTTCACCAGCATCGTCACGCTCGCGCAGGCCATCGAGTCCGAACTGGACACCGACCTCGAGGCGGCGCGCAAGCACCTCGCGCTGGCTTCGCGCACCGCGCGGGAGAACCTCGCCGAGGCCCGCGCGATGGTGGCGGCGCTCGCGCCGTCGGACCTCGCGGCCGGCTCGCTGCCCGACGCCGTGCGCCGCGCCGCGGGCCGGCTCGCCGACGAAGCCGGCCTGCGCGTCGAGTGCGAAGTGGACAGTCCGCTGCCGCAGCTGGCGACGGCCGCGGAGGTCGTACTGCTGCGGGGTGCGCAGGAGGCGCTGGCCAACGTCCGCAAGCACGCGGGTGCGGAAACGGTCCTGGTGCGGCTGTCCGCTGTGGACGGAACGGTACGGTTGCGCGTGCGCGACGACGGCTGCGGCTTCTCCCCGACCACCCCCACCGACGGGTTCGGCCTGCGCGGCATGCGCTCGCGCGTCGAGCAGGTGGGCGGGCGGCTGCGCGTCCGCAGCGGCGCGGACGGTGGGACCGAACTGGAGCTGGAGGTACCCGCGTGATCACGATCATGCTGGTGGACGACCACCCCGTGGTGCGCGAGGGGTTGCGCGGGATGCTCGAGGCCGAGGACGACCTCACCGTGGTCGGGGAAGCCGGCTCGGGCGAGGAGGCGATCGCGCTCGACCGCGTGAAGCAGCCCGACGTCGTGCTGATGGACCTGCGCATGCCGGGCCTCGACGGCGTCGGCGCGATCCGCGGCATCCTCAAGGAGACGCCGGCGCGGCGGATCGTCGTGCTCACCACGTACGAGACGGACGCCGACATCCTGCGGGCCGTCGAGGCGGGTGCGGCGGGTTATCTGCTCAAGGACGCGTCCCGCGTGGAGCTGGCCGGCGCGATCCGCGCGGCGGCGCGCGGCGAGACCGTGCTGGCGCCGTCGGTGGCCGGCAAGCTCGTGAACCGCGTGCGCAACCCCGGGCCCGCGTCACCGCTTTCGGCGCGCGAAGTCGAGGTGCTGCGGCTCGTCGCGAAGGGACTCACGAACGCCGAGATCGGCCGCAGCCTGCACATCGGTGAGGCGACGGTGAAAACGCACCTGCTGCGGGTGTTCGGGAAGCTCGGGGTCTCCGACCGCACCGCGGCCGTCACCACCGCGCTGGACCGCCAGCTGCTGGGCTGAGAAGCCGGGGCAGAATGGCCCGCATGCTCGACTCCACCGAACTCGCCCTGTACCGCAGGCTCGCGCGCGAGCAAGCCACCGGCCGCGCGCCGTCGCTGGTCGCCGGAGTGGTGCGCGACGGGAGCCTCGTCTGGTCCGGCGCCCGCGGCCGCGTCGGCTCCGCGCGGCCCGACGCCGACACGCAGTACCGCCTCGGCTCGATCACCAAGACGATGATCGCCACCGCCGTGCTGCGCCTGCGCGACGAAGGCCGCCTCGAGCTCACCGATCCGCTCGAGAAGCACGTGCCCGGCACGGCGTTCGGCTCGGCGACCGTGGCGCAGCTGCTCTCGCACACCTCCGGCCTCACGTCGGAGTCGCCGGGCGGCTGGTGGGAGCGCACGAAGGGCGGCGACTGGGCCGCGCTGGAGGAGAGCCTGGACAAGGACGCGACGAAACTGCGCCCCGGGTTCAAGTTCCACTACTCCAACGTCGGCTACGGCGTGCTCGGCGAACTCGTCGCGCGCCACCGCGGCCGCGCGTGGTTCGACGTCGTGCGCGAGGAGATCCTCACGCCGCTGGGCATGACGCGCACGACGCCGCACCCCGAAGGCGCGCACGCCGAAGGTTTCGCGGTGCACCCGTTCGCCGACGTCCTGCTGCCCGAACCGTCACCGGACGCCGGCGCCATGGCGCCGGCCGGCCAGCTGTGGTCGACGGTCACCGACCTCGCGCGCTGGACCGCGTTCGTCGGCGGCCACACCCGCGGCGTGCTGAGTGAGGACACCGTGGCGGAGATGCGCGCGGTGAACACCGTGGACGACGGCGAAGTCTGGAACACCGGCTTCGGGCTCGGCATCATGCAGGTCCGCGTCGACGGCAGGCGGCTGTCGGGCCACACCGGTTCGATGCCCGGTTTCCTCGCCGCGTCGCTCGTCGACCCGGCCACCGGCACCGGCGCGCTGTGCTTCGCCAACGCCACCGCGGGGGTCGGCATCACGCAGCTCGTGCTCGACCTCATCACCACCGTGGAAGAGCTGGAGCCCGCGCTGCCCGACGAGTGGCAGCCGTCCACTGTGGACCCGGCGCTGCTCGCGCTCACCGGCCTGTGGCACTGGGGCCCGACGCCGTACCACCTGCGCGTGCTGGGCTCCGACACGATCTCGCTCGACCCGGTCAGCGGCGCCGGCCGCGCGTCCCGCTTCCGCCCGGTCGGCCCGGACACCTGGGTGGGCCTGGACGGCTACTACGCCGGCGAGACGCTGACCGTCGGCCGCGACGCGAACGGCGCGGCGACCCACCTGGACCTCGCGACGTTCATCTTCAGCCGCACCCCGTACGACCCCGCCGCGCCCATCCCGGGCGGCGTGGACGAGGCCGGCTGGCGCTGAAACCGGGTTCGCGCAGCCCGTTTCGCCGGGAGCGCGCGGAGGTGTCCGGTTCCACATACCGGACACCTCCCCACCGCATTGAGCAGGCGCATCCCGACCTGAGAGACTGGCCACATGACCGACGCAGCGGAGTTGAGCATCCCCGAAGACCTCAAGCCGGCCGATGGGCGCTTCGGTTGCGGACCGTCCAAGGTCCGTGACGAGCAGCTCGCCAAGCTGGCCGAGTCCGGGCACACCTACCTGGGCACGTCGCACCGCCAGAAGCCGGTGAAGTCGCTGGTCGGGCGTGTGCGCGCGGGGCTGTCCGAGCTGTTCTCCCTGCCGGAGGGCTACGAAGTCATCCTCGGCAACGGTGGCACCACCGCGTTCTGGGACGCCGCCGCGTTCGGCCTCGTCCGCGAGCGCGCGCAGCACTTCGCCTACGGCGAGTTCTCCTCGAAGTTCGCGAGCGTCACGAACAAGGCGCCGTTCCTCGCCGACTCGATCATCGTGAAGGCCGACGCGGGCAGTGCGCCCGACATCGCCTACGAAACCGGTGCCGACCTCGTCGGCTGGGCGCACAACGAAACCTCCACCGGGGTCGCGGTGCCGGTGCGCCGCCCCGAAAACAGCGCAGCCGGCGACGCCTTGATCGCCATCGACGCGACGTCCGGGGCCGGCGGCCTGCCGGTGAAGGCCGAAGACTTCGACGTCTACTACTTCGCGCCGCAGAAGTCCTTCGCGTCCGACGGCGGCCTGTGGATCGCGCTGGCCTCGCCCGCCGCGGTCGAGCGCATCGGCGAACTCGGCGGCGGCGACCGCTGGATCCCCGAGTTCCTGTCGCTCACCACGGCGCTGGACAACTCGCGCAAGGACCAGACGTACAACACGCCGGCCGTGGCCACGCTGTTCCTGCTCGCCGACCAGATCGAGTGGATGAACGGCCAGGGTGGTCTCGCCTGGACGACCGCGCGCACCAAGGAATCCTCGACGCGGCTGTACGAGTGGGCGGAGAAGACCTCGTACACCACGCCGTTCGTGAAGGACCCGGACCTGCGCTCGCAGGTCGTCGGCACCGTCGACTTCACCGACGAGGTCGACGCCGCCGCCGTGGCCAAGGTGCTGCGCGCGAACGGCATCGTCGACACCGAGCCGTACCGCAAGCTGGGCCGCAACCAGCTGCGCGTCGGCCTCTTCCCGGCCATCGACCCGGACGACATCACGAAGCTCACCCAGAGCATCGAGTACGTCGTCGAGCGGCTCGGCTGAGTTCGTGCGACCCGAAGGGCCCCTCCCGCGCGGAGGGGCCCTTCGTCGTTTGAGCGACGAACACGGAACACCACTCATTCGTGACGGAACGTGGTCGGCGTGTCCTGAACGGTCCCGGTGAGCGGGCACTGGAGGATGACGGAGGTCGTCGGCAATCGGGTGACGGATCGGTGTGGCGTCGGCGCGCCTCGCGCGTCAAGGCGACGCGCCGTTCTAACGTGAACACCCACAACGGTGAAGATCGGGGAGGCGAGAAATGCGGGCGCTACGGGTGATCGGGCTGCACGAGGACGGCAAGTCCATCGTGCTCGAGGATCCGGCCAGCCGCACTCGTTTCCTGCTGCCGGCCGACGAACGACTGCGAGCAGCGGCTAGGGGGGACATCGCCCGGCTGGGCCAGATCGAAATCGAGTTGGAGAGCCAGATGCGGCCACGCGAGATCCAGGCGCGAATCCGCGCCGGCGAGTCCGTCGAACAGGTCGCGAGCAGTGCCGGGGTGTCGGAGCAGCGCGTGGAGAGATTCGCCTACCCGGTCCTGCTGGAGCGCTCGCGCACGGCGGAGCTGGCGCAGAGCGCGCACCCCGTGCGCGAGGACGGCCCCGACGTCCAGACGCTGGGCGAGGTGATCGCGTACGCGTTCGGCGTCCGCGGCCACGACTACTCCCAGGCCCGCTGGGACTCCTGGCGCGGCGACGACGGCAAGTGGGTCGTCGTGCTGCAGTGGAAGGCCGGGCGCTCCGACAACCGCGCCCACTGGTCCTTCTCGCCCGGGGCCCACGGTGGCACCGTGCACGCCCTCGACGAGAACGCCGAGGTGCTGCTCAACCCCAACGCCTACCGCCCGCCGCGCACCGTGCGCGCCCTCGACCCGGCCCGCGACGCCGCGGTCCAGCCGACGCTCGACGCGAGCGACGACGAGGTCCGCGCCCTCGAAGCCCCGGCTGACCCGGCGGAAGAGGACGACGACACGCGAGAGATCCCGCGCGTCCCCTCGGACGACGACGCCGCGTCCCCCGACGACGAGCAGCCGCGGGCGAAGGCCAAGAAGAACCACCCGATCGTGCCGTCGTGGGAGGACGTCCTGCTGGGCGTCCGGTCCCAGCGCGGCTAGCTCTCCAGCAGCACCGCCAGCGATTTCGGCGCCACCAGCCGGTAGGCGTCGCGCACGATGCGGTCGATCTCGGTCCAGTCGACGTCCACGTCGAGGCGCACGCCGAGCCAGCCGCGGTGGCCGACGTAGGGCGGGCGGAAGAAGCGGTCCGGCTCGGTGCGCACGAGGTCCTCCTGCGCACCGAGCGGGGCGGGGCACCAGAACGCGAGCCTGCCGTCGTCGTGGTGGTGGTCGGCGAACATCACGAACGTCTTCTTCCCGCGGATGAACCACGTCGGCTCGCCGTGGCTGAGGCGTTCGCTCGTCTCGGGCAGCGCGAGGCACAGTGCGCGGAGCCGGTCGAGTTCGCGTCGGGGCGCCATGCGGCCAGTATCGGCGGGTCAGAGCACGATCGCCAGCACGCCGATCCACGCGGCGACGATGCCGGCGCCCGCGCCGTACACGGCCCACCGCACGATCGGCAGCTTCCGCCCGAGCCACAGCGACGGTCCGATGCCACCGGTGACCACGACCGTCGCGACGAGGGCGAGCCACCCGCTCGTCGCGCCGGCGAGCGTGCTCGCCAGTGCGAGCATCGCGACGACCACGAGCACCGCGGCGAAACCGGACACGAGGAGCCCCGTGAGCCACGGCGTCGGCTCGGGCCGCGGCGCCGGCCGCAGCCGCGCCACGACGCGCGCCGGGGGCTCCACCACCGTCTCGACCCCGGACACCGGGTCGACGAACCGCACCGTCGTGCCCATCACCGTCGCCAGCCGCCCGGCGAGCTGCCGGCCCCGCTGCGACACGACGGACGCCGCGACCTCCGCTTCACCGCCGGTGCGCGACACCGCGGACGCGACGCGCGCCCACTCGTGGAGCGCCTGCGCCAAGTCCGGCCCGATCGCCAGCCGGCGCGGATCGACCTCGCGCGCGTGCTCCCCACCCGGGCCGGCGAGCACCGCGCGCTCGCCCCGGATCCGCAGCTCCACCAGTGTCCTTCCCCGCGGGGACGTTGTTCCGCCACCCGGAGCGTACCCGGCCAAACCCGCTGGTCGAGCAGAGCCCGGCGGGCGGTGAAGAGTGCCCGAACGACACCCGCCCCCTGGGCAGCGCCGCGAGAAGTGGGTACCCAGGAACCATGATCACGTCAGCGCGTGGCGGCGGCCGCGGCCACGCCGAAGAACTCGTGGAACGCGATCGCCGACGCCGTGGCGACGTTCAGCGAGTCGACCTCCGGCACCATCTCGATGCGCACGGCGAGGTCCGCGGCCGCGATCGCCTCGTCCGTCAAACCGGGGCCTTCGGCGCCGAGCACGAGCGCGACGCGCCCGGTCACCCCCGCGCGCAGTCCGCGCAACGGAACGGAATTCGGTCGCGGGGTCAGGGCCGCCACCGTGAAACCGCTCTCTCGCAAGAGGTCCAGGCCACCGGGCCAATCCTCGAGCGGCGCGAACGGGACGCGCAGCACGTGGCCCATCGACACGCGCACGCTGCGCCGGTACAGCGGGTCCGAACACCCCGGCGCCAGCAGCACACCGCCGACGCCGAGCGCCGAGGCGTTGCGGAAGATCGAACCGAGGTTTTCGTGGTCCCCGACGCCTTCCAGTACGGCGAGCACGTCCGCACCCGCGACAACGTCGGAAACCGCAACGGGCGCGGGTTTGTCCGCGACGGCCAGCACCCCGCGGTTGAGGTGGAAGCCCACCACTTCCGCCATCGTTTCCGCGGAGGTCACGTACGCGGGCGCGTCGATGCCCGACAGGTCCAGCTCGCGCACGCGTCGTTCGACGCCGAGGAGCGCGCGCACGGGGTAGCGCGACGCGAGCATCCGCTCGACCACCACCGTGCCCTCGGCGATCACCAGCCCGCGCCCGCCGGGACGGTCCGGCCGGCGGTCCGCTGTGGACAGGTCGCGGAAGTCGTCGAGCCGGGAATCGCGCGGGTCCTCGGTGAAGATCAGTTCAGCCACACCGCACAGTGTTGCATCCGAGCAGTGGACACCGGCCCGGTACAAAGCTGGTCCGAACGTCCGGAGAACTGTGGTACGAATGGGCCATTTTCGCGCACCGTCAACCCCCCGTGACGGAGAGCACCAGTTTGGCCGCTAGCCCGGATGCGCCGCGCTGTGCGACGGTGGGCGGCCTGGCAGTCCCCGCCCGGACACCTGCGGACCGAAGCCTTGGAGCGCGTCACTCATGGGTACCGATCTCTCGGCGAAACCGTTCGACCAGCTCGACCGCGGACGGTACCGCCGTAAGGTCCAGCGCTGTCTCGACACCCTCGCCCGGATGCTCACGGACGGGAGTTTTTCCTTTCCCCGCAAGAACATCGGCCTCGAAGTGGAGCTGAACCTCGTCGATCCGCAGCTGCGTCCGTCGATGACCAACACGGCGGTGCTGGACGCGCTCGACGACCCGTCGTTCACCACCGAACTGGGCCAGCACAACCTCGAGCTGAACGTTCCGCCGCGCCCGCTCGCCGGCGATTCCGCGCTACAGCTGGAAGATGATCTCCGCGCGTACCTCGGCCGGGCCGCGAGCACCGCCACCGACACGGGTTCCACGCTCGCGATGATCGGCATCCTGCCCACGTTGCGCCACGAGCACTTCGACCAGAAATGGCTCACCAACCAGGCGCGGTATTCGTCGCTGAACGACCAGATCTTCGCCGCGCGCGGGGAACGGATCGCCCTTTCCGTGGACGGTGCTCCCCTTCCGGGCGAACAGCCCGAAAAGCTCCGCAGTCACGCGGAATCCATCCTTCCGGAAGCCGCGTGCACCTCGGTCCAGCTGCACCTGCAGGTGGCACCCGAGGAATTCGCCGCGCACTGGAACGCCGCGCAGTGCCTCGCCGGCGTGCAGACGGCGCTCGCCGCGAACTCGCCCTTCTTGCTGGGCAAGGCGTTGTGGCACGAAACGCGCATCCCGCTCTTCCAGCAGGCCACCGACACGCGCCCGGAAGAGCTGAAGAACCAAGGCGTTCGGCCGAGAGTGTGGTTCGGCGAGAGGTGGATCACGTCGATCTTCGACCTGTTCGAAGAGAACGTGCGTTATTTCCCGGGTCTGCTGCCGCAGACCGACGGCGAGGATCCCCTCGAGACGCTCGAATCCGGCCAGGCGCCGAAGCTCACTGAGCTGCGCATGCACAACGGCACGATCTGGCGCTGGAACCGCCCGGTGTACGACGTCGTGGACGGCCTGCCGCACCTGCGGGTGGAGAACCGCGTTCTGCCGGCCGGGCCCACGGTGGTCGACATCGTCGCCAACGCAGCGTTCTTCTATGGCGCGCAGCGCGCGCTCGCCGAACAGGAACGCCCGATCTGGACGCAGATGTCGTTCCAGGCCGCGGAGGAGAACCTCTACGCGGGCGCCCGCAAGGGGTTCGACGCGCAGCTGTACTGGCCCGGCATCGGCTGGATCCCGCCGGACGAGCTGGCGCTGCGCGTGCTGCTCCCGCTGGCGCACGAGGGCCTGCGCCGCTCCGGCGTCTCCGACGAAGCGCGCGTCAAGTACCTCGGCGTGATCGAACGCCGTTGCCTCGCGCGCCGCAGCGGCTCGACCTGGCAGCGCGACTTCGTGCTGCGCGCCCAGGAACGCGGCGCCGACCGCGAAGAGGCGCTGCTGCGCATGCTCCGGCGCTACCTCGACCTGTCGGCCGAGGGGGAACCCGTGCACACTTGGCCGCTCGTCGACTGAGTCGATCGGCCCCGTCGCCCTTATGGTGGCTGGACAAGGACTCACGAGGCAGGGGAACCCACGGTGCCGAAAGTTCTCGGCGGCTCCCTCGAAGCGCACCGGCGCGAGGTCCGCGCCCGGGTGTTCGAGGTGCTGCGCGCGCAGCTCTACGAGCGCGGCTTCGACGCGATCACGCTCGCCGGCATCGCCGCCGACGCCGGAGTGGGGCGCACCGCCCTGTACAACCACTTCCCCGACAAGGAGAGCCTGCTCGTCGCGTTCGTCGAGGACGAGGCCGCGAGGTACGTGACGCGGCTGCGCGAGGCCGTGGAAGCCGAGACGGATCCGGTGGCGCAACTGGCGACGTTCGTCCGGCTGCAGCTGCGGGTGCTCGCCGAGCACCACCTGCCGCCGGGCGGGGCGCTGGAGTCCGCCCTCGCGCCCGCGGCCTACCGGCGCATCAGCGCGCACGCGGACCCGATCACCGAACAGCTGCGGGCGGTGCTGCTCGCGGGCGTCGACGCGGGCAGCTGGCCCGCGCAGGACGTCGACGTGGTGGTCCCCATGATCACCGCGGCCCTCGGCACGCGGCAGGTCGTGGACGTGCCGCCGGAGCGCCTGGGCGCGGTGGTCGACGTGGCCGTGCGATTCGTGCTGCAAGCCGTCGGTTCGAGTGAAATTCTCCCAAATTAGGGTAGCCTAACCCCACATCGTGGCCTACGCTCTTTCTGACAGCTTGTCAGATCGAGGGAGGCCCCATGCCGGTGTCCACGGAACTGGAAGCGCGCCCGTTCTCCGCCGAGCTGCGGGCGTCGACCAGGGTGGTGCACGACCGGGCCAACCACTCCACGTACATGAACGCGCTGCTCGGGGGCGAACTCTCGCTGGCGGGCTACACGGAGCTCGCGATCCAGTACTTCTTCATCTACCAGGCCATCGAGCGCGCCACCGACACGATGACCGGCGACCCGGTGGGCGGTGAGTTCGTGTTCGACGAGCTGCGCCGGCTGCCCTCGCTCGAACGCGACCTCGCGCACCTCGTGGGCCCGGAGTGGCGCTCGACCGTCCGCCCGCTCGCCAGCACCGAGGCATACGCGGCGCGCGTGGCCGAAGCCGCGAAGTGGGCCGGCGGCTACGTCGCCCACCACTACACGCGCTACCTCGGCGACATCGCGGGTGGCCAGATCATCCGGCGGCTGCTGGAGAAGAAGTTCGACCTCAGCGGGGCGGGCACGCTGTTCTACCACTTCGACGACCTCGGCAGCGCCCCCGCGTTTCGCGACCGCTACCGCGCGAAGCTCGACGCGGCGCCGTGGGACGACGTCGCGCGGGTCCGGGTGATCGACGAAACACTCGTGGCCTTCGAGCACAACGTCGCCGTCTTCGACGAGCTCGCCCTCGACCTGCAGCGTCACCGGATCGCCTGAGCGGCAGCCGGATGAAGCTGATCACACGGAGTTGACCTCCAGTTTGGTCGAGGTACAAGGCTCTGTTTCGCACGGTGCCCACCCGGGTACGCGACAGCCGGACGAGTGCGCCCACCCTGCGGTACGCAGGCGGCCCCGGTCGCCGCGAACCCGGGTGTGCTACTAGGTTCGGTAGTAGGAACTTGTGTCGAAGACTGAAGGAGGGCCAATGGCCCGGTACAACCTGCCCGATCTCGACTACGACTACGGCGCTCTCGCGCCCCACATCTCCGGTCAGATCAACGAGCTGCACCACAGCAAGCACCACGCGACCTACGTCAAGGGCGCGAACGACACGCTGGACAAGATCGCCGAGGCGCGCGAAGCCGGCGACTTCGGCAACATCGTCGGTCTCGAGACCACGCTGGCCTTCAACCTGGCCGGCCACGCCAACCACGTCGTGTGGTGGAAGATCCTGTCGCCGGAAGGCGGCGACAAGCCGACCGGCGAGCTGGCCGCGGCGATCGACGAAGCGTTCGGGTCGTTCGACAAGTTCAAGGCCCAGTTCACCGCCGTGTCCACCACGATCCAGGGCAACGGCTGGGGCGCGCTCTCCTGGGACCCGATCGGCAAGACGCTGATCACCCAGCAGCTGCGCGACCACCACAACAACCTGATCCTGCCGACCACGCCGATCCTGCTGGTCGACGTGTGGGAGCACGCGTTCTACCTGGACTACAAGAACGTGAAGCCGGACTACGTCAAGGCCCTCTGGAACATCTTCAACTGGGGCGAGATCAGCAAGCGGTTCGACAACGCCGTCGCCGGTGGCAACGGCCTGCTGCTCAGCTGAAGTTCACCTTCGCGGAAGACGGGGTTCTCCTCCTGGGAGGGCCCCGTCTTTCCGTATCTCGGTTGACTTCGAGCGCACTCGAGGTGTGAGGCTGTGGTCATGGACGTCGACGCCTACCTCGCCCGACTCGACCTCGCGCTGCCCACCACGGCGGACCTGGCCGCCCTGCGGCAGCTGCAGGAACGCCACCTCGAACGCGTGCCGTTCGAGAACCTCAGCATCCACCTCGGCGAACCGATCGAGCTGACCGAGGACGCGCTGTTCGACAAGATCGTGCACCGCCGCCGCGGTGGCTTCTGCTACGAGCTCAACGGCCTGTTCACGGCCCTGTTGCGCGAGCTCGGCTTCGACGCGGAGCTGCGCGGGGCGTACGTGTTCGACGGCGAGGGTGTGCCCGGACCGCCGCTGGACCACGCGGCCGTCGTCGTGCGCCTGGACGGCGAGCAGTGGCTCGTCGACGTCGGCTTCGGCCGGTTCAGCCGGCACCCGCTGCGCATGTCGGCCGTGGACGTGCAGACCGACCCGGAGGGCGAGTTCCTGTTCCTGGACGCGCCCCACGGCGATCTCGACGTCGTGCTGGACGGGAAACCCGCCTACCGCCTCGAACGGCGCCCGCGGGAGCTCTCGGAGTTCAGCCCGATGGCCTGGTGGCAGTCGACGTCGCCGGCGTCGGGGTTCACCGGGCGCCTCACCTGCTCGCGGACGACGTCGCAGGGCCGCGTGACGCTCTCGGGGCACCGGCTGATCGAGACCGTCGACGGCGTGCGCCACGAGGTGCTGCTCCCCGACGACACCGCGATCCACACGGCCTACCGCGTCTACTTCGGGCTGACGCTCACGCGGCTTCCCGCCCCACCTGATGAGCGCACCTTGACGCCGAGCACGCCCGACCCGACCATGAACCCGTCGTGAAGGGCCGAATCCGGCGGATCACCCCTGGCGTGAACGAAGCCCCGCCCCCGGGGTTCCCAGGTGCGGGGCTCCGTCCGTTCCCGAACTGACTGCCGCTCCCACCACGAAGCGGACGTGTATGAGGTTAGCCTAACCTCATACGGCGGGCAACCCCCTGATCGCGGAGACCCACCTCTCACTCGCGCGGGTGAGCCGTGAAAAACAGCAGGGCGCCCCGGGAAGCTCCCGAGGCGCCCTCTTCGAGCCGAGCGTCAGACGCGTTCGCGCTTGAGCACGCGCAGCCCGTTGCCGAACCGGCGCACCGGCAGGCTCACGCCGCCGCGCCGCACGAGCACCAGTGCGCACACCACCGCGGCGATCAGCGAGATCGCGCCGCCGATGTAGAACGGCGAGCGCCCGCCGAACACGTCGGCCATCCAGCCCGTCATCGGGCCGCCGATGGGGTTGCCGCCGATCAGCACCAGCACGTAGATGCCCATCACGCGGCCGCGCATCTCGGGCGAGACGGACGTCTGCACCAGCGCGTTGGCCGTGTTGAGGAACGTGATGGTGGCGAAGCCGAGCGGGATCAGGCCGATGCCGAAGGCCAGGTAAGTGGGCATGAAGGCCGTGATGAACTCGAACAGGCCGAGCCCGGCCGCCGCGAGCAGCATGGTCCGCACCCGTGGGCGGCTCTTGATGCCGCGGCGCGCGGACAGCAGCGCGCCCACGAACGTCCCCACGGCAACGAGGGTGGAGAGCAGGCCGTAGCCGTCGGCCTGGGTGTGGAACACGTTCGCGGCGACGATCGGCAGCGACGTGAAGTAGGTGATGCCGAACGTGCTGACGAAGAGCACCAGCACCATGACCGTGACGAGGTCGGCGCGGTGCAGCACGTAGCGCAGGCCTTCGACGAGCTGTCCCTTCGCGCGGGGGATCGCGGGGCCGCGGAAGAGCTTGGCCGGGTTCATCAACGCGAGCCCGGTGACCACCGCGACGGTGCTCACCGCGTTGGCGATGAACAGCCAGCCGGTGCCGACCCAGGTGATCGCGAACCCGGCGATGGCCGGGCCGACGATGCGGGCCAGGTTGAAGATCGAGGAGTTGAGCGCGACGGCGTTGGCGATCTGGTCGCGGCCCACCATCTCGGCGACGAACGACTGCCGCGTCGGCACCTCCACGGCGGAGGTGATGCCGAGCATCATGCACAGCAGGTACACGTGCCAGATCTGCACCACGCCGGTCAGGTCCAGCACGCCCAGCAGCGTCGCCTGGACGCAGTTGATGCTCTGGATGAGGATCAGCAGGCGCCGCTTGTCGACGCGGTCGGCGAGCACGCCGGCCCACAGCGAAAGCAGCAGCGTCGGCGTGAACTGGAACGCGACGGCGATGCCGAGCGCCACCGGGTTGTTGCCCGAAAGCTGGAAGACGAGCCAGTCCTGGGCGATGCGCTGCATCCAGGTGCCGACGTTGGAGATGACCTGGCCGCTGAAGAACAGCCGGTAGTTGCGGACCCGCAGCGACGCGAACATGCCCTTGCCCTTTTTGGGCTCCGCGGGCCGTTCGGTTTCTTCGGGGACGCGGTCGGCGCCGGCCGGCAGGCTCGGCACGAGCTTCTTCTCGCCGGTCTTCGCCCGGGCCAGCGCCTGGTCGGCGGCGGTCTTGCCGGGAGGTCCGGACGGGGGCGGACTCGACGGCTGTGGTGCCGTTTCCCGGGTAGCAGTGGTTTCGGTCTTACCGTCTGTGTCGCTACCCGTGGTCGCCACCGGTGTTAGTTCCCCGCCATCCTGTCGATGATCTCAGCGGCTTGGGAGAGCACGTCCAGCTCTTCCTCGCCGAGTTCCGCCAATTGCCGGTCCAGCCACGCCTCCCGGACCGAGATGGCCTTCTTCACGTAGGCCAACCCGTCGTCGGACAGCTCGACGATGGCCTGCCTGCCATCGGTCGGGTGCGGACGTCGCTCGACGAACCCCATCTCTTCGAGCGCGGCGATGACCCTCGTCATCGAGGGCGGCTGAACGCCTTCCTTCGCGGCGAGCTGACCCGGGGTCAGCGCACCGCACTTGAACAACGTGGACAGCGCCGCGGTCTGCGTCAACGTGACGTCGTCGGCCACGCGCTGAGCCCGGAGCCGGCGGTTGAGCCGGACCACTGCGAGACGCAAGCGGCTCGCGAGGGAGCGCTCATGCGTGTCGCCGGACATATAGTTAGCATACCTTACGAAAAATTCGCCGGAGGGTGAACCCGGACACCCTCGCCGGTCACGCTGAGCGCACGGGCGGGTTCACGCTCAGTTCCGGTGCGAGGTCAGGCGCTGGGGTCGCGCGCCAGGTCGAGGCGCCGGGGTCAGCTCAGTGCCGCCTGGATCGGGCCGACCGCGAAGTAGGCCACGAACGCCACCGCGATGACCCACATCAGCGGGTGCACCTGCCGGGCCTTGCCGGTCACCGCGCGGATCACGACGTAGCTCACGAAGCCCGCGCCGATGCCGTTGGCGATGGAGTAGGTGAAGGGCATGACGACGATCGTCAGGAAGGCCGGCAGAGCGACCGAGAAGTCCGTGAAGTCGATCTCCCGGACCTGGCCCATCATCAGCGCGCCGACGACGACCAGCGCCGGCGCGGCGGCCTCCACGGGCACGACCTGGTAGAGCGGCGTCAGGAACATCGCGGCGAGGAACAGCACGCCCGTGACGATGTTGGCCAGGCCGGTGCGCGCGCCCTCCGCGATGCCGGACGCGGATTCGACGAACACCGTGTTCGAGCTGGCCGAGCCGAAGCCGCCGGCGGCGCCCGCGAGGCCCTCGACGAACAGGGCGCGCCCGACGTTGGGCAGCTGGCCGTCCTTGCCGATCAGGCCGGCTTCCTTGCCGAGGCCGGTCATGGTGCCCATGGCGTCGAAGAAGTCGGCGAGCACGAGCGTGAACACGAGCAGGACGACGGTGATGATCGGCAGGCGCGTCCAGGCGCCGAACGACACGTCGCCGACCAGCGACAGGTCGGGCACGCCGACGACGTTGTCCGGCAGCGCCGGGTAGCCGAGGTTCCAGCCCTGGGGATTCGTGCCGTTCGACGGGCCGGCCTTCACGACCGCCTCGACGAGGATCGCCAGCACGGTCGAGCCCAGCACGCCGATGAGAATCGCGCCCTTGACCTTCTTCGCGACGAGGACACCGGTGAGCAGGAGGCCGACCACGAACACGGCCGTCGGCCACGAGGCGACCGAGCCGTTGATGCCGAGGCCGACCGGCACGGTGGTGTGCGCGTCGTCGGGCAGGCGGCGCACGAACCCGGCGTCGACCAGGCCGATGAAGCAGATGAACAGGCCGATGCCCACGGCGATCGCCGACTTCAGCGCCGGCGGGACCGCGCGGAACACGGCCGTGCGGAACCCGGTGAGCACCAGCGCGACGATGATCAGGCCCTCGATCACGACCAGGCCCATCGCCTCGGGCCACGTCATCTGCGGCGCGAGCGTGACGGCCAGCAGGCTGTTGAGCCCCAGCCCCGTCGCGATGGCGAACGGGTAGTTGGCGACGAGCCCCATCAGGATCGTCAGCACGCCGGCGACCAGCGCGGTCACCGCGGCCACCGCCGGCACGGGCAGGATGTGGCCGAGCACGTCCTTGTGCGCCGACGGGGTGTCGGCCGCGAAGCTGCCGATGATGAGCGGGTTGAGCACCACGATGTAGGCCATGGTCACGAACGTGACGATGCCGCCCCGCACTTCGCGCCCGGTGGTCGAACCGCGTTCGGTTATCTTGAAGAAGCGGTCCAGAGTGGACACCGCCTGCTGCCGTTCGCGCTGATCCGTCATCCGCCTGGCCCTCCGTGGTCGCTGCTCGGGGGTACCCTTCACCACGTGGACGAACCGATCAATCCCAGTGAGGTAACGGGCACGTTGCGGCACACGCCGGACCTGCCCAAGCGCCTGACCGACCTGACCCCGGTGGTGATCGTAGGTACCTCGCTGTGGGCCGTCGCGCTGGTGGTGCTCTTCGTGGTGACCAGCGGCGTGTGGGTGTGGACGGCGTTCGCGGGGATCGTGCTGGGGTTCATCGGGTTCGGGATCATGCTCTGGCAGCGCGCGGCCGCCCGGCGGGGCTCGAAGTCGGCGCAGCGCTTCTAGTTGGCCTGGCCCTTCAGTTCAGCAGCGTGTGCGGTGCGGGGTCGTCGAGGAGCGCGGTGATCCGGTAGCGCTCGGCCCACCGGCCGCTCGCCCAGGCGAAGGCGCGGGCCAGCCCTTCGGACGTGTCCGCCGCGTGCAAGCGGTTCTGGTCGTCGGCCCACCACGGCACGTCCGAGCTCGCTCCGTCGACGGTGACCGTGAGCACGTCGTGCAGGAGCGGGCCGCCGTCCGGGAGTTCGACGCCGAGCTGGTCGGCGACGAGCCGCAGCGCGGGCAGGTCGGCCCACGCGACGTACTCGCCGGTGCTGGTGACCTCGCCGGCGAGGCTGCTCGCGAGCGGCAGGTCCAGGAGTTCAGCGAGGCGTTCGGGCTCCTCGGGCGCCGCGACGAGCCGGGCCGCGGGCAGTGCGGACGCGGGCCACGGGACGTCGAGGACCACGGCGGTGTCGGCGTCGGCGACGGAGGCGTCGGCCGCGCGCACGCGGGCGGGCGCGTCGAGCTCGTCGACCTCCACGGGTGAGTGGACCAGCGCGCGGTGGGCGCGGGCGGCGAGCCCGGGGCTGGGCGTGCGCTCGGGGTCGCCGAGGCGGTCGAGGAGGTCGGTGACGTCTTCGGCCGTGGCGAGCTCGAGGGTGGTCCGCACGCCGGCGGCTTCGAGGAGCTCGTCGGTGAGACCGAGGTCGGGGACCTCGTCGTAGAGGCCGGCGAGGTCGGCCGCCTTCGCGAGGCGCCACGAACCGGGGGCTTCGCCGGCGAGCAGGGCGTAGCGGGCGAGCCACCAGCGGGCGTGACCGCCGGGAGTGTGCAGCGCCTGCCACGTCTCGGGCCGCGCCGCGATGAGCCGCAGCGCGGCCGGCCACGCGTCGTCGGCGACGAGGTCGAGGTCGCGGATCGCGACGACGGCCGCGGGCTCGCGTTCGAAGGAGTCCCACCAGGCTTCTTCGTCGGGCAGGCCGTGGTCGGGCTCGTGCGGCTCCTCGTCGCGCACGACGGCGAACGAGTCGAGCACGCCCACCGCTTCGAGCGTCGCCGCCGCCCAGTCCTCGGCGAACTCGTCGTCCAGAACGGACAGCGCACCGTCCTCTTCGAACACTTCGGGGTCGAAGACGTCCAGCAGCGGCGAATTCGGCAGCACGAGCTCATCGGCGCGCCGCCAGCCGTCCTCCGAGGGCAGGGCGAGCGCTCGCGCCCATTCCGGCGCGTCGTCGCCGCACTCGGCGATGAGCCGCAGGACGGCGCCCGCGAGGTTCATCCCGTCCAGCCCGGACCGGACGTCCTCCACACTGCGTTCGACGGCGAACTGCACCTGTTCGGCTTCGAGCAGCTGGCGAGCGTCGGCGTGCTTGGCACCCAGGCGTTCCAGCAACGGGTGCGCGGCGGCGGGGTGGACGAGCCGCAGCCCCGGGACGTCCACATCGGACAGCAGCTCGAGCAGTTCGTGGGATCCGTCGACGAGCAGCGCACCACGGGCGCCCGGCAGCGTGCGGCCGTCGGACAGCGGCACGGGCAGGCCGTCGAGCTGCGCCGGCTGGATTTCGTGCGTGTCCACGCCGACGGCGAGCGCCGCGTAGAGCCGGTGCCACCACGCGGGTTCGCGGTCGACGCCGGTGAGGACGCCGAGCACGTCCTGGATGGTGAGCGGCTGCGCGGACACCGGTTTGAGCGTGCGCGCCGCGTCCTTCGGGGCGGGCACCAGCCCGGGCACGAGGTCTTCGAGCAACGGCGGCAGCCCCGGCACGTCGACGTCGAGGACCTTCGCCTCCCGACCGGCGACCTCCTTACCGTCCTGAGTGGACAGCCACGGTCGCGTGGCCAGCTCGGCGAAAACGCGCTCGCGGAGCTGTTCGTCCAGTGTGGACCTCGGGAAACCGACGCTCGGCACGAGCGCGAACCGGTGCTCGGCCGGAAGTTCCGCGACGAGCCCGACGTAACTCCCGGCGGCGTTGTCCAGCGCTTGGGTGAGCGCGGCTCCCGGCAGCACCCGCCGCCGTGACGGCTCCAGCGGCACCGGCGCGATCAGGCGCGCGGGCAGGCTCAGCTCTTCGTCGGTGGGGGTGGGCGCGTGCAGCACGTCCTCGGTGAGCGGCCGCGGCGTTCCGTCGTCGGCCAGCGGAACGGCCCAGCCGTCGTGCGTCAGCCACCGTTGCGTGGTTTCGGGCCCGCTGATCTCGACGGCTTCGTCGCCGGTCCGCGTCCAGCTGCGACCGTCCACTTCGATCTCACCCAGCCACGGCAGGGCGAGCAGCAGATCGGGAATTTCCTGTTCCAGGGCTGCGAGCAGCGTTTCCCCCGCGGCCGCGTCGCGCAGCGGCAACCGCACCTCGGTGTCGAACCCCTCCGGCGGCACCTCCCCGGTCGGCCACGGCAACCGCAGCACCGGCACGTCACCGTCCCGCCCGGCCGCCTCCCGCGTCCGCCCGGCCGAAAACGCCACGCTCCCCGTCGACGACACCACCCGCGGCTCATCCGAAACCGCCACCACGGCCGCGAAGCCGACCCCGAAGCGCCCCACGGACCCGCGCTCCTTGCCCGACGCCCGCAACGACGCGAGCGATTCGACCCCCCGCCCGTCCAGCGGCGCCCCCGTGTTGGCGAACCGCAGCTCACCGTCCACAACGGACACGCGCACCCGCCCGGGCTTCCCGCCCGCCTGCGCCGCGTCCGCCGCGTTCTGCGCCAGCTCGACGAACAAGCGATCGCGATACGCGCCGACCCTCAGGTCGCGCTCCGCGTTCGTGTCCTCGGTGAACCTCGTCGGGGAGTCCTGCCACGCCCGCAGGACCGCCACCCGCAACCGCTCGGTCCCGAACGGATCCTCCCCCACCGCCGTGGTCACCGGGGGCTGTCACCACTTTCCGCATCAGTGCCGTTGTCGGTGTTGGTGTCGGCTTCGGCGTTGCCGTTGGCTTCGGCGTTGCCGTTGGCTTCCGGGGCGGCTTCGGCTTCAGCACCGGCTCCAGCCTCGACCTCGCCAACCGACCGGCCCGCGGCCTCGTCGTCCTCGCCAACCACTCCGGCGCCTTCACCCGCGATCACAGCTCCAGCCGCAGGCTCGGCAACCGACCCAGCGTCCGTCGCGGCACTCGAGGTGTCCACATCGGTCGCGGCCTCACCAGGAACGACGGCCACACCTTCACCGGAACC
This sequence comes from Amycolatopsis sp. NPDC051903, assembly GCF_044452505.1. NCBI lineage: Bacteria > Bacillati > Actinomycetota > Actinomycetes > Pseudonocardiales > Pseudonocardiaceae > Amycolatopsis > Amycolatopsis sp. NPDC051903. Next base: position 154,478 of record NZ_JBITBT010000005.1, on the reverse strand, counting down.
CTCGGTCGCCGACTCAGCGGCCGGAGCCACAAAGGCCCCTGCGAGCCCGGCAGTCGCAGTCACTTCGGACTCAGCCACGCCAGCCTCTTCGACCGGAGCACCGGCCACGGCCTGCTCGGCAACCGGCTCGCCGGACACCTCAGCCGCCGACTCGCCGGCCTCCGCCGCAACATGCTCCGCCGACCCAGCCTCCGGCGCCTCCGCGTCGGTCACCTCAGCCGCAACCGGCGACCCGGCCGACACATCAGCCGCACCCGACTCGGCGGCAGCTTCGCGAGAAGCGTCAGTCACCGCCTCCGAACCCGGAGCCGCACCCTCGCGCTCCGACTCGAAAACGTCGGCGCCTTCCGGCGCGACGACATCGGTCGACTCAGCGGCAATCGTCGACTCGGCTGGCGCATCGACCACAACCGGCTCGACAACAGCCTGTCCGGAAACACCGCTCACCGACTCGGGCGCCGAAGTCGCAGCATCGACCGCTGACTCAGCAGTGGCGGTCGCTTCCGGCGCGTCCGCGCCGGTCACCTCACCGACAACCGACGACCCGGCCGACACATCGGCCCCAACCGACTCGGCCGCGCCTTCGCCGGAAACATCGGTCACATCGGTCGCCGGCTCGCCGGTCGGAGCGGCCAGGTCGCTCGCCGAACCAGCAGCAGCATCCGCTTCCGACGCAGCGGCATCGACAGCGGTCGCCACGGCATCCGCTTCCGGCGGGGCGGCATCGGTCACCGTGGCGACCGTCGGCTCAGCTGGAACGTCGGCGGCAACTGGCTCGTCAGAAACACCAGTCACCGACTCGGGCGCCGAAGTCGCAGCGTCGACCGCCGGCTCAGCGGTGTCGGTCGCTTCCGGTGAAGCCAAGTCGTTGGCAACCGTCGGCTCCGCTGAAACTCCGGCCGTGATCGGCTCGGCAGCTGGCTCGTCAGAAACACCAGTCGCCGACTCGGTCGCCGAAGTCGCAGCGTCGACCGCCGGCTCAGCGGTGTCGGTCGCTTCCGGTGAAGCCAAGTCGTTGGCAACCGTCGGCTCCGCTGAAACTCCGGCCGTGATCGGCTCGGCTGCAGCTTCGTCCGAAGCATCAGTCGCGGCCTCGGTCGCCGAAGCAGCAGTGTCGCCTACCGATTCAGCAGTGGCAGCAGCTTCCGGTGCGGCGGTGCCGGTCACCTCAGTGGCAACCGTCGGCTCGGCGGCGGCTTCAGCCGGAGCATCGGTTGCCGACTCGGCAGTGGCGGCCGCTTCCGATGCGGCGGCATCGGTTGCCGACTCGGCAGTGGCGGCGACTTCCGATGCGGCCGCATCGGTCGCGACCGTGGGCGCCGCTGAAACTTCGGGCGAGGCCGGCTCGGCGGGGGCGTCAGCAGAAGCATCGGTCGCCGGGTCGGTGGTCTGGGCCGGCACCTCGGCAACCGGCGCGGCACTCGTCGACTCTGGCGTGACCGTGTCGGCAGATTCAGTCGGGGAGCCGCCAACACCCTGTTCAGCCGAAGCGTCGGTCGCCGGCTCGGCGGCGGCCGGAGCCGCAACATCGGTCACCGACTCGGCAGCGACAGTCGCTTCGGGCGTAGCCGCGTCGGTCACCGGCTCGGCGACGGCAGCCGCGTCGGATGTGGCGACGTCGGGTGTGGTCTGCGGAGCCGTGGTTGCCTCGGCAGGGCCAGCCGTCTGAGCTTCATCCGAGGTGGCGGGTGCAGGTGACGTGTCCGACTCCGCCGTCTTGGTCGCGGCCGGCGCATCCGGGGCGACGGTCGCTTCGTCGGAAGCGGGAGCCGCGTCAGGCTCGGTCGCGGTCGGCGCCTCGGGGGCGACAGTCGCGGCATCGGGCGCGGTGGCCGGTGCCTCGATGTCCGGGGTCGGAACCCCGGCAACGGGCTCGGCGGCGACAGCCGATTCCGGTGCAGTGGTCTCGTCCGCGGCCGGAACCTCAGTCGCGATCGGCTCGGCGGTGGCTGCTTTCGCAACCTCAGCCGGTACGGCAGCACCTTCGTCCGCAGCGGCAACCGGCTCGGCAGCAGCAGCAACAGCCGGGGTACCGGTGCCTTCGTCCGCACCAGCCTGAGCCGAAATCGGCTCAGCGGCTTCAGCCTCAACCGGCTCGGCCCCACCCGCAGCTGCCTCCTCGACAGCCACCTCAGCCGCAGCCTCCGGCTCGACCGAACCGGCCGCGACGGTCTCGACCGCGGCGGCCGAAGCGGCCTCCCCAGCGACGCCGAACGCGGCCTCGGACTCGGGAACCTCCACCGGCTCATCGGCAACCGGCTCCGCATCGGGCACCGGGGAGAAGTCGATCAGGGAATCGTCGTAGACGAGTTCGGCGACGGGGACCGAGGAGGTGACCTCGACCTCGACCTCGGAGTGCGCGCCGCAGCCGTATTCGACGTCGACGGCGTGGCCGTCGGCCGGGGCGATGTCGTTGGTGCAGACGCCGAAGGAGCCGCGCAGGGAGCCGGCGAGCGGGACGAAGAAGCCGCACGTCCCGCAGGTCGCGGGGGCGCTGCGGGCCATGTCGGACCGCGGGCCGAACTCGCCGCCGTGCCAGCGGGCGGCGGCGTCCTGGCGGCCGTAGCGGGACAGGACGTGCACGCGGCCCAGGCCGACCTCGTGCGCGACCTCCTCGACGGCCGGGTCGTCGGACTGCAAGTACGCGGGCGCGAGGCGCGGGTCGTCCTTGTCCGTGGGGAAGATGTCGCCGACGCCGAGGTCGCCGGCGCGCACGCGCTGCTCCCAGGGGACCCAGGCGGGCGCGACGAGGGAATCCGGGCCGGGCAGGAGCTCCAGCTCGCTGACCGTCACCTCTTCGTCGAGCCCGGCGACGGCCAGCGTCACGGCCCAGCGCCAGCCGCGGTAACCGGGCACCGACGCTTCGAACAGGTGGGTCGCCGACACGGCGTCCTCGCGGTGCACACCGACGTGCTCGCCGACCTGCTCGGCCGGCGCATCCGCCAGCAGGGCATCTCGCGCGACGTCCACCGCGTCGGCGAGCTTCCGCTGGATAGAGCCGTCGTCGAGGGTCAACAGCAACGTCATGGGCCCAATTGTGCCGCACGCATCCGCGACGCCCGTGCCAGGCTGTTCCCCGTGCGTACCTCCAAGGCACCGATCGTCTGGCCGCTGCTCGCCGTCGCCCTGCTCGGCGGCTGCGCCGGCACGTCAGCGGCACCGCCGGCGCCCGAAGCGATGACCGTCCAGGTGCTCCAGACGCTGCCGCACGACACGTCGGCCTTCACCGAGGGCCTCGAGTTCTCCGGCACCACGCTGTACGAGAGCCGCGGCCTGTCCGGCGAGTCGGCGCTCACCGCCGGACCGGCCGGCCAGGCGCCGGCCACGCGCGTCGCGCTGCCGTCGCCGCTGTTCGCCGAAGGCATCACGGTCCTCGGGCCCGAGCTGTGGCAGCTGACCTGGCAGGACGGCTTCGCCATCGAACGCGACTCGAAGACGCTCGCCGAGCTGCGCCGCGTGCCGTTCGACGGCGAAGGCTGGGGCCTGTGCCACCAGCCCAGCGGACGGCTCGTGATGAGCAACGGCAGCTCGAAGCTCACGTTCCGTGACCCGCAGACGTTTGCGGTCACCGGCAGTGTCGACGTCGGCGTGGACCAGCTCAACGAGCTGGAGTGCGTCGGTGACACGGTGTACGCGAACGTGTGGAAAACCGGGACGATCCTGCGCATCGACGCCCGCAGCGGCCAGATCACCGGGCGCATCGACGCGTCCGGCCTGCGGACTCCGGTCGAACCCGGCGAGGACGTGCTCAACGGCATCGCCGCGATCCCGGGCACGGACGAATTCCTCGTCACGGGCAAGCTCTGGCCGTCGATGTTCCGGGTGAAGTTCGTCCCAGCGAAGACCGGGGACACCCAGAACGGCACGTGAGCGGGCGGAACGGCACCCCGATGAGGCAGGATTGACACGTGGCACTCTTCGGTTCGCGCTCCGAACCCGACGGCACCTTCTCCAGCCGGTCGGGCAAGGGGCGCGGCCGGAAGTCCAAGCGCAAGTGGACGCCGGAGCCCGGCGCCGCCCAGGCCCGCTCCTGGCGCGACGCGCCGCCGCCCCCTCCGACCCGTGTCGACCAGCAGTCGCGGCCTGCGCCGCCCGAGTACGCCGACCAGCAGACGCGCCGCGTCCCGCCTGAGTACGCGGCGGCCGACCAGCCGCGCGCCCGGCCCCAGCACGTGCCCCCGGCCGGCCGGGGGCGCAGTCCGTTCTACGACGAACCGACCGCCGACGAAGCCCCCACCGGCGCTGGCCCGCGGGGTCACCGGCCACCGCCGAACCGCGGCGCCCGGCCGTACCCACCGCCGGACCAGCGCACCGAGCCCGTGCGGCCGCGGCCGGACAACCGGCCCGGCAGCGGTGACTACGAGCACTACGACACCGGTGGTTACGCGGGCGAGCCGCACGTGGGCCCCGAGCGCGACGAGGAGCTGCACACCACGGCGGCGCCCGGCGCGGGCTCGATCCCGAAGCTGCCGAAGAAGCTCACCGTCACGCGGGTCGCGGCGCTGCGCAGCCGGCAGCTGAGCGGGCAGGCCATCGGCATGTTCCAGCGCGCGACGAAGGCTGATGGCGCGGACAAGTCGGGCCTCACCTCGCTGATGTACGCGGTGATGCTCAACTACGCGAGCGACGCGGCCATGGCCATCGCGCTCGCCAACACGCTGTTCTTCGCCGCCACCAGCGGCGAGAGCAAGGGCAAAGTCGCGCTGTACCTGCTGATCACCATCGCGCCGTTCGCGCTCGTCGCGCCCGTGATCGGGCCGGCACTCGACCGCATCCAGCGCGGCCGGCGCCTCGCGATGTGCGCGTCGTCGCTCGGCCAGGGCCTGATGGCCGTGGTGATGGCACTGCACTTCGACGACTGGCTGCTGTACCCGGCCGCGCTCGGGATGATGGTGCTGTCGAAGTCGTTCACCGTGCTCAAGGCAGCCATCACGCCGCGCGTGGTGCCACCGGAGATCACGCTGTCGAAGACCAACGCGCGCCTCACGATCTTCGGTCTCATCGCCGGTGGCGTGTTCGGCGCGCTCGCCAGCGGCGTCAGCTCGTTCAGCGGGTCGGCGGGCGCGCTCTGGTTCACCGCGCTGATCTGCGTGGCCGCGGCCGTGCAGTCGATGCGGATCCCGTCGTGGGTCGAGGTGACCGAGGGCGAGGTGCCGACGTCGCTGTCCGCGCGGCCGGAGCCGAAGCAGAAGAAGCGGCGCCAGCCGATGGGCCGCCACATCGTGGTCGCCTTGTGGGGCAACGGTTCCGTGCGCGTGCTCACCGGATTCCTCATGATGTTCGCCGCGTTCGCGGTGAAAGCGCAGACCGAGGGCCAGGGCCACAGCCCGTTCATGCAGCTGCTGCTGCTCGGCATCATCGGCGCCGCGGCCGGGGCGGGCGGGTTCGTCGGCAACGCGCTGGGCTCGCGCCTGCAGTTCGGCTCGCCGGACCAGGTGATCCTCGGGTGCGTCGCCGCGTGCGCCGGCACGACGCTGATCGCGACCCTCCTACCGGGACTCGCGACGGCCGCGATCGTCGGCCTCGTCGGCGCGACGGCGAGCGCGCTCGCGAAGATCAGCCTCGACGCCGTGATCCAGGCGGACCTGCCCGAGCAGTCGCGCGCGTCGGCCTTCGGACGGTCGGAAACGGTGCTGCAGCTGGCTTGGTGCTTCGGCGGTGCCGTGGGCCTGCTGCTGCCGCCGACGTACTGGATCGGCTTCCTCGTGGTGACGCTGCTGCTCGGCGTGGGCCTCACGCAAACCTACTTCGTGCGCCGGGGCGGTTCGCTCGTGCCCGGGCTCGGTGGAAACCGCCCACTGCGGCCCGAACCGACCGGCAGCTTCCCCGCGCAGGGTCTGCCGCGCGAGCGCCGGTAATCTTCGGCCATGCGACGTTCCCGTTTGGTGGCCGTGCTCGCGGCCGGTGGTCTCGCCGTGGCCGGCTGCTCCGCGCCGGGCCCGGCCGAGGTGACGTTCTACGGCGACGGGCACACGATCCGCGTCGGCCCCATCGGCAACTGCGATCTGAGCACCGGCGTCTGCTCCGCCAACCCGGGCGCCGCGGGCACGCTGAAGGTGCGCCCGGGCCTGCCGGTGGTGGTCTCCGTGCCGAAGGAGATCGCCGAGGGCCCGTGGAAGGTCACCGTGCAGTCCGTCGACGGCAAGGGCCAGCCCCAGCCGTTGAAGGAAGACATCATCACCAACGGCGACCAGTACGCCTACACCGCGACGCCGCCGTCGAAGGACGACCAGATCGTGGTGGTCGAGATCGCGCAGGCCACGGTCATCAGCCGCACCGGCGACCCGAACGACGCGGAGCCGATCACGTCGGCGTTGTGGTCGCTCCAGGTGCAGCCCGCCTGATCCCGGCGGACGGGGTCACAGGGTCCCGGCGGAGGGAACGGTTTTCCGTCCGCCCGCCGGCCCCGCGAGTTGCTGCCCGTCGCCGGTTTAGGGGTCGAGGTCCCGGGCGACCGCGCGCATGATCTCCGCGATCTGCTTGGTGTGCTTGCGATCCGGGTACCGGTTGCGCCGCAGGTCCGGCTGGACCTTGAGTTCGAGGAGCTTGATCATGTCCTCGATGAGGCCGTGCAGTTCCTCGGCGGGGCGCCGGCGCGCTTCGGCGACCGACGGCGGCGGGTCGAGCAAGCGGACGGAAAGCGCCTGCGGCCCGCGACGGCCGTCGGCGACGCCGAACTCCAGCCGCTGCCCGGCCTTGAGGCCTTCGACGCCCTGCGGCAGCGCGGCCTTGCGGATGTAGACATCGGCTCCGCCGTCCTGCGTGACGAACCCGAACCCCTTCTCCGCGTCGTACCACTTGACCTTGCCGGTCGGCACTTCCCTCACCAGTCCTTCTGCTGTGCTGCTCACGACGAACGCGCCCCGGGCGTACCCAGGGCGCGCGTCCGCTTAGCGTATCTCGCCACATGCCCTGGGGAGAAGCGGATACGGCCGATACGCTCGGCGCCATGGAAGACACCGCGAAGCAGACCGGCCGGACGCCGACCGGCAAACCGATCCTGATGCGGATCGGCATCGGCCTGTTCGGCATCGGCATGGCGGCCGTGCTGGCGGTGTTCGTGATGTTCGCAGCCGGCCTGGAGAACCTGCCCGTGTGGCTCAGCGCCGTCGCAGGCGTGGTGACGCCGCTGGGGTTGCTGCTGGGCCTGATCGCGCTGGTCCGCGAGGCGCGCGCGGGCAAACACGGCTGAGCGTCAGCCGAACGTCCGCGCGAACCAGTCCGGGAACTCCACCAGCGAGGCGAACACCACGTCCGCTCCTTCGGCGACCAGTTCTTCCCGTGTGCACGGCCCCGTGGTGACCGCCACCGCGAGCGCGCCCGCCGCGCGGGCGCCGCGCACGTCGCCGAGGTGATCTCCGACATACGCGCGAGCGTCGTGCTCCTTCAAAGCCACCGCTTTCCGCGTGGACCACAGCTCGCCGACGAGCTCGTCGACCTCCAGCCCGAGCGCCTCGACGTGCCGCCGCGCGTTGGGCGCGAACTTGCCCGTGACGACGAGCGTGCGCCCGCCCGCCGCGCGCACGGCCTTCAGCGCCTCCGCCGCGCCCGGCAGCGCGATCGTGCTCGGCACGACCACCTCCGGGTACAGCTCGCGGAACCGGCCGACGAGCTCCGGGATGCGCTCCTCCGGCGCCTCGAAGCCGCGCAGGCTGTCCTCGAGTGGCGGGCCGAGGTTGGCGGCAAAGTGCTCGCCGTCCAACGGCAGGCCCGCCTCCGCACCGAGTGCGTTCATCACCGCGACCATGCCGGGCCGCGGGTCGATCAGTGTCATGTCCAGGTCGAAGCCCACCGTGATGCACACGATCGCCACGGTAGCGGGCGGCACCGACAGGACCGCGAAACTGTACATCCGATCGAGTTCGGTAAACCTTCTTGACACATTTTTCAGATGTGTCAAGCTGGCGATGTGACGAGCTTCACCGAGCGCACCAAAGCTTCGCTGCGCGAGGCCCTCCTCGACGCGGCCGCGGACCTGCTCCCGGACCGCGGCCACGCCGGGCTGCGCATGGCCGACGTCGCGGCGCGCGCCGGCGTGAGCCGGCAGACCGTCTACAACGAGTTCGGCAGCAAGGCGGCGCTCGCGCAGGCCGTGGCGCTGCGCACGGCGTCGGCGTTCCTCGACGCCCTCCGCTCCCGCTTCGAGGACGCCGACGGGCTGGCCGCCGCGATCCACGGCGGCGTCGTCTACACCATCGAGCACGCCCGCGAGAACCGCCTCGTCGCCGCCGCGCTCGGCACGGGCGAGGGCGAAGACCTGCTCCCCCTGCTGACCACCAAGGGCGAGCCCATCCTCACGGCCGCCGCCGACCTGGCGACCGAGCACTATCGCGAGCTCGAACCGCGGCTTTCGCAGGAATCCGCCGCCCTGCTGGCGGAAACCGTGGTGCGGCTGTCGCTGAGCCACCTGGTGCTGCCGACGCATTCCGCGACCGTGGCGGCCGACGCCGTGGTCGCTGTGCTGGCACCCGCCATCGAGCAGTTCGTCCGCGAGCCGTCCGCGGATTCGTCCGGAGATTCGTCCACAACGGAGTGACACGAAAGGGCCAGTCATGACCGAAACGCTCCCCGAACTGCGCAGCGGGTTTTCGTCGCTGCGGGAGGGCGGGCTCAACTGGGACTCGTTCCCCTTGCGCCTGTTCGTCAAGGGCAACAAGAAGTTCTGGAACCCGGCCGACCTCGACTTCAGCCAGGAGCGCGATGGCTGGCAGAGCCTCACCCCGGAGCAGCAGCGCTCCACCACCTACCTCGTGGCCCAGTTCATCGCCGGCGAAGAGGCCGTGACCGAGGACATCCAGCCGTTCATGCGCGCGATGTCGGCGACCGGCCGCTTCGGCGACGAGATGTACCTCACGCAGTTCTGCTTCGAGGAGGCCAAGCACGTCGAGGTGTTCCGGCGCTGGATGGACGCCGTCGGCCTCGACCACGACCTCCACCAGTACGTGGCGGAAAACCCGCACTACCGCAAGCTGTTCTACGAAGAGCTGCCGCAGTCGCTGCGCGCGCTGGCGGACGATCCCAGTCCCCTCAACCAGATCCGCGCGAGCGTGACCTACAACCACGTGATCGAAGGCAGCCTGGCGCTCACGGGCTACTACTCGTGGCAGCTGATCTGCACCCAGAACCAGATCCTGCCCGGCATGCAGGAACTCGTCCGCCGCATCGGCGACGACGAACGCCGCCACATGGCGTGGGGCACCTTCACCTGCCGCCGCCACGTCGCCGCTGACGATTCGCTGTGGGACGCCGTGCAGCAGCGCATGGGCGAACTGCTGCCCCACGCGCTCGGCATGATCCAGTGGGTGCAGGACCAGTTCGAGGAAGTCCCGTTCGACAACGACCCGGAAGAGCTCCTCCAGTACGCCGCCGACCGCGCCCAGCGCCGCCTCGGCGCCATCGAATCGGCCCGCGGCACACCGGTCGAGCAGATCGACCTGGACTACTCACCGGAGCAGCTTGAGGAAACCTTCGGCGAGGAAGACGAGAAGGCACTGGCGGAAGCCGCCGCCGCGGCTTCCTGAGCGACTCCTGCACCTGGCCGTCCCCGGTTCCCCAGGGGACGGCCAGGTGCGGTCACCGTCAAAGCACCGTGCTGCCGTCGCTGGAGGAGCGGCGGTGACGCCGCGGGAGTTGATCACCGTCGCCGCCGCGGAACCGTGGCCTGGCAACGAATCCAGCCGTGCGCGGGAGCCGTCTGGCGCCCACCGCGCGGCCGAAGCGGTTGACCCCGTGCGGCGCTACGGCCGTCACTCGGCAGGTACGCCGGCCGGCCAATGGGGCCCACCGCACGGCGAGGTCACCGCCGAAGCCGGGGTTCCCGAGACCGACGACGGTGCCGAGTCGTTGCGGCCAGCACTTCCGGGCTGTCCAGTGCCCTCAGGCAGGGCGTGCGTCGCGCGGCCCGACCGATTCCCCCGCACCGCCACGGAAGATCCGCCGACCGTCTTCGAGCCGATGGCCACCCCTCTGAGGGAGATCGCGACGACCCAGGCCGTACTCGGCGTCCGGCGTCAGGGTGGTGATGCGCCCGCGCGCACGACGCGGGTGGTGCTGCTGGCGTCGACCGCGGCGCCGGCGATCACGCGACCGTCGCGCTCCCAGCGCAGGGGGCGGGCGACGATGCCGCCGGAGTCCCAGGCCACCGCGCGGCAAGTGTCGCTGTCCGCGCTCGTCGGCGCTGTGCCGGGCAGCTAGCACACTGTGCCGTCGGCGGCCCAGCGCGCGCCGGACGTGGTGCGCGTCCTCGGCCCGCCCGACCGCGACGTCGGCCTTGTTGATCGCGACGGCCTGGCAAACCTCGCCGACGTGCGCCGACAGCGCGGTGAGCTCGCCCGTCGGCGAACAACTTCGCCGGGTGGTCGAGATCGTGACGTCGCGCGAGACGTCTCGCCCGCGACGGTGCTGCGGTCGTCGATCGACTCGACCCGCCGCACTCGTCACCCGGCCGGGATGCGAGCTCCACCGGTCCCGGCGGCATCGCGACCGGTAACAGCGCCACAGGCACCACCTGCAGCGAACACTCTTCGGCTGAACTTCCCAGACCACACGTCGTTCCCCCTTCGCTGATCGGCTCAGGGGGAACACGCGCTTCCGGTTGCCTCGCTACGCGTGCTGGGTGGCAGCGGCAGCCTCGAGGCCGAGCAGCGTCACGGACTGCTCACGCATCTCGACCTTGCGCACCTTGCCCGTGACGGTCATCGGGAACTCCTCGACGACGTGCACGTAGCGCGGGATCTTGTAGTGCGCGAGCTTGCCCGCGCAGAATTCGCGCACCGCTTCGGCCGTGAGCGGCTCGGCGCCCTCGCGCATGCGGATCCAGGCCATGAGCTCCTCGCCGTACTTGACGTCGGGCACGCCGATCACCTGTGCGTCGAGGACGTTCGGGTGCGTGTAGAGGAACTCCTCGATCTCGCGCGGGTACACGTTCTCGCCGCCGCGGATCACCATGTCCTTGATGCGGCCGGTGATGTTGAGGTAACCGCCGTCGTCCATGATCGCGAGGTCACCGGTGTGCATCCAGCGGGCGGCGTCGATGGCCTCGGCCGTCTTGTCGGGCTGTTCCCAGTAGCCGAGCATCACGGAGTAGCCCCGCGTGCAGAGTTCGCCGGGCACGCCGCGCGGCACCGTCAGGCCCGTTTCGGGATCGACCACTTTGGACTCGAGGTGCGGTCCAACGCGGCCCACCGTGGACACTCGGCGCTCCACCGAGTCGTCGGCGCGCGTTTGTGTGGAGACGGGCGAGGTTTCCGTCATGCCGTAACAGATGGACACCTCGGTCATGCCCATGCGGTCGATGACCTGCTTCATCACCTCGACCGGGCACGGCGAGCCCGCCATGATCCCGGTGCGCAGCGACGACAGGTCGAACGAGTCGAACTCGGGGTGGTTGAGCTCGGCGATGAACATCGTCGGCACGCCGTAGAGCGACGTGCACCCTTCCGCCGCAACGGCTTCCAGCGTCGCCTTCGGGTCGAACGCCGGCGCCGGGATCACCATGGCCGCGCCGTGGCTGGTGCACGCGAGGTTGCCCATGACCATGCCGAAGCAGTGGTAGAAGGGCACGGGGATGCAGACGCGGTCTTCCTCGGTGTAGTTGCACAGCTCGCCGACGAAGAAGCCGTTGTTGAGGATGTTGTGGTGGGAAAGCGTGGCGCCCTTGGGAAAACCCGTGGTGCCGGAGGTGTACTGGATGTTGATCGGGTCGTCGGCCGACAGGTTCGCCTGCAGCTTCGCGAGCTCCGCCGGGTCGCCGCCTTCACCGGCGGCCATCAGGTCCGTCCACGCGCCGGTGCCGAGCAGCACCACGGACTCGAGGTCCGCGCACCGGGGCCGGACCTCCTCGATCATCGCCGCGTAGTCCGACGTCTTGAACTTGTCCGCCGCGACGAGCATCCGCACGCCGGCCTGCTTGAGGACGTACTCGAGTTCGTGCGAGCGGTACGCGGGGTTGATGTTGACGAGGATGGCGCCGATCTTGGCGGTCGCGTACTGCAGCACCGTCCACTCCGCGCGGTTCGGCGACCAGATGCCCACGCGGTCGCCCTTGCGGATGCCCTTGGCGACCAGGCCGTGGGCGAGGGTGTCGACGTCGGTCTTGAATTCCGCGTAAGTCCACCTGATGTTCGCCGCGCGGTCCACCAGCGCGTCGCGCTCCGGGAAGGCGGCCACAGTGCGGTCGAGGTTGTCCCCGATCGTGTCGCCCAGCAGGGGGACGTCGGACGTCCCGGAGGCGTAACTGGGCAATGCGGGCGCGTCAGGCATGGGTGCCTCCCGTGGCGGTCGTCGTCGACAAGGGGAGTCTAGTGCCGTGCGCCGTCCGCTACGCTCGGTGGCGGTTGGGGATCCTTTCACGAGGGGTTGGGGCTGTGCCGGAGGAATTCTCCCTGAGCTGGCATGAGGTCGACGTCGCCGTGCGCCGCAGCGGCCTGCCCGCCTCGTGGCACCCCTTCGAGATCCGCAGTCCGGGCTACACGGTCGACGAGCACGAGCGCTTGTCGGACGCCGCCTGGGACTCCATGCGGTCCCGCGGGCTGGCCGAAGCGGACAAACTGGATCCGGACGTCCTGGCCACGCTGCAGGCCTGGACCCGCCCGGAGGTCCTGATCATCGTCCGCGCCGCCGAACTCCCGTCCGGCACGGTCCTCTACCGCGCCTCCGCGGGCTTCGGCCTGGGCGTGTTCTCCGAGTCCCTCGCCGAGGGCATCCGCTTCCTGCAGGTCCGCCCCGAACGGGTGGCGGAGACGGTGCTGAGCATGTTCCCCGCGTATCCCCCGCTGCCCGTCTCGCCGATCGCCATCACCCAATCCCCGCCCCGCCACTCCTCCGCGGACTTCTCCGACTTCTCCGACCGCGACTTCACCGCCGACGGCTCCTCCCCCTCCCGCCGCGACCGCGACGCGCTCGCCGCGTACTCCCGCTGGCCCCTCCACCGCCACGGCACGGTCGAACTCTCCCTCCGCCCCCGCCACGGCTCGCTGCGCCCCGTCGGGACGGTGACGTTCGCGGATACCGATGGTGGCCGGTACGTGACGTTCTCGGAGCCGCTTCGGGACGGGGGGTTCCGGTTGAGGTTCGTGCCGTCGGATGGCTCGCACCTGCGGAGGTGGCTGTTGGATGCGATCGAGGAAGGCGTGCGCTGACGGCATCCGCCGACGGGCTCGCCTCGGGCGATCACCTACCCGTAGTGTTCAGCGCGTGACTGGACCGATCCGTGGCTTCGTGACCTTCGTCGGCCTCGCCGCACTCGCCTGCGCCCTGACCGCCTGCGACGGCCCGTCCGTCGGCGGCACCCCCGCACCGGCGACCCCGTCTGCGTCGGCGCCGAGCAGTTCAGCTGCGCAGTCGAACACCCCGTTGGCTGGCATGAGCCCCTGCACAACGCTGGACCAGGCACTCGCTGGACAGGGCTACCCACCGGCGAAGCCCGAATCCGCCGACATCGAGCACTCCTGCGGCACCGACCGGCCCGACGGACACGGCGTCAGTCTCCAGCTCCAGGACGGCATGACCATAGACCAAGACCTGACCGACCCCTCCGTGGCGAAGACCGGATCGATCAACGGCCGGAAAGCGATCCTCGAACGCGGCCTCCTTCACGCTACCGGGGGATGTGCCGTCCGGATGGAGGTCAAGCCACACTCACGAGCCATCGTGGTCGGCACGCTGGCGAACGGCAGCACCGACGAAGCATGCGACTACGCCGACAGCGTCGCCAAAGCCGTGGAAGTCCTGCTGCCGAAAGCCGGCTGATCAGCGATCGCCCGAACTCACTGACATCGCAGACCGAGCCAGTTACAGTGAACGGGGGAGTACGCAGGGTATCCTGGAGGGGCTTGATGACGACCGGTGACGCGAACGCTGACTTCGGCGGAGGACCGCCGGCAGCAACATCTGGAAACCCCGGACAAAGCCTCCCGAACCTCGTTGCGAATCCGCTGGACGACGCAGGGGTTCAGCGGATCAGCGAGGGCGCTACCCAGTTCAAAGCCCTCGCCGAGAGCGGTGGTTTCACCATCAACGACGAGGCCTTCAAAGCCTACGAGAAGGTTTGCGACGAATTCCTCCACGGATACGGCCAAATCCAACGAAATCTTTTTCTTTTGACAACTCGAGCCCAAATGGGCAACAGCGACTACGCAAAAGAAGTTGCGGATTTCAATCGTAAAGTCGCCGACGGCGACCCGCAGTCGCTAATACCCAATCTGGAGCAGCTCAAGAACAGCTTCGAGCAGGTCAAAGAAGCTCTCACCATCGCTCGGAACAACTACCGAAAAATCGATGGCGAACAAACGCAAAACCTCTCAAACGCGAACAAGGCGGACTCATGACGGAGAGGCACGCCGAGCAACGCGAGTACGAGGCTGACTACTACAGCCAGACCCACGCCGACCTGTCCAAGAAGGCAGCGCCGAGCCGCCTCGGCACCGAGGACCAGCAGAACATCCGCGACTCGGTCGACAATCGCACGGGCCAGGACGCGTCGAACTACTCAGTCAGCCAAGGCGAGCAATTGCTGCAGGACCAGGCGACACGAGGCGATGGTCCTGCCCCCAACGCGAACTACGCCGCCCATGATCACCAAGATCTGTACAACATGGTCCATACCAACTTGGACGTCGGAGGCATTGACGCGCGGGGACGAGTCTCCAACGACATAGGAAACTGGCTCGCGACGATTTCTCATTCGGTGGACAGTGCGACTAAAACCAGCGGCGCAGTGTGGCAGGGAGCCGGTGCGTCACAAGCGCACAACTTCTTCCAGAACACAGCCTCCTACACCGCGCAAACCGCCAACGCCGCACAGTTGAGTTCCAACCGGTACTCCCAGCAAGCAGCTGCAGCCAGCTACGCCCAGCACAACATGCCCGAGCCCACCGGGTTCAACCAGCAGGCCGAGATGGACAAGGCCACGCAACAGATCACCAGCGGCGACCCGGCCGGTGCCATTCAAACGATGAACGGGATCGCGGCCAAGCAGCAGCAAGCGGACGCAGCGCATCAACAAGCTGTCCAAGTGATGCAAGGCCTGGACAACACGTACCACGAAACGTCCACAACACAGCCCCAGTTCGCACCGCCGCCGCAGCTCGGCGGGTCGGACAACAGCACCCACATCAGCAGCGCCGCGCCCAGCGGTGGTGTCGGCGGGCACGGTGGGGGCTTCAACGGCCCGGCCGGCGCCAACTTCAGCGGGACCGGCGGCAGCAGCGGCGCTGGCGGCGGCCCCGGGGGTGCGCCGGCCAACTTCGGCGGCAACGCCTACACCCCGGGGACCAGCACCGGCGCCGGGGCGTTCCCGGGGGCCGGGCCCGGCGGTGGGGGCGGCTTCCGCTCACCGGCCGCGGGTGGCGGGTTCGGGCGGCTGTCCCCCGATGCGATGGCGCTCGGCGGCGGGCCGGGTGGTGTCGGGGGCAGTGGTGAGGACACCGTGCGCGGGCGGTCCGGCTTCGGCGGCGGACGGGCCGGCGGCGGGTCCGCCGGAAGCCGCGTCTCTGGTGGCGGAGCGACCGCGAAGCCGGGCGAAGGCGAGGGCAGCGGCGCCAAGGGCGCGAGCGAACGCCTCGAGCGCGGCGCGACCGCAGCGGCCAACGCGGGCAAAGGCGGCAAGGCCGGCGCACCCGGGGCGGGCGGCGCAGCGGGCGCCGGCAAGAAGAAGGAAGACGACAAGGAGCACAAGAACAAGCTCCCGACCCAGGCCGACCCGGACGAGGTGTTCGAGGTGCGGCCCGAGCGTGGACCCGACGGCGAGAAGATCACACCACCGGTCATCGGTGGGTGAACAGGAAGGACACGGCATCACCACTTCGGTGGTGCCGCGGGGCGAGTGCAGTGCCACCGGCGATAGAACACGCCGGTGGCACCACCTAGCTTTCACACGCTGAATGCGGGCTCTCCACAAGGTGACGGCACGTTGGGCGCCGACTCAGCCGCGAGGTGGCACCGCCTAGCTTTCACCCGCTCACTGCGGGCTCGCTGACTCAGCCGCGAGGTGGCTCCGCGTCGCCTCAGCAGGTTGCAGTGACTGGACGAAGCCGGCAAACCCCGGTCAGCCAGCCCCACCAACACGACGGATCAAGCATGCCGGACGGCTGAAGACCTGTCCGAGAAGCTCGAACGTCTCCTCCCCTAACCGTCGAGCCAAGTCGACAAAGCGCCAAAAAACTCCAGGGGAAATCCCTGACCCGCTCCCCCGACCACCACCGGTAACGTTGCGCACATGCGGTTCTACGTGGTCGACGCCTTCACCGACCAGGCGTTCGCCGGGAATGCGGCCGGGGTGGTCGTCCTCGAGCGGGCGGTGGAGGACGGCTGGATGCAGCAGGTGGCGGCCGAGATGAAGCACTCCGAGACGGCGTTCGTGAGGCCCGGGGGTGAAACCACCGAACTCCGCTGGTTCACCCCGACCACCGAGGTGGACCTGTGCGGCCACGCGACCATCGCGGCGACGCAGGTGCTCGGCGGGACGCAGACGTACGACACGCGCAGCGGGATCCTCACCTGCGCCAAGCAGGGCGACGGCTGGATCCGCATGGACTTCCCCGCGGACGAGCCGCGCGAGACGGGCGAGGACGTCGGGCACATCCTGGCCGGCGACACCACGTATGTGGGCCGCGCCAAGGAGAACCTGTTCGTGGAGCTGCCCGACGAAGAAAGCGTCCGCAAGGCCGAGCCGGACCTCGCGCAGCTGAAGAACACGTGGACCGGCCGCCTGATCATCACGGCGCGAGGCACCGAGTACGACTTCGTCAGCCGGTTCTTCGGCCCCGGGGTCGGGGTGGACGAGGATCCCGTGACGGGGTCGGCGCACTGCGCGCTGGCGCCGTACTGGGGGCGCAAGCTCGGGAAGACGAACCTCACCGCAGCGCAGGTGTCGCAGCGGGGCGGGGTCGTCGGAACGGAACTCGACAACGACCGCGTCCACCTCAGTGGCCGCGCGGTCACCGTGGTGAGTGGGGAGCTGCACGTCTGATGCGCCTGCTGCTGAACATCATCTGGCTCGTGCTCTGCGGCTTCTGGATGGCCGTCGGCTACCTCGTCGCGGGCATCATCTGCTGCATCCTGATCATCACCATCCCGTTCGGGCTGGCGAGCTTCCGGATCGCGAACTACGCGCTGTGGCCGTTCGGCCGCACGATCGTCGACCGGCGCGACGCGGGGGTCGGGTCGGTGCTGGGCAACATCATCTGGTTCATCTTCGCCGGGTTGTGGCTGGCGATCGGGCACGTGATCACGGGCGTGCTGCTGTGCCTCACCATCATCGGCATCCCGCTGGGGCTCGCGAACTTCAAGCTGATCCCGATCTCCCTCATGCCGCTGGGCAAGGAGATCGTGCCGGCCCCCGATAACGGCCTCTAGGACTCCGGCACGAACGGCAGCTCCACCACCAGGCACGGCCCGCCGACGAACAACCCGCCGTCGATCCCCAGCGCCTTGCCGCCGGCGTACAGGTAGGGTCCTTCGATCTGCGCCGGGTGGATCCCCAGCTGGTCGGCGATCACGCTGTGCCCGTGGACGATCCGCGTGCCGCCCAGCGCGTCCATCAGCTGCTGCGCGTTGTCCTCGCCGGCGGGGCCGCGGAAGGCGTAGCGCGTGGTCATCCGCCGCCAGACCTCCCAGAAGGCCTCGATGTCGTTGCCGGTCAGGATCTCCTTGACCGCCGCGTTGATCGCATCGAGGCCGTCGCCCCAGTCCAGGTACTCGAGCGTGTCCGAGTGCACCAGCAGGTGGTCGTCGACGAGGGAAACCACCGGACGCGCCGAGAGCCACTCGATGTGCTCCGGCGTGAGCCGGTCCTGGTCGGACAGCAGGCCGCCGTTGATCTCCCAGCTGCGCGCGAAGCTGCGCGGGCCGAAGTCCGACGGCACCTGGCGGTCGCCGAAGTGGTACATCCCCAGGAGCAGGATCTCGTGGTTCCCCAGCAGCATCTGCACGGACCCGCCGGCGTCGGTCGCCTGCTCCTGCAGCGAACGCACGAAGTCGATCACGCCCACCCCGTCGGGGCCGCGGTCCACGAAGTCGCCGAGGAACCACAGCTGGTCTTCGGCGCCGCTCCACTTGTCGTCGCCGTCGACCAGTCCCTCGGCGCGCAGGGCGTCGGCCAGGGCGTCTCGGTGCCCGTGGACGTCGCCCACCACATACACGCTCATCGTTCGACGATAGGCCCTGCTCCGCCGTCCGTACCGGTCAGCCTTCTCCGAACGGGTCCAGGGTTCGCCCGATCAGGTCCGCGACGGAGTCGATCACCATCGTCGGCCGGTACGGATAGCGTTCGGCCGACTCCGGAGTGGAAATCCCGGACAGGACGAGGATCGACTGCAGCCCCGCTTCGAGGCCCGCGTGCACGTCGGTGTCCATGCGGTCGCCGATCATCAGCGTCGACTCCGAGTGCGCGCCCAGCCGGCGCAGCGCCGAGCGCATCATCAGCGGGTTCGGCTTGCCCACGTAGTACGGCGAACGCCCGGTCGCGCGCTCGATCAGCGCCGCGACGGACCCGGTCGCCGGCAGCGAGCCCTCGTTGCTCGGCCCGGTCGCGTCCGGGTTGGTGGCGATGAACTTCGCGCCGCGCTCGATCAGCCGGATCGCGTTGGTGATGGAGCTGAAGCTGTACGTGCGCGTCTCGCCCAGCACCACGTAGTCCGGGTCGCGTTCGGTCAGCACGTACCCGACCTCGTGCAACGCAGTGGTCAGGCCCGCCTCGCCGATCACGAACGCCGTGCCGCCGGGGCGCTGCGAGTCGAGGAACTGCGCGGTCGCCAGCGCCGAGGTCCAGATCGACTCCTCGGGGATGTCGAGCCCGGTGCGCAGCAGCCGCGCGCGCAGGTCGCGCGGGGTGTAGATCGAGTTGTTCGTGAGCACCAGGAAACCGATGCCGTTGTCGCGCAGTTCGGCGAGGAACTCGTCCGCGCGCGGCACGAGGTGCTCCTCGCGAACCAGGACGCCGTCCATGTCGCTCAGGTAGTTCCAGCGGCCTTCGGTCACCCTCGCCGTCCTCTTCCACGCAGGATCTTGATCGAGTCGGAACGGTATCACGGGGCGCCGGCAAAACTGCCCGAATCCTGGGATTCTCCTTGCGGCGCAACGCCTCCGTCACGGCTGCGCCGGGTGCACGGCGACCGTCGCGGCCTTCACCGACAGAGTGACCGGCGAGCCCGGTTCCAGCTCCAGGTCGGCGACCGCCGCCGGCGTCAGGTCCGCGCTGAGGCCCTCGCCCCAGCCGCCGTCGGTCACGCGCAGCCGGATCACGGGCCCGTGCGGCTCGAGCGCCGCCACCTTCGCCTCGACGGTGTTGCGCGGGCTGCCGCGGTGCTCCCCGTCGTGCGGGTACACGGCCACCGCGCTGGGCTCGAACACCGCGACCGCGGCCTCGCCCACCACGGCGTCCGCCGACAGCAGCCCCGACACGAGGTCGCCGGAGCTGGTGCGCAGCCCGTCGGCTTCGGCGATGCCGGCCACCAGGTTGAGGCCGGCGATCCGGGCCGTGAACGGCGTGCGCGGCGCGGCCAGCACGTCGCGCGTCGGCCCGCGTTCGACGATGCGCCCGTCCGACATCACGGCCACGTGGTCGGCCAGGGCGAGCGCGTCGAGCGGGTCGTGGGTGACCAGCACGGTCGTCGGGCCGCCGCGCAGCACGCGCCGCAGCAGGCCGCGGATCGCGGGTGCCGCGTCCACGTCCAGCGCGGCGAAGGGCTCGTCGAGCAGCAGCAACAACGGCGACGACGCCAGCGCCCGCGCGATGGCCACGCGCTGCTGCTGGCCACCCGAGAGCTGGCCGGGCCGGCGGCGCGCGAACGCCGAAGCGTCCACTTCGGCCAGCCACTCCTCGGCCACCTCGCGGGATTTCGCCCGGCTCGCCCCGGCCGACCGGGGCGCGAAGCCGACGTTGTCCAAAGCGGACAGGTGCGGGAACAGCAGCGCGTCCTGGGAGAGCAGCCCGATGCCGCGCTCGTGCGGCGCGAGGTCCACGCGCTCGCCCGCCAGCGTGCGGCCGGCGAGCGTGATGTCGGCCGAGGTCACCGGGACGAGCCCGGCCAGGCTGCCGAGCACGGTGGACTTGCCGGAGCCGTTCGGCCCGAGCAGCGCGAGCACGGTGCCCTCGGGCACGGTGAACTCGACGTCGAGGGAGAACGTGCCGCGCGTGAGCGCGATCCGGGCCGAGAGCGTCACCGCAGACCACCTTCGAACGACCGGGGCCGCGCCACCGCGATGACCACGATCGCCACCACGATGAGCAGCAAGGCGAGCGCCACCGCACTGTCGACGTCCACCTCGGCCTGCGTGTAGACCTCCAGCGGCAGCGTGCGCGTAACGCCTTCGAGGCTACCGGCGAACGTGATCGTCGCGCCGAATTCGCCCAGCGCGCGGGCGAAGCTCAGGACGACCCCGGACCCGAGCGCCGGCAGCAGGAGCGGCACGGTCACGCGGCGGAACACCGTCCACGGGCGCGCGCCGAGGGTCGAAGCGACCTGCTCGTAGCGGTCGCCGGAGCCGCGCAGCGCGCCTTCGAGGCTCACCACGAGGAACGGCATGGCGACGAAGGTCTGCGCGATCACCACCGCCGCGGTGGTGAAGGGGATCTGCTGGCCGGTCAGCGCGTTGATCAGGATGCCGAGAAAACCCTTGCGGCCCAGCAGGTACAGCAGCGCGAGGCCGCCGACCACGGGTGGGAGCACCAGCGGCAGCAGCACGATCGAGCGCAGCACTCGCACGCCGGGCACCCGGGAGCGCGCCAGGACGATGGCCAGCGGCACGCCGAGGACAACGCACGCGGCCGTCGAGAGAAGGGCCGTGATCAGCGACAGCTTCAGCGCGGCCAGCGAAGACGCGGAGACGAGCAGGGACGGGAACCGGGTGATGTCCGAGCGCACGAGCAGCCCGATGACGGGCAGCACCACGAGCGCGAGCGCCGCCACGGCGGGGAACCAGAGAACACCAGGGACTCGCGAGTGCGGCGGCCGGCCGGTGGCCGCCGCACTCCGCTGTCCCCTACTGAGCCGGACCAAACCCGATCTTGGTCAGCTCGGCCTTGCCCTGCGGGCCGTTGACGAAGTCGGTGAACTCCTTCGCCAGCGCCAGCTGCGGAGCGTCCTTCACCACGGCGATCGGGTAGCTGTTGATCGCCCCGCTCGCCTCCGGGAAGTCGACCTTGTCGACCTTGTCCGCGGCCGACGTCGCGTCGGTGACGTACACCAGGCCCGCGTCGGCGTCACCCGACTGGACCTTGGCGAGCACCTGCTTGACGTCAGTCTCTTCACTCGCCGGCTTCAGCGTGACGCCGGTGTTCTGCTCGACCTTCTTCGTCGCCGAGCCGCACGGCACCTGCTGGGCGCAGACGACCACGGTCAGTCCGGACTTGGTGAGGTCGGAGAACGTCTTGATGCCCTTCGGGTTGCCCTTGGCGACCGCGATCGTGAGCTTGTTGGTGGCGAACACGGTCGGCTGCCCGTCGATCACCCCGCCCTGGACGGCCTTGTCCATGTTGGCCTGGTCCGCCGAGGCGAACACGTCGGCCTTGGCGCCGTTGTTCAGCTTCTGCACGAGGGCCGAGGAGCCCTCGTAGTCGAACTTCACGGTGACACCCGGGTGTGCGGCCTCGAACTGCTTGCCGAGCGCGTTGAACGACTCGGTCAGCGAAGCGGCCGCGAACACGGTCAGCGTGCCCGAGGCACTGGCGGGCGCCGGGGCCGACGCGCTGCCGGAACTCGAGTTGCTGCTGGCTTGGTCGCCCGAGCTGCACGCACCGGCGAAAACCGCTACCCCCGCGACGGCGCTGGCGATGGCGAGCTTCTTCATCTGGTTCCTTCCGGGGTCTCCACCACTACGGTGGTCGCCTTGACAACGGCCACCGCCAGCACACCCGGGCGCAACCCGAGCTCGCGGACGGCTTCCGAACTCATCAGTGACACCACTCGGTGCGCCCCGCACTGCAGCTCGACCTGGGCCATCACCTTGTCGGCGGTGACTTCGGTGACGAGCCCCACGAAGCGGTTGCGGGCGGAGCGGCCGACAGCCGACGGGTCCTCGGGACCGGCGGCCTGCGCACGGGCGAACCCCGCGAGCTGGGCGCCGTCGACGACCTTCCGGCCGGCGGCGTCGTCGGTCGCGGTCAACTGACCGGCCCGGACCCAGCGCCGGACGGTGTCGTCGCTGACGCCGAGGAGCCGGGCGGCCTCGGACAACCGAAATTGCGGCATGACCGGAACATTATCGCCGCAGTTGAGGAAAAGCCATGCGAACCGCGAATTGCTGGGTAACACTTCGGGTATTGCTTTCTGATAACGCCCGGGTTTGTCCCGCGTCGTGAGAACTGTCCGGAGGGAGGTCTCCGGACGCCGGTCATCGGACGCGGTGATGACCCGCGTCACAGCCGGAGTGGACAGTCCGGCGGCGGCCGCAAAACCCCGTGCGGCCTGGGGTTCCGCTGCCCGTCGGGCGAGGTCGGAGGTGGTCGGCGTCACTTCCGGACAGTCGGGGGCGAGCCGGTGCGCGAACGGTCCCGCCACGCGCCCCGGCGGGCGGTGACGACGCGGTCACGGCCCGCGCTTCGAAGCCGCGCTCATCGGGCCGCCCGTGGATTTCCCAGGAGTCGGCATTCGAGCGTTCGCGGGTTAAGCTGTGCGTAATGACGGCAGTACATCTCGGGTTTCCTCGTGTTGCCGGTAGACGAGGAACTTCAGGAGCGCCCGCAAGCCCCCGGCCCGACCACCCCGGACTCCTCGACAGCTTCGGCCGAGTGGCCACCGACCTGCGGGTATCCCTCACGGACCGGTGCAACCTGCGCTGCACGTACTGCATGCCGGCCGAGGGCCTCGACTGGATGCCGGGCGAGCAGGTGCTCACCGACGACGAGCTGGTGCGGCTCATGCGCATCGCCGTCGAGCAGCTCGGTGTCACGGACATCCGCCTGACCGGCGGCGAGCCGCTGCTGCGCCCGGGCCTGGAGAACATCGTGGCGCGCATCACGGCGCTCGAGCCGCGGCCGCGGGTTTCCATGACCACCAACGGGATCGGGCTCGCCAAGCGCGCGCCCCGCCTCGCGGCGGCCGGGCTGGACCGGATCAACGTCTCGCTCGACACCGTCGACCGCGAGCTGTTCGAGAAGCTCACCCGGCGCGACCGGCTGTCCCACGTGCTCGCGGGGCTGGCGGCCGCGCGCGAGGCCGGCCTGGCGCCGGTGAAGGTCAACTCCGTGCTGATGCGTGGGCTCAACGACCACGAGGCCGTCCCGCTGCTGCGGTTCTGCCTCGCCGAGGGCTACCACCTGCGGTTCATCGAGCAGATGCCGCTCGACGCGCAGCACGGCTGGAACCGGCGCGACATGATCACCGCGGAGGAGATCCTCGCGATGCTGGGCGAGGAGTTCACCCTGTCCCCGTTCCCGGCCGCCCGCGGCGGCGCGCCGGCCGAGCGGTGGCTGGTGGACGGCGGCCCCGGCGACGTCGGCGTGATCGCGTCGGTGACCAGGCCGTTCTGCGCCGCGTGCGAGCGCACCCGGCTCACGGCCGACGGCGCCGTGCGCTCCTGCCTGTTCTCCCAGGACGAGACGGACCTGCGCTCCCTCGTGCGCGGGGGCGCGCGCGATGAAGAGGTGGCGGACGCGTGGCGGGCCACGATGTGGGGCAAGCTCGCGGGCCACGAGATCAACGAAGCCGGCTTCGCGCAGCCGATCCGGCCCATGAGTGCGATCGGCGGATGACATGGCACCCCAGTCCCTCGAACCCATGACAGTGCTGGTCCGCTACTTCGCCTCGGCGCGAGCGGCCGCGGGCGTCGAGGAGGAGAAGCTGAAGCTGCCCGAGGGCGCCACCGTGGCGGACGCCGTCCGCGTGGTGCGCGAACTGCACCCGGGCCCGCTGCCGCGCATCCTCGACGCGGCGAGCTTCCTGCTGAACGAGATCGCCGTCCGCGATCAGACTCGTGCGCTGAGTGACGGCGCGCAACTCGACGTTCTCCCGCCGTTCGCCGGCGGGTGACCTCCGGCTGAACCCCGTCCGACGGCGCTCAGTGCCTCACTGGGCGCCGCAGCGGGCCTGCCTCGCCATTTGGTCCGGACCACCGCAAGCGGCGCTCCAGGCGCCGTGAGCGGCCATTTTCGTTTATCCCTACTCTCCGAAGTAGTTCGCTCACGGCGTATTCCCGGGTCTTCGCGGAACCACTCGCCCTGCACTGGCGGAGTTCGCACTGAGTGGTTTAAGGTGCCCCACTCATTCAGTGCGCGAATGGACCGTTGACGCCTTATCGACGTGACCCAAGCCTCACGATCCGTGAAATATCTCGGCCAGAAAACGGGCAGATAACGGCCCTCTGACCTGCGAAAACATACCGATCGCGACAGGTTGCCCACTGTTACTGTGACGTAGGTCACATGCCGAATAATTTCCGATCACGGCTCTCGTTACGTACCGTCGCTTTTCGGTTGGCCCCGACCGACCGAGCAAGACCGGGAATCCGTAGCGCCTAGCCCTGTCCAGCGGATCCCCGGACCCATACCCCGAGCGAAAGCATTTCCGGACAGGGACGAGGGGACGAAGGCCGCGCGTCGTGCGCTGCCCGCGTCTGCCGCCCGGCAACGGGCGGACGGGCCCCCAACCCGACCCTCAGCCTCCGGGCTCGTAGGCGCAGGAAACCGAGAAGTGTTCAGATGTCTTACCGAGGCAAGCACCGCAAGATGTCCGCTGCCACCCGCACCATCGCCCGCGTCGCTGTCGCGGGTATCGCGGTCGGTGCGCCCGTTGCGATCGCCGCGACCCCCGCGTCGGCGACGAACTGGGACGCTGTCGCGCAGTGCGAGAGCAGCGGTAACTGGAGCACCAACACCGGCAACGGCTACTACGGCGGCCTGCAGTTCACGCAGAGCACCTGGAAGGCCTACGGCGGCACCGGCAGCGCGGCGAACGCTTCGCGCGAGCAGCAGATCGCCGTCGCCGAGCGCGTCCTGGCCGGCCAGGGCGGCGGCGCGTGGCCGAACTGCTACGGCAAGGGCGCGGGCGGCTCGACCGCTTCGCACAAGTCGACCAAGTCGACCTCGAAGTCGACCAAGAAGGTCACCCCGAAGAAGAGCACGAGCGCGAAGAAGGCCGTCTCGACCCCGGCGACCGGCGTCTCGAAGTCGAACCCGAATGGCGACTACACCGTCGTGGCCGGCGACACGCTGTCCAAGATCGCCAGCAAGTTCGACGTCCAGGGCGGCTACCAGAAGCTGCAGGACCTGAACAAGAGCTACATCCCGAACGCGAACCTGATCCTGGTCGGCCAGAAGATCGCCACCAAGTGATCCGGGCCTCCTCCGGGAGGCTCTGACCGCGCCATCGGGCTGCAATTCCCGACGAAGGGCCCCACCGCGACATTCCCCCGGCGGTGGGGCCCTTCGAGGTCGGGTCCGGCACTGAGCCGGCCGTGCGGACGCCCACGGTGGTTCGCGCGGCTCAGACGTACTGAGAGCGCCGAACGTCCGGTTCGCCCGTTTCCACACTGATTCGGCCGGTACGGCGCGCTCAGCTCGTTTCAGCGTCCGGGCCCGTCAGGGCGAGTTGACCCACTCGTCCGAGCCGTCCGTGAAGTGCTGGTGCTTCCAGATCGGCAACCGGGCCTTCACCTCGTCGACCAGCTCCGCGCACGCGGCGAAAGCCTGCCCGCGGTGCTCGGCCGCCACGGCGCAGGCCAGGGCCACGTCGCCGATGGCCAGCGGGCCGACGCGGTGGCTGACCGCCACGGCGCGCACCCCGGTCCACCGGCCGGCCAGGTCGTTCACCACCTGGGCGAGCACTTCGCCGGCCGTGGGGTGCCCCTCGTACGTGAGGTCGCGGACGCCCTTGCCGCCGTCGTGGTCGCGCACGACCCCGCCGAACGTCACCACGGCGCCGGCGGCATCGTCTTCGACCAGGCGGGCGTGCTCGTCAACCGACAGCGGCTGGTCGCTGACGTCGGCGCAGAGGATCCGCACCACCGGAGCCTCGGCCACCGCCACGGACTCCGCGGGCTGCGCAGCGGCGAGCGCGTCCGCCACCGAGGCGGCGTCCTCCGTGGTCGCAGGCCGCGGGTGGTCACCACCGGCGAGCTGGTCCACCGCGTGCGCCAGGATGTCCTCCAGTACGCCCAGCCCGTCTTTCACGCCGCCCTTGGACCCGGGCAGGTTCACGACCAACGTGCGCCCCGCGACGCCGGCCACTCCGCGCGACAGCACCGCCGTCGGCACGTGCGGCAGACCGGCCGCGCGGATGGCGTCCGCCACACCCGGCAGCTCGTAGTCCAGAACTTCGCGGGTGACGTCCGGCGTCCGGTCCGTCGGGGAAATCCCGGTTCCGCCAGTGGTCAAGACCACTGCGACGCCGTCGGAAACCGCGGCGCGCAGCGCCACGCCGACCGGCGCGCCGTCCTCGACGACCACCGGCGCCGGCACCTCGTACCCGTGCGAAGACAGCCAGGAAACCAGCACTGGCCCCGTTTTGTCCTCGTACACGCCCTTCGCGGCGCGGTTGGACGCCACGATCACCCGTGCTTCGGTCATGACTGCCGCTCCCACGTGCCGGTCTTGCCGCCGTCCTTGCGGATCAGGCGGACGTTGTCGAGCGTCGCGGCCGGATCGACGGCCTTGATCATGTCGTGCACCGTCAGGCCGGCGACGGCGACGGCCGTGAGGGCCTCCATCTCGACGCCCGTGACGTCGGTGGTTTTCGCCGTCGCGGTGATGTGCACGGCCGCGTCGCCGAGTTCGAACTCCACCTTCACGCCCGACAGCGCGATCTGGTGGCACAGCGGGATCAGGTCCGGCACCTTCTTCGCGCCCATGATCCCGGCGATCCGGGCCGTCGCCAGCGCGTCGCCCTTCGGCAACCCGTTGGCGGACAACAACTTCACCACCTCCGCGGTGGTGTGCACGGTGCCGCCCGCGAGGGCGGTGCGCGCGGTCGCCGTCTTGCCGGAGACGTCGACCATCCGCGCGGCACCGGTGGCATCGACGTGGCTGAGTTCACTCACCCCTGGAGGCTACCCACGCCACCACCGGAGAGCACGAAAAGGGCCCCGCCGAACAGCAGCGGGGCCCGTTCGCGAAGAACCTCAGCCGATCGCGGCTTCCTTGCGCACGGCGGCGCGCACCGCGTCCGCGACGGCCGGCGCGACCGCGCTGTCGAAGACGCTCGGCACGATGAACGACGCGTTGAGCCGACTGTGGTCGACCACGTCGGCGATCGCGTCGGCGGCCGCCAGCAGCATCGTGTCGTCGATGTCGTGCGCGGCGGCGTCGAGCAGGCCGCGGAAGACGCCCGGGAACGCCAGCACGTTGTTGATCTGGTTCGGGAAGTCGCTGCGGCCCGTGGCGACCACCGCGGCGTGCTTCTGCGCCTCGAGCGGGTCGATCTCCGGGTCCGGGTTGGCCAGCGCGAACACCACGGCGTCCTTGGCCATCGTCGCGACCTGGTCGGCGCCGAAGAGGTTCGGGGCCGAGACGCCGATGAACACGTCGGCGCCCACGAGCGCCTCGTGCAGCGTGCCCGACTGCTTGTCCTGGTTGGTGTGCGAGGCGATCCAGGTCAGGTTGTCGTCGAGGTTGCCGCGATCGGGGTGGACGATGCCGTCGATGTCGGCGGCCACGATGTCACGCGGGTTCTTGCGCAGCAGCAGCCGGATGATGGCCGAGCCGGCCGCGCCGACGCCGCTGACCACGATCTTGCAGTCCTCGATGTTCTTGCCGACCACGCGCAGCGCGTTGCGCAGGGCGCCGACGACCACGATCGCCGTGCCGTGCTGGTCGTCGTGGAACACCGGGATGTCGAGCTGCTCGCGCAGGCGCGCCTCGATCTCGAAGCAGCGCGGCGCGGCGATGTCCTCGAGGTTGATGCCCGCGTACACCGGCGCGATCGCCTTGACGATCTTGATGATCTCCTCGGTGTCCTGGGTGTCCAGGCACACCGGCCACGCGTCGACGCCCGCGAACTTCTTGAACAGCGCCGCCTTGCCCTCCATCACGGGCAGCGCGGCCGCCGGGCCGATGTTGCCCAGGCCCAGCACGGCCGACCCGTCCGTGACCACGGCCACGGTGTTGCGCTTGATGGTCAGGCGGCGGGCGTCCTCGGGGTTGGCCGCGATCGCCTGGCACACGCGGGCGACGCCCGGCGTGTACGCGCGGGAGAGGTCGTCACGGTTGCGGAGCGCGACCTTGGGGGTGACCTCGATCTTGCCGCCGAGGTGGATCAGGAACGTCCGGTCCGAGACCTTCCGCACCTTCACCCCGGGCAGGGAGTCGAGAGCCTGGGTGATGTCCTGCGCGTGGTTCTCCGACAGCGCGTTGGCGCTGATGTCGACCACGATCATCTCGGCGTGCGACTCGACGACGTCGAACGCCGTCAGCACCCCGCCGACGCGACCGACGGCGGTGGTGAGGTCACCGGCGGCGGTGGACGAAGCCGGGGCCTCGACCCGGACGGTGATCGAATACCCGGGACCGGGAACCGGCATGGCACTAACTCCCCGCTGGGAAACCTGTGGCTAGGACACTGACGACACTAGCCCCGTGACGCCGGACACCCGACCCCAACCGGGTGACTCGCCGGTAACTCCGGCGGGCCCCTACTTCCAGTTGATTTCCGTCTCCGGGTGCACGTACGGCACCGTGTCGAGCGGGAAAGTCAGGTCGCCGAACGGCGACAGCGCGCCCTGGCGGTCGGACGAGAGCTCCGTCACGGGGTGCTCGCCGTCCTCGCCCGGCCAGGTCGGGTCGACGCCCTTCTTCCTGCCGTTCTCACCCTTGGCCACAACGTCCTCCATCGGCAATCGCACCGGCTTCGCACACAGTCTGCCCCAACACCCCTCGAGCCCGCGCACCCGCCCGGTATCCTGGGCCTCTATGCCCGCGACCTCTCTGGCGGACTGGCTGCGTGCGGAGTCCGACGACGCACTCACCGAGCTGCTGCGCACGCGTCGCGACCTGTCGACCCCACCGCCCTCCGACACCACCGTGCTGGCCACCCGCGCCGGCACCCCCGGTTCCGTCGCGCGCGCCTGCGAGGACCTCGACACGTTCACGCTGGCCGTGCTCGACGCGTTGCTCGTCGCCGGGGCCGACACCGCGCCGGCGCCGCTGGCGACCGTGACGGAACTCGTCGGCACGGAGGTGCCCGACCAGCTGACCCGGCTGCGCGCGCGGGCCCTCGTCTGGGGTGCCGACGACGAGCTGCGCGTGCCGCCGGCGGCGCGCGACGCGCTCGGTCCGTTCCCAGCCGGACTGGGCACGCCGTCGCCCGCGCTGGCCGCCACCGACTTGGCCGCGCGGGTAGCCGAGGTGACCGACGACGAACGGAAGGTGCTCGCGGCGCTGGCCGCGGGCCCGCCGATCGGGCGCACGCGCGACGCGAGCTTCGACGTCGCGCTGTCCGACGCCGCCACCCCCGTGCAGAAGCTGCTCGCGCGCGGCCTGCTGCTGCGGCGCGACGACCAGACGGTGGAGCTGCCGCGCGAGCTGGGCCTGCTGCTGCGCGGCGGCCGCGCGTTCGACCCGGCCACGCTCGGAGAGCCCGCCCTGCCCGTCCATCCACACGGGACGGACACTGTGGACACGACGGCGGCCGGCGAGGCCATGGAGCTGTTGCGGCAGACCGAAGCGCTGCTGCGGTCGTGGTCGGCCACTCCGCCGCCCGTGCTCAAGGCCGGTGGCCTGGGCGTGCGGGAGCTGCGGAAGCTGGCGAAGGACCTGGAAGTCGACGAAGCGCGCGCCACGCTGGTCGCCGAGCTGGCCGTGGGCGCGGGGCTGGTGGCCGACAGCGAGTCGACGACGCCGGAGTGGGTGCCGACGACGCTCACGGACACCTGGCTCGCGTCGCCGACCGTGCAGCGCTGGATGACGCTCGCGCAGGCGTGGCTGGAGCTGCCGCGGCTGCCCGGGCTGGCGGGCGGGCGCGACGCGAAGGACAAGCCGGTCGCACCGCTGTCGGAGGACCTGCGGCGGCCGCTGGCGCCGGTCGGGCGGCGCCGCGTGCTCGCGGCGTTGGCGGAGCTGGCTCCGGGGTCGGGCGTGAAGAGCGTGGCCGAGCTGGTGGCCGTGCTCGCGTGGCGCGCGCCACGGCGGGGCGGGCGGCTGCGCGACGAGACCGTGCGCTGGACGATGGCCGAAGCCTCGGCGCTGGGGCTCGTCGGGCTGGGTGCGCTGACGTCCGCGACGAGGGCGCTGCTGGAGGACGACCGCCCGGCCGCGGTCGAGGCGATGCACCGCGCGCTGCCGGCGCCCGTCGACCACGTGCTGGTGCAGGCCGACCTGACGGTGGTCGCGCCGGGACCGCTCACGCCCGAGCTGGCGGCCGAGATGGCCGCGGTAGCCGGCATCGAGTCGGCCGGGCACGCGACCGTGTACCGCATCACCGAGGAGACCGTGCGCCGCGCCCTCGACACGGGCCGCACGGCGGACGAACTGCACGCGTTGTTCCGCGACAAGTCGGCGACGCCCGTGCCGCAGGGCCTGACCTACCTGATCGACGACGTCGCGCGCCGCCACGGCCGCCTCCGCGGCGGTGCCGCCGGCTCCTTCCTGCGGTGCGACGACGAAGCGCTGCTGGCCGAGGTGCTGGCCTCGCCGATCGCCGCGGAGTTCGACCTGCGCCTGATCGCGCCGACGGTCCTCATCAGCTCGTACTCGCTGGGCGAAGTCCTGGAAGCCTTGCGCGGCGCGGGTTTCGCGCCCGCGGCGGAAGGTCCCGACGGCCGCGTTGTCGACCTCCGCCCGTCCGGCCGCCGGTTACCCGCGCGCGCCCGCGCCGCCCGTGCGCGCCCCGGCGAGCAGGCCGTGCTGACAGACGAGCAAGCGGCCCGCATCGTCTCCAACCTCCGCGCCGGCGACTCGGCCACCGCGCGCCGCCGCGGCGCCGCCGTCCGCGCCCCCTCCGGCGGCGGCGCCGACACCACCGCGACGCTCGAACTGCTCTCCCGCGCCACCCTCGAACACCGCGAGGTCTGGATCGGCTTCGTCGACTCCCGCGGCACGGCCAGCCAACGCGTTGTCCGCCCCATCCGCGTCGGCGGCGGCGTCCTGGTCGGCACGGACCACGAACGGTATCCGTTGCACCGCATCACGTCGGCGGCTTTGGTCGAGGATTGACGGGTTTCCCGCCGGGCCTGAGACCGGACGAGGACTGAGCTCTGCCCGAAGGCCGGTTTCCGGGTAGTTTGCGACACCACCGGTCGTTGGCCTGGGACGTGCACGCACACGGTCGCAGCCGTCAGAGGGTGCTGCCGGTGCCCGCGCCACGCAGCAAGGTGTCGAAGACGAGCGTCGCGAGTGTGTCGGTGCTCAGAGGTTGCGCAACCCCTGCAGCACCCGCTCCATGAACTCGCGCGACGACCGGTCGCCGAGGACCAGGTCGGTCTGGTGGATCAGGACGAGGCCGATGTCGGCCATGTCGCCGACCAGGACCTTCACCACGCCGAGCGGCAGGTGCAGGTGGGCGGCGATCTCGGCGACCGACCGGGTGTCCAGGCAGAGGTCGCAGATCCGCCGGTGCTCGATGGAGCGCACGCCCCGGTAGCGGCGGCCGTCGTCGCTGGTGGAGACCAGGGCTTCGAGGGCGAGGTTGTGGTCTGAGCGCGTGCGGCCGCGGGTGCGCGCGTACGGGCGCACGCGCGACTTCGCGGGCTTCGCCGGCGGCGGCTCCTCGCGCGGCGGTTCGGGCCACGAAGTCGGCTCGGCGTAGTTTTCCTCTTGCGCCACAACGGGTTCCGGCGCGCGCCGCCGGCCCGACGGACGCGGCGTGGTGCGCTCGGGCGGCTCGGCGAGCCGGTGCTGGCCGTCGGCCGGGGGCAGGTAACCGACGTCCGCGGGTGTCGGGTGGTAGCCGGATTCGCGGTCGGCGGTGTCGACCGCTGCGTGTCGGCGCCCCGAGCTCCGGCGGTTCGGTTCGGTGGTCCGCTCCACAACGGCGTGCCGACCGGTCGATTCGACCGGTTCGTAGGACTCGCCGGACGGCGTGGCGTAGTGACCGGATGCGTACGCCTCACCCGAGGCCGCCGGCTGCGCCTCGTAGTAGCCCGAGGCGTACTCGTCACCCGGCTCGGCATTCGGGGCGGCGTAGTAGCCGGACGCTTCAGCCGGTTCGACGGACCGCGCGGAGTAGTACCCCGACTCATCAGCCGGCTCAGCGTAGTAATCAGACGCCTCAGCCGACGACGCCGGGTAACCCGACGCACCAGCCGACTCGGCGTAATAATCAGACGCCTCAACAGATTCAGCCGACCGCCCAGCGTAATAACCAGACGCATCACCGGGTTCAGCCGACCGCGCGTCGTAATAGCCCGACGCGTCAACCGATTCCGCAGACCGCGTCGCGTAATGCCCCGACGCCTCCGCCGGCGCCGCGTAATGCCCCGATTCGTCCGCCTCACCCGAGCCGGCACCGTGCCGGTACCCCGCAGCCACCGGATACGCCGCGGGTTCCGTCGCCGGATCGCGGTAGTACCCCGGCTGCTCGTCGTCCGCCACGGCGAGGTGCCGGCGGCCGTAAGCGGAGTCCTCGGGGACCTGGCGATCGTCGTGCGTGAGGTAGGACTCCGTGTCGTAGTAGCCCGACGAGGGGCCCGTTTCCTCCCAGTAGCCGGACTCGCCGTCCTCGATCCACTCGTAGCCGTCGTCTTCGTCGTAGTCGACGGGAGCGGGAGGCTCGGGCGCCGGAGGCGGCGGTGACGGCCGCCGGTGCGGCAGCATCGTCTTGAGCGTGCTCAGCTCGTAGTGGCTGGGCGAATCGAAGTTCTCGCGATCGGTGCCCTTGTGCAGCGCGTCCCAGGCACTCGTGTCCTGCTCGCCGAAACCGGAGATCTTCATCTACTACCCACGCACCCCGCCCTGTAGCTGGGCGCGCAGCTCGGGCGTGAGCTGCTGGCCGACGCGCTCCACGAGCAGCGTCATCTCGTACGCGACAGTCCCGATGTCACACGTGGGCGCGGCCAGCACGGCCAGCGAAGACCCGTCCGACACCGACATCAGGAACAGGTACCCGAGCTCCATCTCGACCACGGTCTGGTTCACACCACCCGCCTCGAAGCAGCGGGCCGCGCCCTGCGTGAGGCTCACGAGGCCCGACGCGACGGCCGACAGCTGCTCCGCGCGGTCCTGCGGCAACCCCTCCGACGGGGCGAGCAGCAGACCGTCGGCCGACACCAGCACGGCGTGGGCGGCGCCGGGCACCCGGCGCACGAAGTCCGTGATCAGCCAGCCGAACTGGCCCTCCAGGCCGGAAACGGTCACTGCTCCTCCAAACCGGTCGTACGCCACCGAGCTCCGCCATGATCGCCGGGT
The DNA here is from genome assembly GCF_044452505.1 of Amycolatopsis sp. NPDC051903. NCBI lineage: Bacteria > Bacillati > Actinomycetota > Actinomycetes > Pseudonocardiales > Pseudonocardiaceae > Amycolatopsis > Amycolatopsis sp. NPDC051903. The sequence continues at coordinate 121,207 of NZ_JBITBT010000005.1, read as the reverse complement.
GGCCGTGAAGACGCCGTTCCAGCGTATTCACCCGCCCGGCAGTGTCGAGCCCGAGTCGGTCGAGCACCGCGCACTGTGCGTACGCACGCGAACGCACATCGCGCGATCCCCTGAAGGACCACGCGTGCGTGGGTCACTCGGTGGTGGCGTCGGCAACGGTGCGCAGTGGGGTGTCCGCGCAGGTCACCGGCGTTCCGGCTGCCCGTTCGGGCGTTGCCGGCCCCGACCGTACCGAAGAGCACCACCGCAGCCCTACTCCGGTCGGAGGCACCACTCCCCGAAGCGGGTGAAGCACGTGGAGTTCACTCCAACGGCCGCACCCGGCCCCGGGTACTCGGGATCTAGCCTGCCCGCAGTGCCGTGTCGTGGGCGATCGCGTGCTGCACGACCGAGATCAGCACCTGCTTGGCCGAATCCCGTTCGCGAGCGTCGCACGCCATGATCGGCACCGACGGGGAGATCGTCAACGCGTGCCGCACGTCCTCGATCTGGTGGTGCAGCAAGCGGTCGAAACAGTTGATCGCGACCACGTACGGCAGTTTCCGGTTCTCGAAGAAGTCGATGGAGGGGAACGCGTCGGCGAGCCGCCGCGTGTCCACCAGCACCACGGCGCCGATCGCGCCGACGGCCAAGTCGTCCCACATGAACCAGAACCGGTGCTGGCCCGGCGTGCCGAACACGTACAGCACCAGGTCCGAGTCCAGCGAGATGCGGCCGAAGTCCATGGCCACCGTGGTGGTCATCTTGTTCGGCGTGGCGGAAGTGTCGTCCGTGCCGACACTCGCCTCGGTCATCATGGCCTCGGTGGTCAGCGGGTCGATCTCCGAGATCGCTCCGACCAGTGTCGTCTTGCCCGAACCGAACCCACCCGCGACCACGATCTTGGCCGACGAGGTCGGACCCGTCACCTGCGGTGTGTTCGCGTCGGAGTCAAATTCTCCGAAGCCCACTGAGCACCCTTTCCATGAACTCGATACTGGGGCGGTCACCCGAGGTCGTGCTGGTGGTCGTGTGCACCAGCACCAGTCCGAGACCCGCCACGTCACCAATGAGCACCCGCACGACGCCGAGCGGCAGGCGCAGCAGCGCCGCCACCTCGGCCACCGACCGGGTGTCGATGCACAGATCGCAGATGGACCGGTGCTCGGGCACGCGCACGCGGTCGAGCACGCGCCCTTGCTCGCTGGTCGAGACCAATGCCTCGATCGCGAGGTCGTAGGTCGGCTTCGTCCGCCCGCGCGTGCGGAAGTACGGCCGCACGAGCCCGGACGTCTCGACCTCGGCGACCGGCGGTTCGTCCACGAACTCGCCCGCGGCCTGCATCGGCAGCGCGGCCGAGAGCTCGTTCGACGACGGGCCCGGCGAGCCGTCACGCGCGGCGGAGAACGCCGCGAACTCGGCGGAGTCGTACAGCGGGCCGCTCGACCCGCCGAACAGCTCGGCGCCCGGACCGCCCAGGAGGCGGTCGCGGTACTCGCCGGTGATCGGCTGCTGCCCGGCGTTGGAGTCCGTCAGCCAGTTCGGCGGCTCCCGCACCGGGTCCGCGTCGGATCCCGTGGCGCGCCGGGCACGCCACTCGCGGTCCACCCGGTCCCGGAAGGACTTCCAGTCCTCCCGGCCCTCGTCCCGCTCGGCCCAGCCGCCGGTGTTGTCGTCACCGAGCCGGCCATCGCCCCTCAAGCGCCCGTCGTCCACGGTTTGCTCCTGAAGTTCCCGATCCGCCTAGCGGCGGATCGCAGCGCCCTGCAGTTGCGCACGCATCTCCGGTGTCAGCTGCTGGCCGACGCGTTCGACCAGCAGCGTCATCTCGTACACCACGAGCCCGATGTCGCTGTCCGGCGCGCCCAGCACCGCGAGGCACGAGCCGTCGGAAACCGACATCAGGAAGAGGAAGCCGTTGGCCATCTCGACCACGGTCTGCGCGACCGGGCCACCTTCGAACACCTTCGCCGCACCGCGCGCCAGGCTGGTCAGCCCGGACGCGACGGCCGCCAGCTGGTCTGCTCGGTCCTTCGGCAGCCCCCGCGAAGCCGCGAGCAGCAGCCCGTCGGCCGAAACGACCACCGCGTGCGCCGCTCCGGGCACGCGGTGGACGAAGTCCGTGATCAGCCACGCGAAGCTGCCCGCCGCGCCGGCCGAAGCCCTGCCGTTCGGCGCCGAGCCGCCCCCCGGCTGCACTGCACCCCGTGTCACTGTCGCTCCTCACTGCTGCTGTCGCTCACATACCCGGCTCCGGTGACCCGGACGCCATCCTCGTCGAGCCGGGCGTCCGGCGGCCGCTCCTGCAGAGCGTGCCGTCCGGACTTGTACCCACGCTGGAAGCTTGCCATCCTGCTGCGGGCCGCGGAGGCCGAGCGGGTGATAGCACCCGTTCCGGGCAGACCGGCCGTCGCGTCCGTGAACGAATTCTGCTGCTCAGCCGGTGTCGACTGGCTGCCGATCGAGCCCGGGACGAGGTACGCGTTGGGCACCCGCTTGGGCAGGCCCGCCGACGTCACCTCTTCCGCCTTCTTCTCCAGCAGCGACTGCGCGGCCTGCCAGCCCTCGTCGGAGGCGCTGCTCCAGCCGTCCTCGGAGCCGGGGTAGAGCGGCGTCGCTTCGATCGGCTCCTCCTCCCGGCTCTCGTCCGGGCCTGCGGTCTCCGCCGGCGCCGGTTCGGCCGCGGCTTCCGGTTCGCCGACGGCCTCGGGCGTCGCCGGAACGGCGAACTCCTCGAGCGCGGCGCTCGGCCCGGACTCGCCGTCTTCGCTGCCCTCGCTGAACCACCGCGAGAGCACCGACTGGTAGATCGGCAGGCGCCGGGTCGGCACGTCGTCCTCGAGGGCCGACGCGCCGTCGTCCACGGCCGGTTCCTCCCGCTTCGGCTCCTCCGGCGCGACGTACTTCGGTTCGCGCTTCGGGAGCACCAGCGGCGGGAACTCGGTCTCCGCCAGGCTCGCACCGTCCCCGTTGGACTGCTGGGTGAGCGGGGCCAGGTCCTCGGCCGTCGGCCACGCCGGGGCTTCCGGCATCGCCGTTTCCGGGCTGAGGAACGGCCCGGCCGCGCGGTTCCCGGCGACGAGGTCGTCGAGGCTGATCGGCTGGTCGAGCGGCACGAGGCCGCCGTTCGACTGCGCCGGCACGGGCGGCGGCGCCGACTGCGCGGGAGGCGGTGGCGTCGACTCGAGCTGCCGGTTGATGGGCGGCAGGCTCGGGTGCGAGATCTCGTTGCGGTTCAACGGCGGCGGCGTGTTCCGCGGCACGACGGTGTTCGGGCGCAGCTGCGTGAGCAGCTCGGCCGGCACGACCACGCGGGCTATCACGCCGCCCTCGATGTCCTCGTTCTCGCGCAGCCGCACCTCGATGCCGTGGCGCTGGGCCAGGCGCGCGACCACGTACAGACCCATCCGCCGCGTCACCGAGACGTCGAGGTCCGGCGGGTCGGCCAGCCGCTGGTTGATCTCGGCGAGCCGGTCGTCGCCCATGCCGACACCGTGGTCGGTGATCTGGATGGCGAGGGCCTTCTTGCGCGTCACCACGGCCCGCACTGTGACCTTCGTCTCCGGCTCGGAGAAGTAGGTCGCGTTGTCGAGCAGTTCGGCGAGCACGTGCACGAGGTCGTGGATCGCGAGGCCCTGCACGGCGACCTCGGGCACGATGCCGACCTCGATGCGGGCGTACTGCTCGATCTCCGACACCGCGGCGCCGATCACGTCGGCCGCCGGCACCGGCTTGGGCACGGACTTCGCGAGACCGGCGCCCGAGAGCACCAGCAGCGATTCGCCGTTGCGCCGCAGCCGCGTCGCGAGGTGGTCGAGCTCGAACAGGCTCGCCAAGTGGTCCGGGTCTTGCTCGTCGGCCTCGAGGCGGTCGATCACGCCGAGCTGGCGCTCCACCAGCCGCTGCGAACGCCGGGAGAGGTTCACGAAGATGCCGTTGACGTTCTCGCGCAGCAGAGCCTGTTCGGCGGCCATCTTGACGGCCTGCTCGTGGACCACGTCGAACGAGCGCGCCACTTCACCGATCTCGTCGCGGGAGATGACGGGCACCGGGGCCACGGCCTTCTTCGAAGCGTTGACCGGGTCCGGATCGTCCAGAATGGACTGCACCGTCTCCGGCAGCCGCGTGTAGGCCACGTCGAGCGCCGTCGTCCGCAGCACGCGCAGCGGGCGCAGCATGAGGCGGGCGACCACGAGCATCAGGATCAGCGCCGCGATCAGGGCCGCGAGGACGATCACGCCGCCGACCCACGCGGAGCGGACGGCCGAGCTGGCCAGGTCGTCGGCCTGCGTGCGCAGCTGCGTGAGCAGGTTCGACTCCACCGCGCGCATCTTGTCCGACGCGACGGTGCTGTCCTGCGCGAGCCGCGTCGGGTCGAGGTTCAGCGGATCGCCCTGCTGCGCGAACGAGAAGGCCTGCTTCTGGAGCCGGCGCCGGTCGTCGACCTCCGGGCCCGACACGGTGTCGGAGTACAGCTGCACCTGGTCGTCGGTGGCGTTCGCGAGGAACGCGGCGATCGACGCGTCACCGCTCGCCTCCGCGGTGCGGGTCTGGTCCAGCAGGTCGCCGGGGAAGCCGTTGCGGAACGCCGCGATCTCGAGCGCCGTGTCGCCGCGGAGGGTGAACTCCTTGGCCTCGCTGATGGACTGCGTGCTGTTGCCCAGCCGCAGCAGGTCGCGGTCGGTGACCGCGGTGGTCACCTCGCGGCCGAGCTGGATCAGCGAGTCCAGGATCGAGGAGTACGTGTCGAGCACCGCGACGTCGGAGTAGGACGAGGTGTTGATGGCCGCGCGCAGCGGGCGCAGCGCGTCGAGGCGCTGGATGCCGCGGGCGTACCGGTCACTGGTCGCCTGGTCGTCGGGGTTGAGGTTCACGAGCCCGTTGCGCAGGTCGTCGACGTCGCGGTCGACCTTCGCGATCTGGGCGTCGAGCCCGGTCTGGCGCGAGGAGTCGCCGGAGGAGAGCCGCGCGACCGCGAGCGAGCGCTCGCCCTGCAGGTCGTGGATGACCGTGGTCACCTTCACCGCGAAGGCCACCTGGTCCGCGGTGTGGCCGAACTGCACGGCCTCGCGGGCGTCGTCCACCACGCGCAACGCACCGAGCACGAGCGCGGTCAGCGTCGGGATGATCAGGATGAGGGCGAGCTTCGACCGAAGCCGCCAGTTGTTCAGCGCGAAGACCGAACCCCTTCGTACCGGGTTCACCCCGCCTTCGCGCGCAGGGGCCCCTCCCACCCCCGCGGTGTCTTCGTTCGGCACCGCCGCACCACCATCGTCTTCCGGCCCCGAGGGACCCTGTGAATTGAAGCCTGCCGTGCCCGCGACCACTAGCCGCACACTCCCGGCAGACCTTCCGGCACCCCAACGGTCCGGACGACCCGGCCCATTACACCCTTTCGGGTGAAAAGATCCACTTCCAGGTGCGGTTTCGCGCCGCGCTTGACGCGGAATCGGTTCAGTACTTGCATGGCGTTCGATCCCCGCACTGGTCGATCAGCTGGTCCAACAGGCCGAAGCCACCAGTCCGCCGACGGGTGCCGGCCTGCGCAGAGTGCCTCTTGACGAGGCTGACTCTCACTACATCGGTGGTCCACACCTCACACTGCCGGAGCAGAGGGTAGCGAACGACACGCCGATTTGTAACCCTCCCGACGGCCCTACCAGAGCACCCGGCTAGCGGATCAAGACCAAGCCGACACCGCGTCGACGTGCTGGACGGCCGTTGTCCAGCGCAACTCGATCGCCTGATCGAGTGATTCACGACACTGCTGAACCATTGATGACCACCCATTGTGATGGGCACTTCACTTCTCTACAGTGGCCGCGTGACTCCGGACAATGAGCCACACCCACCATCCCCGCACGGTCAACACCCAGGTGACCTCATTTTCCAAGGAGCGGACTTGTTTGAATCAGCCGGGAGCAGCCAGGCCAGACTCGGGCGCCGTGGCTTCCTCTCCCTCGCCATGGCGAGCGGTGTCGCACTGACCGCGAGCAGCTGCGGCCTGCTGGGCGGTTCGGACGATTCGGGCAGCACCAGCGGCGGATCCGGGCTCGAGAAGTCCAAGATCAAGGTGTCGATCATGCCGACGATCGACGTCGCGCCGTTCCACCTGGCCGTGCAGAACGGTTACTTCAAGGACGAAGGCCTGGACGTCGAATCCGTCGACGCCGCGAGCGGCGACGCGTCGGTCGCGAAGCTCCTGTCCGGAGAGGTCGACATCGCCTACTCGAGCTACACGCCGTTCTTCATCGCGAAGAGCAAGGGCAACGCGGACATCAAGTTCGTCTCCGACGCCTCCTCAGCCGGCCCGAAGAGCACCGAGATCGTGGCCATGCCCAACGGGCCGGTGAAGACCGTGCGGGACCTGGCGGGCAAGAAGATCGCCATCTCCGCTCCGAACACCGTCGCCGACACCCTTTCCAAGTCCGTGATGCGCGACAACGGCGTGGACTACTCCAAGGTGCAGTGGGTTTCCCTGCAGTTCCCGAGCATCGGTGCCGCCATCAAACGCGGCGACGTCGACGCGGGCTTCCTCACCGAGCCGTTCATCACGAGCTCGGCGAAGACCAACGGGACCGTCCCGATCATCGACACCGCGACCGGTGCGACGCAGGACTTCCCCACCGCGGGTTACGGCTCGCTGGGCAAGTTCACCTCGTCGAGCCCGAAGACCGTCGCGGCCTTCCAGCGCGCCATGCTGCGCGCGACGAAGGAGTCGGCGGACCGCTCGAAGATCGAACCGCTGATGGTGAAGTTCTCGAAGGTCGACGAGGCCACCGCCTCGCTCACCGCGCTGCTCACCTTCCAGTCCACTCTGGACGCGCGCCGCATCCAGCGCGTGCCGGACCTGCTGCAGCAGTTCGGGTCGATCCCGGCCAAGATCGACGTCGCCCAGATGATCGTGTCCCAGCCGAGCGCCTCCTGACGTGCGGATCGTTCGCAACCTGACCGGCCTGCTCGGCTTCCTCCTGCTCTGGGAGGTCGTCGTGCGGGCCGGTCTGATCGACCAGAACGACGTGCCGCCGCCGACGGTGGTGTTCGCCCGGATCGGCGAACTGCTCGGCGACACGGAGTTCGTGCGGGACGTGATCGCGTCGGTGCTCGCGTGGTTCATCGCCATGGGCATCTCGATCGCGATCGCGGTGCCGGCGGGCCTGCTGCTGGGCAGCGTCCGCTGGCTGCGCGACGCCACCAAGGCGATCGTCGAGTTCCTGCGGCCGATCCCCTCGGTGGCCTGGATCCCGCTGATCCTCATCGTGGTCGGCGGCGGGCCCGAGTCGAAGATCCTGCTCGCCGTCTACGCGGCGGTGTGGCCGATCCTGTTCAACACCATCTACGCCATGGCCGAGATCGACCCGGTGCTCATCGAGACCGCGCGGTCGTACGGCACGCCGAAGTCGCGGCTGCTCACCTCGGTGGCGCTGCCGCACGCGGCGCCGTTCGTGTTCACCGGCATCCGCATGTCCGCGGCGATCTCGCTGATCCTCGTGATCAGCACGGAGTTCCTCGCCGGCGCGAAGCTCGGCATCGGCCAGTTCGTGCTCGAGGCGTCCTCGGGCTCCGGCCGGATGGACCTGGTCCTCGCGGGCACGGTCGTCGCCGGGATCCTCGGGTACCTCGCCAACGAAGGGCTCGAGCGGCTCGGCCGGCGGCTCTTCCGCTGGAGCAGCAACGACGAAGGGGACCTCGCGTGACCGTCGTCGGCAAACCCGCCGCGGCCGCCCGCGGCCGCGTGCGCAGCGGATTGAGCGGGTTCGCGCGCAAGTGGCTGCTGTTCGTGGTGCTCGTCGTGATCTGGCAGGTCGTCACCCAGTTCACGGACAGCGTTTTCTTCCCGCCGCCCACCAAGATCGCCGCGGCCGCGGTGAAGCTGTGGTTCTCCGGTCCGGCCTCGCACGTCTTCCTCGGCGACGCCGTGTTCCAGCACGTGTTCCCGAGCCTCGAGCGCGTGCTCGGCGGCTGGCTCCTCTCGGTCGTGCTGGGTGTCGCGCTCGGGACGGCGCTGGGCCGCTCGAAGACCGGGATGGACTACGTGGGCCCGCTGTTCGCGTTCTTCCGCGCGATCCCGCCGCCCGCGCTGGTGCCGGTGTTCATCGTGCTGTTCCACATCGGACCGGGCATGCAGATCGCCACCATCATCTTCGGCTCGATCTGGCCGATCGTGCTGAACACAGTGGACGGTGTGCGCTCGGTCGACAAGGTCAAGGTGGACACCGCGCGCGCGTTCCGCACGCCGCGGCGCTACTGGATCGGGCTCGTCGTGCTCCCGGCGGCGCTGCCGAAGATCTTCGCCGGGCTGCGGCTGTCGCTGTCGATCTCCCTGATCCTCATGGCGATCTCGGAGCTCGTGGGCGCGCTCAACGGCATCGGCTACGCGCTGATCAACGCCCAGCGCCAGTACGACTTCGACCAGATGTGGGCGTGGATCGTGCTGCTGGGCATCCTGGGTTACGGGTTCAACGCGGCCCTGCTGGGTGTGGAGCGCCGGGTGCTCACGTGGCAGCCCGGCCGTCACTAGATCTCTCCGGAAGGTTGTCAGAATGTCGACCATGCTCGAGGTCTCGGACCTGAGCCACCGCTACGGCAGCGGCGAGGGCGCGCACGTCGCCGTCAACGACCTGTCGTTCACGGTCGAGGCCGGCCAGCTGGCGTGCATCGTCGGTCCGTCCGGGTGCGGCAAGTCGACCCTGCTGCGGGCGATCGCCGGCCTCGTGCCGCCGACGGCCGGCACCGTGAGCCTCCACGGCGACCTGGTCACCGGCGTGCCGGACGACCTCGCCGTGGTGTTCCAGGACTACAGCCGCTCGCTGTTCCCGTGGCTGTCGGTGGCGAAGAACGTCGAGTTCCCCTTGCGCTGGACCAAACTCGACAAGGCGGCGCGGCGACGGCGGGCCGCCGAGGCGCTGGCGGCCGTGGGACTGGCGGGCGTCGGCTCGAAGTTCCCGTGGCAGCTTTCGGGCGGCATGCAGCAGCGCGTGTCCATCGCGCGGGCGCTGGCTTCGCGGCCGGCGCTGCTGCTGATGGACGAGCCGTTCGCCTCCGTCGACGCGCAGACGCGCTTCGAGCTGGAGGACCTGCTGCGGCGCGTGCAGACGGAGCAGGGCACCACCGTCCTGCTGGTGACCCACGACATCGACGAGAGCGTGTACCTGGGCGACCGGGTGCTCGTGCTGTCGAAGTCGCCGGCGTCGATCGTCGCGGACCTGCCGGTGGGCCTGCCGAAGGAGCGCGACCAGATCACCACGCGCGAGTCGCCGGAGTTCGTGACGATGCGCGCCGAGGTCGCGCGGCTGCTGCACGGGCCGGCTTCGGCGGCGGTGGCCGATGAAGCCGAGGCGGCGGCTGCCGATGAGGCTGTCTCGGCGGTCGCGCCCGAGAAGGAAGAAGCCAAGGCGCAGCACTGAAACTCGGCAACGGCAACGGGGCGCCCGGCTGCGGGCGCCCCGTTTCGCCTGTCAGGCCTTGGCGCGGGAGTCCGGGCCGGTTTCGTCGGGGCTGATCTCCGGCAGCGTCCGCACGCCCAGGACGTTGGCGCCGACCAGCTTGCGCGTGGCCAGGTTGCCCATCGGCATGAACGTGCTCGCCTGCACGTCGCGCCACAGGCGCTCGAACGGCAGCTTCTTCGTGTACGACATGCCGCCCAGCACGTCGACGAGGCGCTGCATCACCTGCACGGCGTTGTTGGCCGCCACGTACTTCACGACGGAGCAGCGAGCCACCCCGTCCTGCACGTCACCCGTGAAGAGGCGCCGCGACATCACGTCCTCGGCCTGGCGGTAGATGAGCGCGCGCGAGCTCTCGAGGAGGATCTGGCACTCGCCGATCACGTCCTGCAGCACCGGGTCGCCCGTCTTGCCCCGCTTCCGCAGCGACCGGACGGTCCAGTCCAGCGCACCGGCCGCGACTCCCGTGTAGACGGCCGAGAACGCCGGCATCGCCCACGCCCACACGGTTTCCAGCACGCGCGCGTCGAGGTGCTTCACCGGCAGTGAGTGCACCACGGCCGAGTCCTCGACGAACACCTTGGTGAGCTCGACGTCGTTGCTCTGGGTGCCGCGCATGCCCATGGTGTCCCACGTCTGGTGGATCCGGACACCCGGCTGGTCGAGCGCGATCTGGCACAGCAGCAGCCGCGGGCCGCCTTCGGCGTCTTCGTAGCGCGCGGTGGTGGAGCAGTGCGTGGCGACGGACGTGTTGGTGGCGAAGCTCTTGCGCCCGGTCAGCTCGAAGCCACCGTCGACGCGGACCGCTTGGGTGTTCGAGTCGGTCAGGTCGTTGCGCAGGCCCGTTTCGCTGGTCACCGACGCCCAGATCAGCTCGCCCTCGGCCGCTTTCGCGAGCAGCTCGGCCAGGCGCGGCGACTGCGTGCGGCGCCAGATGCTCGCCCACTGCCCCAGCGGCGACAGGTGCATCGTGAACGCCAGCGCGGTGGCGCCGTCGCCCATCGCCAGCCGCTCCAGCACGGGCAGGATCTCCGGCAGGCCCGCGCCGAGCCCGCCCAGCTCCTCCGGCACGGACAACCGCAGGAACCCGGCTGCCCGCAGGTCGTCGTAGTTCTCGTGGGGGAACGTGTTCTCGCGGTCGTGCTCCGGGGCGCGCTCGGCGAAGGCGTCGGCGAGCTTGCCGGCCTGGTCGACGAGTTCCTGCTGGCGGGGAGTGAGTAGAGGCTGCACCCGGCCATCACAACAGCGTCACCCGGTCGGGTCAATCGCGAAGATCAGTACAGTTTTTGCGGGTTCGGGTCGACCTTCACGTGCACGAGCCGTGGCCCGTTCTCCCCGAGCGCGTCCGCCAGTGCGTCGCGCAGGTCGGCGCCCTGTTCGACGGTCCGCGCCGGCACGCCCATGCTCTGCGCGAGCTGCGCGAAGTCGATGCCACCGAGCTCGGTGCCGGGGACCTTCGTGCCGCCGGCCGTCTCGCCGAGGATGCGGACGGCCGCGTATTGCGCGTTGTCGAGCACCACGAACGTGACGGGCGCGTTCTCGCGCGCGGCCGTCCACAGCGCCTGCACGCAGTACATGCTGGACCCGTCGCCCAGCACGGCGACGACCTTGCGGTCGGGCCGGCCCAGCGCCGCGCCGACGGCCGCGGGGAGGCCGTAGCCGAGCGTCCCGCTCGCGACGGTGAGGAACCCCGTGTCGGTCGAGGTGATCGGCAGGTGGTCGTGGAGGCAGTTGCGGTGGCTCGGCGTCTCTTCGACCACGATCGCGTTGTCCGGCAACAACTCCGCAACAGTCGCGTACGCGAAGTCGGGCGAGATCGGCGTGGTTTCCGCGGGCTTGGCGGGCTTTTCGGGCCTGGGCTTGGTTTCGCGCGTCTTGGCGGCGACGCGTTCGGTGAGGGCGCGGATCGCGAGCTTCGGCGTGGACCGGATGCCGGTGCCGCTGCCCGCGCGGGCGAGGATCTGCTCGTCGTCGCTCACGAGGTACAGCGGTGGCAACGGTTCTTCGGGCTCGCCGCGGTAGACGTGGTAGGTGAACGCGGGCGCGCCCAGCACCACCACGACGTCGTGCTCGCGCAGGGCTTCGGCCACCGCTTTGCGTTCCGGCTGCAGGAAACCGAGGAACAGTTCGTGGTCCTCCGGGAACGAGCAGCGCGACGACATCGGCGCGGCCCACACCCCGGCGCCGAGCTTCTCGGCGAGGCCCACGACGTCCGGCACCGCGCCGTCCCCGTCCACGCTGGCGCCGACGACGAGCGCGGGGTTGCCGGCCTGGTCCAGGGCATTCGCGAGTTCTCGCAGCGCGTCGGGATCGGGCGCGAAACCGGCGGTTCGCGTTCCGGTGGGCAACGGCATGGTCGCCTCGGCGTCCCAGTCGTCCACGGGCACCGACACGAACACCGGCCCCTGCGGCGCCTGCGTCGCGACGTAGTACGCGTGCGCGATGGCGGCCGGCACGTCCTGCGCACGGGCCGGCTCGATGCTCCACTTCACGTACGGCTTCGGGAAGTTCGCCGCCTCCACGGCCCCCAGGAACGGCTCGTCCGGCAGCAGCGACCGCGTCTGCTGCCCCGCCAGCACGATCAACGGCGCCCGGTCGCGGAACGCGGTGAACACGTGGCCCAGCGAATGGCCCACCCCACCGGCGGAGTGCAGGTTCACCAGCACGGGCTTGCGCGTCGCCTGCGCGTACCCGTCCGCCATCGCCACCACGGCCGACTCCTGCAGCCCCAGGACGTACGTGAAGTCGTCCGGCCACTCGGTCAGGAAGGCGATCTCCGTGGTGCCGGGGTTGCCGAACACCGTGGTCAGGCCCAGGTTGCGGAGCAGCTCCCGGGTGGCGTCGCGAATCGTGCGCATGATCCGGAGGCTATCTCGCGGCAGGGTTCCTGGTGTCACCCACCCGAGTGAACGTTGGGGGCGTGTTCGCAGGTGGGAACGGTGGGGTGGTGGGTTCGGGGGTTGGTGTGGGCCGAGGTTGATGTGGGCCTGGGGTGGCGGGGCCGGGGTTGGTGTGGGCCGGGGTCCGAGGACGCCCCCTCGGGAGGGCGGGGGCTTGTCTGCCGGGGATGGGCGGGGCTCAGCCGAGTTTTCGGAGGAGAGCGGACCAGGCGGCGGGCGGGATGGTCAGTTCGCCGCCGCGGCGGTTCTTGGTGTCGCGGACGCGCACTGTCTTGCGCAGCGCAGCCTCAAGGCAATTGCCCGTATCGGAATAGCTGGACTTGCGCCAAGCGCTGCCAAGCATCTTCAGGCCTCCAGTTCGGCGAGCACCCCCTGGATGAACTCGATGCTCTCCTGCTCGCCCAGGGCCAGTTCCGCCAGCTCCTTCGCGGCCTCGCGGTACGCGGCCACATCAGCCTCATCGTACAAGTAGGCACCGCCCCGAAATTCCTCCACGTGCACGATCGAAGGGAGGTTCTCGTAGTCGAGGACAACGAAGCACCCGTACAACCCGGGGTGGAATCCGGCCCCACGCGGCACAACCTGGATCGCAATGTTCCGGCGTCTCGCGACCGTGAGCAGGTGGTGCAGCTGGGCACTCATGGTCGCCGCACCACCGATGTTCTGCCGCAGCGCTTCCTCGCCGATCATCGCGGTGAACTCCGCCAGTCGGGAAAGAACGTCGCGGCGGGCCATCCGGATCAGCACCGCGACCTCGACATCGTCCTTCGACCACCCGCTTCGCCCGCCAAGGCTTGCGCGCACGTAGTCGCCGGTCTGGAGCAATCCCGGAATCAGCAGCGGCTGCCAGTTGAACATCGCGCTCGCGGTTCGCTCGCACTCCGCGTACACCGCGGCTTCGTTCGGTGCGCCGGGAACCACGCTTTCCAGCCAGTTCGGCTCGCGTGCGTTCCGAGCCAGCTCCCCCAGCCGGTCCCGCTCCTCGACGGTCATCCGCAGGCACCCCGCGAGGAGCCCCACCTCGGACTCCTTCGGCACCCGCAGGCCGGTTTCCCAGTTGTGCAGGTGGCCCGGCGAGATGCGGGCCATGCGAGCCAGCTCGCGCAGCGCCATCCGGCGCTCCTCGCGGGCGGCTCTGAGCGAGAAGCCCAATGCGCGAGCCCGGGGCGTCGCGATCAGTGTCGGCATGAGCGCATTGTGTCACCGATCACGCGGCGCTCCGAGCAGCAGGTTCGGGTCCGGTGTCACCCGTTGCAAACACGCGAGTGGGGCCCTCTCCGGGAGGAAAGGGCCCCACCGCGAGGAAAAGCGGGAGAACTCAGCCGATCAGACCCGACAGCCCGGTGCCCTTGAAGGAGCCCCAGCCGGTGACCTGGTCGTAGCCCGTGCCGGCGGAGAAGCCGGTGGTGCCGTTGAACGTGTTGTTGCCCGTGGTGACGTCGTGGAAGCCCGTGGAGTACGACGAGCCGTTGCCGATGCCGTAGAAGGTCGGGTTCAGGTTGCCGAGCGAGCCGCCGTGGATCTGGTTCTGCAGGGCGGTGAAGGAGGCCCACAGCGGGGCCGCGCCGGAGGTGCCCCAGACGTTGCCGGTCTGGCCGCCGGAGACGATGGTGTACGCCGAGCCCGAGGCGGCGTCGCCCGCGACGTCCGGAACCTTGCGCTTCGTGGTGCTCTGCTGCGACTGCCAGGACGGCGCGTTGAACAGCGTCGAGATGCCGCCACCGCCGGCGCCGGCCGACGCGCCGTCGTTCCAGGCCTTCTCGCTGCTGTAGGTGTTGGACGAGGTGACCGTCAGCTGGGTGCCGCCGACGCCGCTCACGTTCGGGCTCGACGCCGGGAAGTCGACGGCCTTCGACAGGCTGCCGGTCTGGCGGGCGCAGTCGGTGGTGCCGTCGTCGCCCGCGGCGGCGAAGTAGGAAATGCCCTCCGCGGTGCCGGTGGCGATCGCGTTGTTCACGCTGTTGGCCGCCGACGATCCCTCAGCCGCCTCGCACGAGCCCCACGAGATCGAAACCACGTCGACGCGGTCGTCCGACGCGATCTTCTGGTACATCGCCAGCTCGCCGGCGTTGGAGTTCGGGGCCTCGTACACGTACGAGCTCACGGCCGGGGCGAGGGCGTGCACGACCTCGATGTCCAGGTCGACCTCGACCTCGCCGTCGCCCGGGTTCGAGTCGTAGTTGGCGCCGCTCACCGGGACGGTGGTGACGCTGCCGCCGGCAAGGCCGTACTTGGTGTCGTAGCTGGTGATGTCGGACTTGCGGTAGCCGTCGAACTCGACGAAGCCGACGTTGACGCCCGAGCCGGTCGCCGAAAGCCCGCTGGTGGAGTACGCGCTGCGCAGAATGCTCGGCGTCACGGCCTTCACCACGCGCGGAGCGGCGTTCGTGGCCGAATGCTCCTTCACGGCGTGGTTGTCGAGGCCGACCACCGACTGCACCACCGAGGAAACCGAAGCAGGCAACGCGGGTGCCGCGTCGTTCGCGAAGAACTTCCGTCCGTTGCTCGTGTCGGTGTAATTGCCCAGCCGCGTGTGGAATGTCGATTCCAGCTGAGCTGCCGAACCGGTGAACGTGATGGCCTGGCGGTTACCGGAAACCTCGATTCCGCGAGCGCCGTTTTGTTTCAGGAATGAAACGGCCTTGGCCACATCGGCCTGCGTTGGGCCGAATGCACTATTGAATTGGGCCGGAGTGAGGAACCGGTGGTACTGCGGCGAGGCCGGGTTCTGGACGTCGGCGAGGAACTGCTGGAGGGCTTGCTGGTTGTGGAGCTTGAGCGAGAGAGCGGCGGTGATCTGCTTGCCCGCGTCGACGTCGCCAGTACGGGCGCTCGAGGTCAGGGGTGCGGCGTTGGCGCTCAAAGTGATCAAGGGATCGGCGTGGGCCACGCCGGCCAGGGAAAGGCACAGCAACGCCGGCAGCGGGACCGCTGCGGCGACGAGCTTGCGCAAGCGCATGGCAATTCCTCTCAAACGGTGGGGGACCTGGCCGAAACACCCTTCACAGACAGGCGTTGTCCCGGCCTGCGGATGAGCATAAGAACCACCCCGACACCGAGGAACCTACTTTTGGCTGGGGTTCGTTTGTCTTTCACCAGAACTATTCCTCGAGTTTTCGAGACCCTGTTCCGAATTGCGGCGCCGGTTCGTAAATGCGGGTTTTGCCGGGTTCGCCCTGCTTGCTGCCGATTCGCCATGGACAATCCGGTATCTTCGTAGCAGGCTTTCGCTTGGCTCGCGACGCTTCCCCCAGACCCCGGCGGTCGAGCGGCCCCGCCACCGCGGCGCTCAGGCGCGGTGGCCCGCACGAGGGGGAAGAACAACATGACGACCGACGACCGTGCGCCCGCACCACGCCCGGAGAGGCAGGTAGTCGAGGCGGCCGTCGACGGCGACCGAGCCGCTGTCGCCGAGTTGCTCGAGTTCCTGCGACCGCTGGTGCTCCGGTACTGCCGCGGCCGGCTCGGCACGCACAGCTCGGGCACCGCCGCCGAGGACTGTGCGCAGGACGTGCTCCTCGCCGTGCTCGTGGAGCTGCCGCGCTACCGCTACGAGCCGGAGAGCTTCCTGCCGTTCGTCTTCGGCATCGCGAGCCACAAGGTGATCGACGAGTTCCGCCGCCGCGCCCGCAACCGCGCCGACCCGCACGCGGACCCGGCCGACGAGAACAAACCCGGCCCCGACGAGTACGCCCGCACCGACTCACGGCTGGAGATCGAACAGCTCCTCGACCACCTGCCGCCGGCCCAGCGCGAGCTGCTGACGCTGCGCGTCGTCCTCGGCTACACGGCGGAGGAGACGGCCACGGCGCTCGGCCTGCCCAGTGCGGCGGCCGTGCGCGTGAGCCAGCACCGGGCGCTGACGAAGCTGCGCCGCCTGCTTCAGGGCGGCCCGCTGCCGAAGCAGGAGGACTGAGGCGTCAGCGGCGGCTCCGGTCCAGGCGGTGAGAGAACCACCTGAGCCATCGAATGCCGAACGCGATCGACGACACCCCTCGCCGAGTCCTCGAGCGCATCCCGAACTGGATCCGCACGCCCATCACTCGCCCCCTCGCCGGCCGGACCGGAACCGCAGTCCGCCGGGGGCCGGGACGGAACACTCCACGCTAGTCCCGAACCACCCGGAGGGGTTGCTCCGAGCGGCGGAAGTTAGCGCGCGGGCGGGTTGTCGAACAGCTCGCGCACGGTCTCCGCGCGGTTCACGACGTCCGCAGCCACCAGGCTGAGCTTGCGGCTGTGCGAGCGCGCGAAGTGGCGCAGCAAGGCGAACGCCTCGTCCATCGCGAGACCGAGGCGCTCGGCGATGAAGCCCTTCGCCTGTTCGATCACCACGCGACTGCTCAACGCGGTCTGCAGCTGCTCGACCAGCACCTCGTGCCGCTGGATCGCGCGCGCCTGCAGCAGGCCGATCGTGGCGACGTCGACCATGCCGCGCGCCACCCGCGCGTCCTCGGGCGCGAGCTCACCCGGGTCCGAGGAGAACAGGTTGAGCGCGCCGATGACCTCGGACCGCAGGCGCATCGGGAAGGCGTGCACCGCACGGAAGCCCTGGTCGAGCGCGACCGCTGCGAACGAGGGCCACTTTCCGTTTCCCGCGTCGGCGCTCAGGTCGGGGATGGTCACTGTCCGGCCCAGCCGGAAGGCGTCCAGGCAGGGACCTTCGTCCTTCTGGAGCTGGAAGAGCTCCAGGAGCCGCACCTGTTCGTTCGAACTGGCGACCAGCTGCAACTCGCCGTGCGCGTCGGCGAGCAGCAGACCCGCCGCGTCGACGGACAGCAGCTCGACGCTGCGAGCCGACAGCAAGTGCAAGAAGTCGATCACGTCGAAGTCATCCGTGAGCGTGTCCGCCAATTCGACGAATGTGTCGACGAGGCGTCCGTCAATCACCCGAACCATCTCCCACCACAACACCACACGCGAACTTCATGGGGTTCCCCCGTTGCGTTCGAACCTAAACCGCTTGGCCACGACTTCCGCGGCAATTTCCGAGAGAGGGCGCTGCTCGGCGAAGGCCCGCGCGCGCAGGGCGGCGAACGCATCGTCGAGGCTCACGTCGAGTTGCGCCGCGACCATGCCGGTCGCCTGGTGCACATACGTCGACCGCAGTGACAGGCCGACGGGTTCGAGATGTCCGCGCCCCGACTGCTCGTCGAGCAACAGCAGGAGCATCAATTCACCGTAGGCCAGCGCGTCGGCCAGTAAAACCGGCTCCAGCGGAGCTGCCGCCTTTCGGTGGAACACCAGCGTGCCGACGTCGATGTGCCCGACGCGCAGGGGCAACACGAACTCGGCGTGCACCCCGGCCTGTACGGCGAGCGGGGCGTACAACGGCCAGCGGCGCGAGTGCTCGGGGCCGTCGAAGTCCCCGACCAGCACGGGAGAGCCCAGCTCGCGGGCACTGCGCACCGGCCCCTCCCCCACCGTGATCTCCAGTTCAGCCAGCACGGGGGCGAGTTCGTCGGTCGCCACCCGGACTTCCTGCGCACCCGGCCCGGTGCTCACCAGCAAGCATCCTCCGGCTACCCTCAGCCACGCGACCGCCGATTGGCACAAGATCGAAACGGTGACGTCGCTGCGCAATCGCCGCGCCTGCTCGTTGACCCGTTCCCAGGCCCGGGACAGCGCGTTGTCCCCTCCTCTTCCGTGCTCACTCGCCTCCACAGCCCGCGCTTTCGACTCGACAAACCGGCTGGGCCGGAGAACTGCCGAAATGCTAGCTCAACTCTTGATGAGTTCGGCCCATTCGCGCACCACAGCGACGTCCACAGGGGACGCCCACCCATTCGGGCGGACAGCGCTGCCAACGTGGAACCCGCGCACCCCGCCGGCCCGCAGGAGGTGCACCTGCTGCGCCCGCAGACCACCGCCGACGAGCAGAGCCGGGCCGTCCGTCCGGCGCGCGAGCTGCTGCAAGACGGAAAGCCCGCTGCCGACGCCGTGCGGGCTGCCCGCCGCCAGCACCGTGTCGCAGCCGAGCTCGGTGAGCACGTCGTACGCGGCGAGCGGGTCGCGCGCGCGGTCGATCGCCCGGTGAAAAGTCCATGCGGCACCGTCGAGTTCCTTGAGCAGCGCGTGGCAGGCGTCAACGTCGACCTCGAGTTCGTCCGTCAGGAATCCGAAGACGAACTCGCGCGCACCGGCGGCCACGAGCCCGGCCGCGTCGGCGCGCAGGGCGTCGAGATCACCGGCGGCGAAGCCGTCCGCGGCGCGCAGCATGACGCGAACCGGCAGGTCGGTGGCCGCCAGGACGGCGCGCACGGTCTGCTCCGACGGCGTGAGGCCGTCCTTCGCCATGTCCGCGACCAGCTCGAGCCGGTCCGCCCCGCCCTCTTGAGCGCGCTCCGCGTCCTCGGCGCCCAGCGCGATCACTTCCAGCAGGGCGGTCTTCGAGCTCATCGGTCATCCGTTCAATCGGGTCGTGGCGTTTCGTCCCCCCGCGCGTGGCGACCACGCCGGAACCCGCCTTGAAGGCTCGTCATCCGCTCGCGCACCGCTTCGGGGGAAAGCGAGAGTATCGGCCGCTGCTCAGGCACCTGCCCGGGGCCGTCGTCTGCCACCGCGCCGACGTCCGAGACCCGCAGGAAGGGCCAGGTGTCCTCCCGGCCGTCCTCCTGTTCGAGTTCGTCGGAAGTCGGCCACTGCAGCGGTTCTCGCACCGGTTCGGCGGCTTCGTCGTCCGGGTCGGTCGTGGGGAACTCGTCGCGCGGGTACGCCGATTCGGCGTACTCCTGCTCGGTGAACTCCGGTCCGGGGACCGCGCGGTCGTGCCGTCGTTCCGGTTCGGCCGCCGGTGCCGGGGGCGGCTCCGGAGTGGCCGGCGGTGCTTGGGCGGCTGGCGGCTCCGGCTTGGGTGGTGGCGCCGGCACGGGTTCGGCCACCGGTAGCGGTTCGGCCGGCGCGGACGAGCCGCCCTCGGGCGGCGGGGAGGCGGCGTCGAACCAGCGGGACAGCACGTCCCGGTAGGCGGGCATGCGCTCGGTCGGCGCGTCGAGGTCCAGGTGGGAGCGGTCCTCGGGCGCAGGCCACTGCGGCGTGCTCTCCACCACCGGCGCGCGCCGCGGCGGGCCGGGCTCCAGCACCGGGCCGATCAGCGACTCCTCGACCGGCTCCGGCTCCTCTTCCTCCACGACCGGGGCCAGCGGCGCGAGCGGCGGCAGCAGATCCGGCTCGGGTTCGGCGGGTGCCGCCGGCGCGGGCGGTTCGGGCAGCGGCGGCGCTTCGACGATCAGCGCGGCCGGCACCAGCACCGTCGCGGTGATGCCGGTGCCTTCGGCGAGGCGCAGCGAGACGTCGATGTGGTGGCGCCCGGCGAGCG
This sequence comes from Amycolatopsis sp. NPDC051903, assembly GCF_044452505.1. Classification (NCBI taxonomy): domain Bacteria; kingdom Bacillati; phylum Actinomycetota; class Actinomycetes; order Pseudonocardiales; family Pseudonocardiaceae; genus Amycolatopsis; species Amycolatopsis sp. NPDC051903. The sequence continues at coordinate 101,567 of NZ_JBITBT010000005.1, read as the reverse complement.
TCGCGACCACGTACAGGCCCATCCGGCGCGACACCTCGACGTCGACCTCCGGCGGGGTGGCCAGCCGCGCGTTGGTGCGGTCGATCTCGGCCTGCGGCATGCCCGCGCCGCGGTCGGTGATCTCGACGAGCCAGTCGCCCTCGGGGGTCTGCTCGCTTTCGACGGTGACGGTCGTGCGCTCGGCGGAGTAGCGCGTGGCGTTCTCGAGCAGCTCCGACACGACGTGCACGAGGTCGTTCACGACCTCGCCGCGCACCGCGAGCGTCGGCGCGGAGCCGAGCTCGATGCGCTGATAATCCTCCACTTCGGACAGTGCGGCGCCGATGATCTCGTCGGCGACCACGGGCCCGCTGTCCTCGCGCACGAGGTCGGTGCCCGAGAGCACCAGGAGGTTTTCGCTGTTGCGGCGCATGCGGGTGGCGAGGTGGTCGAGCTCGAACAGGCCCGCGAGCGTGTCCGGATCCTGCTCGCCGGCCTCCATGCGGTCGAGCACCGACAGCTGTCGTTCGACGAGATCTTGGCTTCGCTGCGAGAGGTTGACGAACATCGAGTTGACGTTCTCGCGCAGCATCGCCTGTTCGGCCGCGAGCCGCACGGCCTCGCCGTGCACCGCGTCGAACGCGCGCGCGACCTGGCCGACCTCTTCGCGCGTGAACACCGGCACGGGCGCGACGGCCGCGCGGTGGCGCAGGTTTTCGGGCGCGGGATCGGGGTCCGTGAGCAGCCGCTGCACGGCCTCCGGCAGCCGGTGATCGGCGACGTCCAGCGCAGTGCGCCGCAGCACGCGCAGCGGCCGCAGCAGGGAACGCGCGATGATCACGGACAGGATGCCCGCCACGAGCAGCACGGCCAGCACGATGCCGCCGTCCCAGATCGTCGACGTGCGGGCGCGCGCGGCCTGCGCGTCGGTCTGCTGCTGGAGCTGGACGAGCAGCGATTCCTGCACCTGGTGCGCGAGGTTCACGGTGTAGGTGGCCGCGGTGTCCCACTGGTTCGCGTCGAGGCCCTGCAGCGACTGGCCGTTCTCCGCGCGCGTCAGCGCCGACTCGACCATGTCGTTGCCGATGTCGACGACGAGGCCGATCACGGTGTCGTCGTACATGCGCAGCTGATCGGGCGTCGCGAAGGTGCGGTAGTCGTTGCGCGCGGCGTTGAGTTCCGCTTCGGCACCCAGGAGGGCGCGCGTGCGGTCGCGGTTGAGGCTGCCGACGGCCAGCGCCTCGGACATGATCGCGCGCTTGACCGACATCTGGTCCTTGATCCGCGCGAGTGCGTTGCCGGCCAGGCGCAGCCGCGCGAGGTCGGCGTCGGTCACGTCGGCCGCGGCCATGTCGCTGATGTCGAGCAGGCCGGAGATCAGCTCGCTGTACGAGCGGAGCACGGCGTCCGCGGGGAACGCCGAGTGCTCGGCGGAGTAGCGCAGGCCGCCGAGCACGCGCAGCCGGTCGTCGCTCTGCTGCAGGCTGCTGGCCGCGGCTTGGTCGAGCCGCGGTTTGCTGTCGGCGAGCGTTTTCTCGAACGTGCCGATGGCCTGGTCCACCCGCGTGCGCTGGCCGGTCAGGTCGGTCGTGGCGCCTTGCCGGTTGCCGGCGACGAAGCGGACGGTCACGTCGCGTTCGCGCTGCAGCTGGTGCAGGACCTCGGCGACGCTGCTGTCCACGCGGCTGCGGGCGGCGAACTCGGCGAGCTGCTGCGCGTCCCGCAGATCGGTGCTCACGCGCAAGCCGACGAGCCCGATCACGGCGAGCGCGGGGATGAGCAAGACCACGAAGAGCTTGGTGCGCAAGTGCCAGTTGCGCAGCCGCCAGCGGCTCCCGATCTTTCTCTCCGCAGCGGGATCCGTCGCGTCGCCCTTCGGGGGACGCGGGTCGCGACGGCTCACCTAAGCTTCCTTTTCCACCGCGGGACCTCACCCGCGGACGACCTCGGGGTTGTCCGGCTCCAGTCTACTGAACAGTAGGTATCGGTCACCGGACCGGCGGCCGCACTGGCGGGCTCACGGCCCTGTCGGGGATCGTATGGGCAGCGGCCCATACGATCCAGCTTGATGGGGAGATTCTCCCGGTAGGTGAGAGCGGATGAACGTGCGCGGAATGGTGTTGCCGCTGGTGGCGGTCCTGCTCGCCGTCAGCGGCTGCTCGCTGTTCTCCTCCGGTGACGCAGCGCCGTCTCCGGGATTGGAGCGGACCACGCTGCGAGTGGGCGTCGGCGGGCCGATCGACACCGCGCCGCTGCGCATCGCCGCGGCCGCCGGGAAGTTCCGCGAAGCCGGGCTGACCGTCACGCTCGTCGATCTCGGCACGGCCGACGGGATCACGAAACTCACGTCGGGGCAGCTGGACGTGACGTTCGCGAGCGACGTGTCGCTGTTCCGCGCGGCCGCTTCGGGCACCGCGCTGCAACTGCAGGGCGAGGCGTACACGTCGGGCAGCAACACGATCGCGCTCGTGACGCTGCCGGACTCCGACTACACCGAACCGACGGCGAAGAAGTCCCCGAAGATCGCGGTCGACGACGTGGACGACATCGGCGCGCTGACGGCGCGATCGGTGCTCACGACCGCGGGTGTCGACCCGGCGCGGATCCACTTCGAACCCCAGCCGTTCGACCGGATGCCCGGCGCTTTGCAGGCGGGCGACGTCGATGCGGCGCTCATGGTGGAGCCGTACATCACGCGCGCCGAGAAGGAGCTGGGCGCGCAGATCCTCGCGGACGGTTCCACCGGCGCCACGCTCGACTTCCCGGCTTCGGGCTACGCCGCGACCGGCGCGTTCGCGCGGAACAACCCGCGCACGCTGGCAGCGTTCCGGAGCGTGCTCATGCAGGCTCAGCAGGCGGCCGCCGACCCCGCGACGGTCCGCGACGCGCTGCCGACGTTCTCCGACATCGACCCGACCACGGCGGCGCTGATCTCGCTCGGCTCGTACCCGACCACGCTGTCCGCGATCCGGCTGCAGCGCGTGGCCGACCTGATGCACACGTCGAACCTGATCCCGAACCGGCTCGACGTGCAGGCGATGCTGCCCGCCGAGGGCCGGCCCTAGATGTTCTCGCCCGCCGGCGCGAGGCACACGGTGCGTTCGGGCGGGCCCGCGTAGACGAGCGAGGTGCCGTCGTCGCCGCAGGTGTCGCCGGAGGCCTGGCCGTCGTGGACGGTCGCGCGGGCCTCGGCGTCGGGGTCGGTGCAGCTGATCTTGCTGACCTCGGCTTCGTCTTCGACGTCGCGCAGGCAGTCGCCGGTGTTCACGTTCAGCGCGAGGCACAGCGTCTCGCGCGGCGAAGTGCTGCGGCTGCTGCTGGACGCGCCGAAGAGCTGGAAGCGGACGTAGTCGTCGCCGTGGCAACTCGACGAACCGTTCTCGACGTCGTCGACGCGGTAGGTGGCGCGCTGCTCGGAGCAGCTGATGCCGTGGTAGCTCTGCGAACCCGAGCCGACGTCGGACAGGTACAGGCAGCTGCCGGCCACCGGGGTGCCCGCCGAGCGCGCGATGGCGGCCACGCCGAACGCGGCGAGCACGCCGACACCCAGCGCCAGGACGATGCCCGCGGCGATCAGCGCTTTGGCCGTGCCGCCGACCCCGCGGGGCGCACCCGGCGGGGTGCCCGGCGGCGCGGTCGGCGGTTGGAACGGGTTCGCGGCCGACGGGACGCCGAACGGTGGTGTGGTCAAAGATCCCCTCCAGCTTTTTCTGCGGATCATCTTGGCACCCGCCCGGGCGCGACGGGAGGCACGGCCCGGGAGAACGTATAAAGGACGGGTGACTGATGGCCCCCTGATCGTCCAGTCCGACAAGACCGTGCTGCTCGAGGTCGACCACCCGAAGGCCGACGACGCGCGGATCGCGATCGCGCCGTTCGCCGAGCTCGAACGGGCGCCCGAGCACGTGCACACGTACCGGATCACGCCGCTGGCGCTCTGGAACGCGCGCGCCGCCGGGCACGACGCGGAGCAGGTCGTGGACGCGCTGACGACGTACTCGCGCTTCCCCGTGCCGCAGCCGCTGCTCATCGACGTCGTCGACGTGATGGGCCGCTTCGGCCGGCTGCAGATCGCGAACGACCCGGCCCACGGGCTGGTGATGACGACCACCGACCGCGCGGTGCTGCTGGAGGTGTCGCGCAACAAGAAGATCAGCCCGATGCTCGGCGCATCGATCGACGACGACACCGTGGTCGTGCACCCGTCCGAGCGCGGGCGGCTCAAGCAGGCGCTGCTCAAGGTCGGCTGGCCCGCGGAGGACCTCGCGGGCTACGTCGACGGCGAAGCGCACCCGATCGCGCTGGAGGAGCAGGACTGGCACCTGCGCGACTACCAGCGCAAGGCCGCGGAAGCGTTCTGGGCCGGCGGTTCCGGCGTCGTCGTGCTGCCCTGCGGCGCGGGCAAGACGCTCGTCGGCGCGGCCGCGATGGCCCACGCCCAGGCGACCACGCTGATCCTGGTGACCAACACCGTCGCCGGGCGGCAGTGGAAGCGCGAACTGGTCGCGCGCACGTCGCTGACCGAAGACGAGATCGGCGAGTACTCGGGCGAGAAGAAGGAGATCCGGCCGGTCACGATCGCCACGTACCAGGTCGTCACGCGCAAGACCAAGGGCGAGTACCGGCACCTGGAGCTCTTCGACTCCCGCGACTGGGGCTTGGTCGTCTACGACGAGGTGCACCTCCTGCCGGCGCCGGTGTTCCGCATGACAGCCGACCTGCAGTCCCGCCGCCGCCTCGGCCTGACCGCGACGCTCGTGCGCGAGGACGGCCGCGAGGGCGACGTGTTCTCGCTGATCGGGCCCAAGCGCTACGACGTGCCGTGGAAGGACATCGAGGCGCAGGGCTGGATCGCGCCCGCGGAGTGCACCGAGGTCCGCGTGACCCTGACCGACGCGGAGCGGCTCCAGTACGCCACCGCCGACGCGGACGAGCGCTACAAACTCGCCGCCACGGCCATGACGAAGACGCCGGTGATCAAGTCCATTGTGGAGCGTCATCCCGGCGAGCCCACCCTGGTGATCGGCGCGTACCTCGACCAGCTCGAAATGCTCGGCGCCGAACTCGACGCCCCGGTCATCCAAGGCGCGACCAAGAACAAGGAGCGGGAGGAACTCTTCGACCGCTTCCGCCGCGGCGAACTGCGCACCCTCGTGGTGTCGAAGGTGGCGAACTTCTCGATCGACCTACCGGAAGCCTCGGTGGCCATCCAGATCTCCGGCACGTTCGGCTCGCGTCAAGAGGAAGCCCAACGCCTGGGCCGCCTCCTCCGTCCCAAGGGCGACGGCCGCCAGGCCCACTTCTACTCCATCGTCTCCCGCGACACCGTCGACACCGAGTACGCCGCCCACCGCCAGCGCTTCCTGGCGGAACAGGGGTACGCCTACCACATCGTCGACGCGGAAGACCTGCGCCGGCCGCTGTGATCCCGGGGTCGGCTCTCGCCGTCCCTCACCGGAGAAACCCCGGCCAAGCCGCTGGGAGGGTCTACTTGTCGACCGCCCTGTGGACAGAGCCCGCTGCCCCGTGGGCCCATCCCTCACCCACCCACAGCCAACTTCCGACTACCCATTCGGCCCAACCGCCCCACCCGTCACACGAGCACCTCCGACCTGCGCTTTCCCTGATTCACTCGAACGGATGAGCGACCAAACCCCTGGAAATTGTCGACCCCTCGAACTACTGTTCGACAAGCAGGACCGAACACCAGTTCGAGGGGAAGCTCATGACGATCGCTCCGTTCCGCCCCAGCGTCGGCGCACCGCCGGTCCAGACGTTGCCGCCCGGGAGGTGGCACGGGCGCATGTGGGTGTCCGACGAGCCGCTCGCGCGGCCGCAGCGGTACCTGGCGTGCGTGGCCGACTTCGAGCGCTCCGGTCTCTGGCCCGTCCTCATCCCGCACGACCAGCGGTTCGCCGCGCGCGGTGAGGACTGGCTCGACGACCGGGGCCGCCTCGCGCCGGCCGGGCACCGGGTCGACTCGGCGGACCCCGCGGCGGCCCTGGCCAGGTGGTGGGACACCTCGTGCTGCGACGGCGCGTGCCTGCGCCCCTTCGGCACCCGTTTCCCCGGGCTCGCCCGCCGCACCCACCGCCGCGCCGACCCGCTGGCCGAGGCCGGCAACACGGGCTCGATCCTGGCGGCCCGCGCGCCGCACCGCCTCGGGCTGGTCCAGACCGACCGCCCGGCCGACGTCCCCGCCCTGCTCGGCTGGACGGGCATGATCAAGTCCACCGACCAGGTCGCGGAACTGTCCGCCGTCCTCCGCAGCTGGGAGGACCGCTTCGGCGCGACGCTGCTGTCCATGGGGTTCGACTCGCTCGAGCTGTCCGTGTCCGCGCCGCCCCGCACGCTGGCCCGCGCGCTCACCGTCGCCGCCGAGCACCGCGCCTTCAGCCTGCCCACGTACCTGTCGCAGCCGGGAAACCTGCGGGAGTACGCGAGCACCCTCGTGCAGTCCCGCCGGTGGAAGTTCTCGTGGGCGTGACCCGCGAGGCCGGCCGACCTCCCGGACCCCGGGGCCGGCCGGCACCCCTCACCACACGCGACCCCGGGCGCACCCGCCGAGCCGGGCTCCGGCTCACCGAGCGGGCGGTGATCCCGTGAGACGGCCGTCCGCCAGTTTGGGTCACCTGTCCCGAAGTCCGGTGCGCGTGTCCGGGCGGCCGCTGCGCGGGCGCGTTTACCGCAACCGGCCGCGGGGAAATTCGCGGCAGAGGAAGGCGGTGAGGGCAATCGCCGAAATTCGGGTGGGCACGTCCGGCTGGCGGTACCCGCCGTGGCGGCGCGAGTTCTACCCGGAGGGCCTGCCGCAGCGGCGGGAACTGGAGTACCTGTCGCGGCAGGTGAACTCGGTCGAGATCAACGGGTCGTTCTACTCCCTGCAGCGCCCCGAGTGGTACCGGTCGTGGGCTGCGCAGACCCCGGCCGACTTCGTGTTCGCCGTGAAGGGCGGCCGGTTCATCACCCACATGAAGCAGCTGCGCGACGTCGAACCCGCGCTGGCGAACTTCTTCGCATCCGGCTTGCTCGCGCTCGGTCCAAAGCTGGGTCCCGTCCTGTGGCAGCTGCCGGCGCGGCTCGAATTCGACCCGGACCGCGTCGACACCTTCCTCGGCCTGCTTCCCCGCACCACCCCCGAAGCCGCGAGACTCGGCGCGAAGCACGACGACAAACTCAAGGCCCCGCCCCACCTCGAACCGGGCGACGAACGCCCGGTCCGGCACGCCCTCGAAGTCCGCCACCCGAGCTTCGTCACGCCCGAGGCCCTGGAGCTGCTCCGGCGACACGGCGTGGCGCTGGTCGTCGCGGACACCGCGGGGCGCTGGCCGTACCGCGAGGACCAGACCGCGGACTTCACGTACGCCCGTCTCCACGGCGACGTCGAGCTCTACACCAGCGGCTACACCGACTCCGCCCTCCGCACCTGGGCCACCAAACTCACCGACTGGCACGACTCCGGCCGCCGCGACGTCCACGTCTACTTCGACAACGACGTCAAGGTCGAAGCACCCCGCAACGCCATCACCCTCGCGAACCTCCTGGGCCTGCACCCGGCGCAGTGAGCGCACAGTGAGCGCCATCCGGTTGGGTGACGCGTACCGGTGCGAGCGGTCTGCCTGCTGTCACTGGGGGTCGGCATGCAGACCGCCGCACCACCTGCTCCCCGGCAAGCCGCCACCCCGAATGGCAAGCCGCGATCTGCCTTGGCAAGCCGCCACGCCCAATGGCAACCCGCCATCCACCCCGGCACTCCCGCGACGGAACGGCACCTTGCCACGCCCCACGCCACCACCCACCACCAGCGGCAACCACGCCCACTCAACGGCAAGATGCCGAACGTCACGGCCGCCCGCCAACCGCAACCGGCAATAGACACCCGGCACGGCAAGCCGCACGCAGGCTCGGCAAGGCTCACCCGGCGCTCCAACTCGCGCCCGAGCACCGCACGCCCACCGGCACGCCCACTCGAACCTGAGCACGGCAGGGCTCATCCAGAACCGCAAGCCGCGCCCGAACACGGCAATGCCCCCCTAGCGCGGCAACATTCACGCGGGCGCGGCATGCCCCCCGGCACGGCAAGCCGCACGCGGGCTCGGCAAGGCTCACGCGGGGCGGCAAGCCGCAACGACGTACGGCAAGGCCTGCAAGCGTTCGGCAAGATCCGGCTCGAATGGCAATGGCAAGGCCCACGCACGGTGGCAACCTCACCAACGCCACGGCAAGAGCGTGCGTTGCTTGGCAAGGTGCTCGGCTGACTGGCAAGGTCCCCTTGCGAATGGCACTCCACGCGGCCTTGGCAACTCACCCGCCGAGCGCCGCGCTCACCAGCCAACCGCCGCAAACTCAGTCGCTGCAGGGCGGCAGCAGCCCGCCGAGCGCCGCGCACCTCACCCACCGAGCACAGCGGAACTCGCCAGCCAACCCCCGCGCAGGCCAGCCACCGCACTGCGGCACCAACCCGCCGAGCGCCGCGCTCGCCAGCCAACCGTCGGAAGCTCAGTCGCCGCAGGGTGGGACCGGCGCGTCGAGCGCCGCGCATCTCACCCACCGAGCGCAGCGCAACTAGCCGGCCCACCGCCGCGCAGGCCAGCCACCGCACTGCGGCAGCAGCCCGCCGAGCGCCGCGCTCGCCAGCCAACCCGCGCAGATCAGCCGCCGCAGGGCGGCAGCAGCCCGCCGAGCGCCACGCACCTCACCCACCGAGCGCAGCGCAACTCGCCAGCCAACCCCCGCGCAGGCCAGTCACCGCACTCCGGCAGCAGCCCGCCGAGCGCCACGCACCTCACCCACCGAGCACAGCGCAACTCGCCAGCCAACCCCCGCGCAGGCCAGCCACCGCAGGGCGGCACCAGCCCGCCGAGCGCCGCACATCACACCCACCGAGCGCAGTGCAACTCGCCAGAAGACCGTCGCAAGCTCAGCCGAAGCAGGGCGGGGCCGGCGCGGCGGGTTCAGCCGCCGACCAGTGCGGCGAGTTTGGCGCGCACGGTGTCCGCGTCGGGGTGGGACAGGTCGGTCAGGAGGCGGGCGGCGCGGAGCCAGCAGTCGCGCGCGGCGGCCGGGTGGCCGAGGCGCTGGTGGGCCGAGCCGAGCTGGGAGAGGACGTCGGCGGCTTCGTAGTGTTCGTCGACGGCGAAGAACTGGTCCACCGCGTCCGACATGCACTCGATGCCCTCCCCGTGCCGGCCGAGGCCGAGCAGAGCTTTTGCGCGCGTGGTCAGCGAAAACCGGCCCGCGCGCGGGTCGCCGCCGACCAGGGACAGGGATTCGTCGGCCAGGGACAGCGCGCGCGGGTAGTCGCCGAAGCGGGCGCACAAGTCGCCCAGGGCGCGCAGCACGTTGGCCTCGAAGCCGACCAGCCGCAGGTCCCGCACGATGTGGAGGGCCTCGTAGCCGTGGGCCAGCGCGGCGGGGTAGTCGTCCTGGCTGTCGGCGGCCATGGCGAGGTTGTAGAGCGCCCGCGCCTCGCCCAGCCGCGAGCCGAGCGAGCGCTGCAGCTCCAGCGCCTGCGACAAGTACAGCCGCGCCGACGCGTAATCGCGCACCACGCCGTCGATCACGCCCAGGCAGTTCAAGATCCCCGCCTCGCCCCGGCGATCGCCCGACAGCCGGGTGCCGCGCAGGGCCAGCTCGTTCAGCGCGCGCCACTCGTCGATGCGCCCGCGGCCGGCGAAGTACGTGAACATCAGCCACGTCAGCTGCCAGCAGTGCCTGAAGTACCGCAGCCGGAACGCCAGGTGCACGGCCGCGACCAGGTTGCCGTACTCCTCGGTGAACCACGCGAGCCCCGCGTGGTAGTCGGCGAACTCCAGGCCGCCGTCGGCCGGCTCCAGCCCCAGCGACTCGTAGATCCGCTCCGGCCGCATGGCGCGCGACGCGTTCAACGCCGAAGCGACGGAGAAGTCCAGCAACCGCAGCCGCGCCGCCGAGCGCGTCTCGTCGCTGTCGACGCGGTGACTCAGCTCCGCCGCGTACGCGCGGATCAGGTCGTGGAACTGGTACCGCCCCGGCTGCGGCTGCGCCAGTAGGTGCGCCGAAACGAGCGCGTCCAGCGCACTCGACGAGGGCTTGCCCAGCAGCACCGAGGCGACGGCCGGCGTCACGTCCGGCCCGGACGGCAGGCCCAGCAACCGCAACAGCCGCGCCGCCTCCTCGGGCAACGCCCGGTAGGAGTACGAGAACACCGACCGGATGTTCGTCTCGTCGCCGTCACCGAGGTCGAACGACCCTAGCCGGTCGGATTCCAGGGAGTCCACAAAGGACCCCAGTGGGTAGTCCGGGAACTGCGCCGCCCGCACCGCCAGGATCCGGATCGCCAGCGGCAGCCCGCCGCAGTACCGCACGAACCGCGCGGTGGCCGCCGGATCCGCGTTCACGCGGTCGACGCCGATCGCGGACGCCAGCAGCTCCACGGCGTCCGGCTCGTCGAGCTCTTCCAGCGCGATCCGCCGCGCGCCGTGCGTCGCGACGAGCCCGCGCAGCTGCCAGCGGCTCGTCACCACGACCAGGCACCCCGGTCCCGGCACCAGCGGCCGCACCTGTTCGGTGCTGTTCGCGTTGTCCAGCACCACGAGCAACCGTCGCCCGGCCGTGTGGGTGCGCCAGGTCGCGGCGCGCCCGTCGAGGTCCGCCGGGATCTGCTCGCACGGCACCCCCAGCGCGGCGAGCAGGGTTTCCAGCGCTGCCAACGGTTCCACGGGCTCACCAGGCCCGTACCCGCGCAGGTTCAGGAAGATCTGTCCACCCGGGAACCGGTCCGCGATGGAGTGTGCGAAGTGGACGGACAAAGTGGTCTTCCCCATGCCTCCCATGCCTTCGACGGAGGCGATGGGCGTCGACGTGCTGTCGTCGGCCGGCAGCAAAGCGCGCAGCGCCTTCAGATCCGCCTCGCGGCCGGCGAACGCGCCAAGGTCGGGCGGCAGCTGGTGCGGCACCTGCGGCTCGGCGGCCGGCTGGTACGGCGCACCGCCCAGCACCAACCGGTGCACGCGCTGCAGCCCCGCGCCCGGGTCGAGACCCAGCTCCTCCGCCAGCACCGCGCTGATCCGCCGGTGCACCTCCAGCGCCTCGGCCTGCCGTCCGGAGTGGAACAACGCGAGGATCAGCTGTTCGTGCAGCCGTTCCCGTAACGGGTGTTCCCGCGTGAGCCGCGTCAGCTCCGGCACGACCGCGCCGTACTCGCCGACGGCGATCAGCGCGTCGGCCCACTGCTCGCGCACGCGTGTGCGTTCCTCGGCGAGCTGGCCGGCCTCGTCGCGGTGGAGGGCGTCGGACTCGACGTTCTGCAGCGCCGGCCCGCGCCACTCCGCCAGCGCCTCCGCGAACAGGGCCGCCGCCCGCCGGTGCGCGCCCTGCTCGGCGGCGGCCCGGCCGCGAACGGTGAGCGCGCGGAAGCGGCCCAGGTCCGTCGCGTCGGAGTCGATCTCCAGCACGTACCCACCGCGCTCGGTGCGGATCACCACGGCCTCGCCCAGCGCGCGGCGCAGCCGCAGCACGTACGTCTGGAGCGCGCCCTTCGAACGGCGTTGGTCGTCGTCCCACAGCCAGCGGCCCAGCTCGTCGACGGACACCACGCGGTTGGCGCGCAGCAGCAGCCCGGCCAGCACGATCAACGGCCGGCTCCCGCCCAGCGGCACGGCGCGGCCCTCGGCCACGACCTCAGCCGGGCCGAGCACCCGGAAGTCGAGGCCGTCCACGCGTCCCATTCTGGCCGGTCACGGGCTGATCGGCACGTGACTTCCGCGCTTCGAGGGGGTGGCATGATCTGCGGTGATGAAGGTATACGCGCTGCCGCTGCACAACCGGTTCCGGGACATCACCGTCCGTGAAGGGCTCCTGCTCGAGGGGCCCGCCGGATGGGGTGAGTTCTGCCCGTTCGCGGACTATTCGGACGCCGAAAGCGTCCCGTGGCTGGCGAGCGCACTCGAAGCGAGTGAGCAGGGCTGGCCCGCGCCGGTGCGCGCTCGGGTCGAGATCAACACCACCGTCCCGGTCGTGCCGGCGGACCGCGCCCACGCACTGGTCCGGGCGTCGGGTTGCCGCACGGCGAAGGTGAAGGTTGCCGACAAGCGCTCGTCGCTCGCCGAAGACTGCGCGCGCCTCGAAGCGGTGCGGGACGCCCTCGGCCCGGCCGGCGCGATTCGCGTCGACGCGAACACGGCGTGGGACGTCGACACCGCGGTGACCGCGCTCGCCGCCCTGGACAAGGCGGCCGGCGGTCTCGAGTACGCCGAACAGCCGTGCCGCACGATCGACGAGCTGGCCGCCGTCCGCCGCCGCGTGTCCGTGCGCATCGCGGCCGACGAGTCCATCCGTCGCGCGGAAGACCCGCTGAAGGTGGCCGTCGCGGGCGCCGCCGACATCGCCGTGCTGAAGGTCGCGCCGCTGGGCGGGGTCCGCCGCGCGCTGGAGGTCGCCGAGGCGTGCGGGCTGCCGTGCGTGGTGTCGTCCGCGGTCGAGACCAGCGTGGGCCTCGCGGCCGGCCTGGCGCTCGCGGGCGCCCTGCCGACGCTCGACTTCGCCTGCGGCCTGGGCACGATGTCCCTGCTGGCGGGGGACGTGTGCACCTCGTCGCTGTCCCCTGTGGACGGTCACCTCCCCGTGCCGCGACAGGCGCCCGTCCCCGACCGGTTCGCCGACTTCGCCGCTTCGCCCGACGTCACGCAGGCGTGGCGCGCCCGGTTCGAGCGCGTCCGCGCACTGCTCTGACTCACGCCCAGGACGCCAGGTGCGCGCGAGGCTGAGTGCGAACGCAGCAGGAATCAAGTGCGGCGGAGTCGCGGGCGCAACTGGGCCGACTGTGCGGCCAAACCGAGACAGGCCTCGGGCACAGCGGGGGCGGCCAGCGTCTGTGGCGCGCCCGGCGGTGGCCGGTGATCTTCGGAGTCCCGGCAGGGGTGCACAGCCGCGCCGGTCGCTGGGTCGTCGGCCAGGCTCGCGAGCGTGGCCGGGGCAGACGGCGCCTCGGCGGCATGCGCGGACGTTGCAGGGCCGAAGCTCGCCGCTCCTCAGGTGCGCTGGGTCGGCGCGGACATCCGAATTTCCCTGAGGTCGTCTCGGGGTCGGAGTCCAGGGTTGGGGTCCGGGGCGTTCCCCGATGTGCCCGGCGGCCGCGGGGCGCAGGATTCATGGCATGACGAACAGCGTGTACACCCCGGAAACCAAGAAGCTCTACCGCAGCCGCGGCGACCGGATGATCACCGGCGTGTGCGGGGGCTGGGCCGAGTACCTCGGTGTGGACCCGTCGATGGTCCGGATCGCCGTGGTGGCCGCGGCGGTGTTGTCCGCTGGGCTGGCAGTGCCGGTTTATCTCGCCGCCGCGGTGCTCACGCCGGAGGCGGCTTCCTGATCCGCCGCGGCCTGGGGAGGGCCGCGGTTGCTGGGGGAAAACGGGGTGGCACCACCAGGAGGGGGAGAAGAAGCCCGGGCGTTGGGGAGCGTCCGGGCTTTTTCGTGTGTCCACATCGGACTCAAAGGCGAGCCGAGCAGACGGCCCTGCGCGCAAGGAAAAGCCCGGTCCGCCGAAGCGGACCGGGCTTTCCGGGTCTAGCAGCGAGGCGAACTCAGAAGTCCATGCCGCCCATGCCACCGGACGGGTCGGCCGGAGCGGCAGCAGCCTTCTCCGGCTTGTCCGCCACGACAGCCTCAGTGGTCAGGAACAGCGCCGCGATGGAGGCGGCGTTCTGGAGCGCCGAGCGGGTGACCTTCGTCGGGTCCGGCACGCCGGCCGCGAGCAGGTCCTCGTACTCGCCCGTGGCGGCGTTGAGGCCGTGGCCCTGCGGGAGGGACTTGACCTTCTCCGCCACGACGCCGCCCTCGAGGCCGGCGTTGATCGCGATCTGCTTGAGCGGAGCTTCGACGGCGACCTTGACGATGTTGGCGCCAGTGGCCTCGTCACCGGTCAGCTTCAGGCCCGCGAAAGCGGCCTCGGCAGCCTGGATCAGGGCCACGCCACCACCGGCGACGATGCCCTCTTCCACGGCGGCCTTGGCGTTGCGCACCGCGTCCTCGATGCGGTGCTTGCGCTCCTTGAGCTCGACCTCCGTCGCGGCACCGGCCTTGATGACGGCGACGCCGCCGGCCAGCTTCGCGAGGCGCTCCTGCAGCTTCTCACGGTCGTAGTCGGAGTCCGAGTTCTCGATCTCCGCGCGGATCTGGTTGACGCGACCCTGGATCTGGTCGGCGTCGCCCGCACCCTCGACGATCGTGGTCTCGTCACGGGTGATGACGGCCTTGCGGGCGCGGCCCAGCAGCGACAGGTCCGCGTTCTCCAGCTTGAGGCCGACGTCCTCCGAGATGACCTGGCCACCGGTCAGGATCGCGATGTCCTGCAGGATGGCCTTGCGGCGGTCACCGAAGCCCGGAGCCTTGACGGCGACGGACTTGAAGGTGCCGCGGATCTTGTTGACCACCAGGGTCGCCAGGGCTTCGCCCTCGACGTCCTCGGCGATGATCAGCAGCGGCTTGCCGGACTGGATGACCTTCTCCAGCAGCGGCAGAACGTCCTTGACGTTCGAGATCTTGGAACCGAAGAGGAGGATGTAGGGGTCCTCCAGCTCGGCTTCCTGGCGCTCCGGGTCGGTCACGAAGTAACCGGACACGTAGCCCTTGTCGAAGCGCATGCCCTCGGTGAGCTCGAGCTCGAGGCCGAAGGTGTTGCTCTCCTCGACGGTGACGACGCCTTCCTTGCCGACCTTGTCCAGCGCCTCGGCGATCAGTTCGCCGATGGTGCGGTCAGCGGCCGAGATCGAGGCGGTAGCAGCGATCTGCTCCTTGGTCTCGATCTGGACGGCGGCCTTGTGCAGCTGCTCCGTGATGGCCTCGACGGCCGCCTCGATGCCGCGCTTCAGGCTGATCGGGTCGGCACCCGCGGCCACGTTGCGCAGACCCTCGCGGACGAGAGCCTGGGCGAGCACGGTGGCGGTGGTGGTGCCGTCACCCGCGACGTCGTCGGTCTTCTTGGCAACTTCCTTGACGAGCTCGGCCCCGATCTTCTCCCACGGGTCCTCGAGCTCGATCTCCTTGGCGATGGAGACACCGTCGTTGGTGATCGTCGGCGCGCCCCACTTCTTTTCGAGCACGACGTTGCGGCCACGCGGGCCGAGGGTCACCTTGACGGCTTCGGCGAGGGTGTTCAGGCCGCGCTCGAGACCGCGGCGGGCGTCCTCGTCGAACGCGATCAGTTTGGCCATTGCGGTGTGGTCCTCCGGTATTGGGCGCCACCGCCGCGCGTGCTTCGAACGTCTCAGCAGCGGCGGCAGCAGGACTCTTGCGTTGGCCAGGCTCGGTGCCCGCGACGGACGACCGACCGGATGGGTCAGCCTCACCGTCCCGACCTTCAGGCGAGCGGTCCGCGACCACTCACCTGGCACTCGACGGCGCCGAGTGCCAATGCCGTGTTTAGCACTCCCACGGGGAGAGTGCAAGAACCGCAGGTCAGTGGCGGCTGATCTCGCTGGTCATGGTCACCATCGGCGAACCTGCTCGGCCGGTCGCGGTAGCAGCTGTTCCGCGCCTCGCCTTCTGCCTGCTTCCAGGCTACGGGCGCGCCCTTGGCCTCCCGTCGGAGCAGCCGCTCCTGGAACGCGATCCGCGATCGATACCCGGATCGTCGGCGGGCCGTCCGGGTCAGCTGTCGGTGCAGGAGGGCCATTTGGCTACCGCCCACTCCGTCCAGCTCGGCCAGCCCGCCGGCGGGGTGGGAATCTCGCCGCCGTGGAGTTCGGCGGCGTCGGGCACCTCGAACTGCTCCCGCCAGGCATCCAGGTCGGCCTCGCTCATCGGGAACGTCTGATGCGGTGTCGTTTCCTGGCGGAGCGCGATGCGGGCGAGCTGGACGTCCTTGTCCACGGGCAGGTAGACCACCTCGCACGATGCCCCGGCCGACCGGGCCAGCCAGCGCAGTGCCGACCGTTCATCGCGGCTCCAGAGCCCGAAGTCGAGTACGACGCTGGTCCCGAGCCGCAGCGCTTGAAGGGCGACCGAGATGAGCCGCCCTTCGAGCACCCAGCGCTTGCCGTCGGCCATCGAATCGCCGAACAGCGGGATCATCCAGTGATCCGGGGTCAGCCGCAGCGCCCGGTGGGTTGCGGCGAGCTCTTGGGCACGGGTGGTTTTCCCAGCCCCGGGGAGCCCGACCATCAGGAGCAGGGTGGCGGGCCGGGGGTGCTGCGTCGTGCTGGGTCCGGTTGCACGCGGGTGCGGTGAATCAAAACGCTGCGACTGAGACATGACTTCCCTGATCAGGCAGGATGGCCCGGCAGCACAGGAATACGAGTGACTGCCGGCAGGACACTGATCCGGCGGTACGTCATGGCACTGCCCGCGCGAGGGGGCAGGCAATGGCCGCGGTTACAGCAACCGCGGTACCGCCGCTAAGCGGCGGTTGTAGTCGTGGGAGCGCAGCAGCACATGCCTTGATCGTAGCGGACAGCCGATCCGGTGGGGACGGATATCTGTGCTGCGCATGATCGTCAGCGTTGCCGGATTCACGGAGTCAGCCGGGGCGGAGCCGGCCGAGCGGACCCTGACCCGCTCGCGGCCGCGGTGAGTGAGGAAGGCGGCTGCCATCGGGGAGCGGCCGGCGTTGTGGGCACAGACGAACAGCTCGCGGCGACCCGGAGAACCGTCGACGACGACCTGCTCACGAAGGTCTACACCAAGTCCGTACGCGCGACACCGGCAACAGGAAGATCGAAAGTTCCTTGACAACCCGCTCGACCAGGCCCGGTAGCGTTGCCGTGCCCCCAGACGAAACACCAGGTCCGGGGACACATCGGCGTTCCGCTTCTGTTCCGCAGGTCAGTGGCGAGCGGTGGTCAACGGCTCGGCTGGATGGGGATCGACGTCGGAGGGGCGTTGAGCGACGACCCGGGCGCGTTGGGCTGCGAGCCGTCCGGGCCGACCGGGATGTTCGGGGCGGTGGTGGGGGTGGTGGTGCCGCCACCGGAGTCGTCGCTGCCGAACAGGAAGATCGCGCCGACGACCAGGCCGGCGACCACGACGATCCCCAGCACGATCCACAGCCACTTCAGGCCACTGCCGCGGGATTGCTGGAACGCGCCGGCCCCACCGGCCGGCGACGGCGGGCGCAGCCGCATCGGGTCGCCGGGCGGGCCGTAACCCGGGGGCACGGCCGGGTAGCCCTGCTGCTGGTTCGGGTAGCCGTAGCCGGGGTGACCCTGGGGGCCGGGCGGGACGCCGGGGTAGCCGTAGCCGGGCGGCGGAACCTGCGGCGGGCCGCCGGGGTGCTGCGGTGCGCCCGGCCATCCGCCGGGAGCACCCGGACCGGGACCACCTTGTCCACCCGGGACACCAGGAGCGCCCTGTCCACCGGGGACACCAGGAGAAGCTGGTCCACCGGGGACACCAGGACCCGCGGGACCAGTGGGACCGCCGGGAGTGCCTTGTCCACCGGGGACACCGGGTCCGCCCGGCGCACCGGGAGCACCCGGCCACTGCCCGGCACCGTTGCTCCCCGGTCCGCTTTGCCCGTAGGGCTGTTGTCCGCCGTAGGGCTGCACGGCGGTTCCCTCCCCCTGCACCGGCGCGGGCGGTCCGTTCGGCTGAGCGCCCGGCGGGCCAGGCGGCGTATCGGACGTCGCGAGCGGGCCGAGGGCGGTGCGGGCGGCGGCGATCATCGCGACGCAGCTCGGGTAGCGGTCGGCCGGGTTCTTGGCCATGCCCTTGCGGATGACGTCGTCGACGGCGGACGGCAGCGCGACCACGCGCGCCACGGAGGGCGGTTCGCCGTTGAGGTGACCCTTGATGACGGTCGGCACGTCGCCCTTGAACGGCGGGCTGCCGGTGAGGCACGCGTAGAGCACGCAGGTGAGGGCGTACTGGTCGGTGCGCCCGTCGAGCGGTTCGCCGCGCAGGTGCTCGGGCGCGGCGTACGTCGGGGAACCGAGGAAGTCGCCGCCGCGGGTGCGGTGGCCCGTGGCGCCGCGGCGCGTCAGGCCGAAGTCGGCGACGTAGACGTGTTCGCGCGACGTTTCGCGACTGGTCACGAGCACGTTCGCGGGCTTCACGTCGAGGTGCACCAGGCCGCGGTTGTGCAGGGTGTCGAGGGCGTCGGCGACCTGGTCGAGCAGGGTCAGGGCTCGGGCAGGCGCGATCGGTCCCGACGAGATGAGCCCGGCGAGGTCACCGCCGTCGACCATGCGCATGGCGATGTAGAGCATGCCGTCGAGCTCGCCGAAGTCGTACAGCGGCACGATGTTGGCGTGGTCGATCGCGGACGTGTTGCGCGCTTCGTCCACGAACCGCTCGCGGAACTCGGCGTCGGTGCCCAGGTGGTCGCCGATGACCTTCAGCGCCACCTTCCGGCCGAGCCGCACGTCGGTGGCCTGGTAGGTCACGCTCATGCCGCCCTTGCCGAGCACCGAGTCGATGCGGTAGTTGCCCAGCCGGCGACCGGTGAGGTCCCCCGACACATCGCCTGTCACGCTGCGCAGCTTAACGCCCTGCAATCCGCAGCGATGGGGGGTTCGCCCAACCGGTCGGGCGAGGAGAACCTAGGAGACCTTGCGGACGTCCGCGGCCTGGCTTCGTCCGTCGCGGCCGGACTGGACCTCGAACTCCACGCGATCGCCTTCGTCGAGAGTGCGGAATCCTTCGGCTTGGATAGCCGAATAGTGGACGAACACGTCCGGACCCTCCGCGGATTCGATGAAGCCGTAGCCTTTTTCCGAGTTGAACCATTTAACGGTGCCGACAGCCACGGCGCCCTCCCTCAAGGACAAGATCCGCTCTCCCGGTAGCGGCTGGAACAGCAGTTCACGCTACCGGAATTACGCACTTCGGCAATGGTCAATTCGGAGATTCGTCAGGCCCGCGAAACCCGCCTGTTCCGCGCTTGGACCAGAACCGTGCCGGGCCCGGCGAAATCGAGGACCAGACCTTCGCCCGTCCGCAGCGACTGCGGGCCGCTCGGATCGACGGCGCGCAGCCGGCACTGCAACGTGTCCGGGTAGGCCAGCACGTAGTCCGGCCGCACCGTCACGAGCTCTCCCGGCTTCAGTTCGAACGAGTCGACCGGTCCCGGCGCGGTGAGCACGAGCGGACCGGTGCCGCTGTAGTGGTCGAGGAACCCGCTGTCGGCCCCGAAGAGCTGCTGCAACGGCGCCCAGGCCTGGTCGTGGCGCACCGACGCGGGCCGCGCGAGCACGGCGTCGTGGTGCACCGACCAGCCGGTGCTGCCGGTGAGCTCCAGCGGGTAGACGTCGCCGGGCCCGATCGGCGCCAGGTCCACCCAGCCGCCCTCGGCGGGCGCGGTGAACACGGACAGACCCGGTTTGCGCGAGCCCCCTCGGCCCGGCGGCGCGCCCTCGCGCACGCCGAAGCTGGTGGCGAGCATCGTGTCGGCCGCCGACTGCACGGCCTCGCCGGGCGCCAGCAGCACCCGCGCGACGCCGAAGTTGGGCGTGTGCCTCGTGTGGACGCGCATGTCAGCGGGAGGGGACGTGCGACAGGATCCAGCTGATCAGGGCGGACGGGTTGCGCGTCTGCGTGAGCACCTGCCCCGGGCCGGCGAAGTCGAACACGAGGCCCTCCCCGCTCTTCATCGACTGGATCACGCCCTTCGAAGCCTTGCGGACTTGGTACTGCACAGTGTCGGCGTACGCGACGACGTGACCGGTGTCGATCGTGACGGCCTCGCCCGGCTGCAGCGTCATGAGGTCGAGCCCGCCGTAGCAGGACACCAGCACCTGCCCCTGGCCCGTGGCGTGGGACAGGAAGCCGCCCTCGCCGCCGACGAGGTTCTTGAAGCCGCCCCAGCGCGTCTCGGTCTGCACGCCGTGCGACGACGCGAGCCAGCTGCCCTGGGTGATGCACCAGCCGGTGCGGCCGTCGAGGGTCACGGTCTGGATGTCGCCGGGGAGGTTGGCCGCGATGTCGACCCAGCCGCCGTTCTGCGGCGCGGTGAAGGTGGAGGTGAAGAAGGACTCGCCACCCAGCAGCGAGCGGCCCAGGCCCTTCATGATCCCGCCCTGCGCCTGCGACTGGACGGTCACGCCGTAGCTGGTCGCCATCATCGCGCCCGACTCGACCTGCACGGGTTCACCCGGTGCCAGTTCCAGCCGGGCCACCGCGAACGAGGGCTGGTGGCGGACTTGTACCTGCATGACTTCTCCCCTGAACCCCGACTCTTGCCGCGGGAGAGTGTTGCACGCCCGCGCGCGCGGGGGAGGATGGTCCGCGTGATCTCCGTCGACGCCTACCGCGAGGCCGTGACCGAACTGCTCGGCCGCGCGCCCGTGACCACCCTGCCCCTGGCCGACGCCGCCGGGCTCGTCCTCGCCGAAGACGTGCTCGCGGGAGTGTCGCTGCCGCCGTTCGACAACTCCGCGATGGACGGGTACGCCGTGCGCGCCTCCGACGTCGCCGGAGCGCCCGTGACCCTGCCCGTCGCCGACGACATCCCGGCCGGGCGTGTGGACGTCCAGCCGCTGGAACCGGGAACGGCGCAGCGGATCATGACGGGCGCGCCGATCCCGCCGGGGGCCGACGCCGTCGTGATGGTCGAGGACACCGACCGCGGCACCGAGCAGGTGCGGGTCTCCGCGGCCGCCACCGCGGGCGACCACGTGCGGCGCACCGGTGAGGACGTGTCGCAGGGGACGGTGGCGCTGCACGCCGGCACCGTGCTCGGGCACGCCCAGCTGGGGTTGGCCTCCGCCGTCGGGCTGGCCGAGCTGAAGGTGTACCGGCCGTTGTCGGTGCTCGTCGTGTCGACCGGCACGGAGCTCGTGGAAGCGCCGAAGCCGTTGCGGCACGGGCAGATCTACGAGTCGAACAGCGTCATGCTCGCCGCGGCGCTGCGCGAGCTGGGCTGCCGCGTGGCCGTGGTGCGCAGCGTGGTGGACGACGTCGAGGAGTTCCGCAAGATCATCGAGCCGAAGCTCGCGGACGCCGACCTGCTCGTGACGTCGGGCGGCGTCAGCGCGGGTGCGTACGAGGTGGTGAAGGACGCGCTGACCGGCCAGGGCGTGCAGTTCCGGAAGGTCGCGATCCAGCCCGGCGGGCCGCAGGGGTGCGGCCGGTGGAACGGCGTGTCCGTGGTGACGCTGCCGGGCAACCCGGTGAGCGTGCTGGTGTCGTTCGAGGCGTTCCTGCGCCCGGCGCTGCTGTCGGCGATGGGGCACACGGAGCTCGACCGCCGGCGCGTGCGGGCGCGGCTGACCGAGGCGATGACGTCGCCGGGCGGCCGGCGCCAGTTCCGGCGCGGGTACTACACGCCGACCGAGGGCCAGGTGACCGGTGTCGTGGGGCCGCGCGGTGGGCCGGGGTCGCACCTGCTGGCGGCGTTCACGCAGGCCAATTGCCTGATCGTGTTGCCGGAGGACGTTACGGAAGCCGCTGAGGGTGCCGAGGTGGACGTTTTGCTCTTGTAGGGAGCTCGCGCAGCGGCTGCAACGAGCTGTGACCGAAGCCGCCGAAGGTGCCGAGGTGGACGTGCTGCTCTTGTAGGGAACCGGTTAACGAGCTGCCGGGAAGTTCCGGTGGCGGCGCAGTGGGCTGGTGAGCAGGACCGCGAGCGAGCCGAGCTGCACCACGGCCATCGCGAAGAGCGTTTCGCGCACGCCGATCGCTTCGCCCAGCGCGCCGCCGAGGAGCGCGCCGAGCGGGATGGTGCTGTAGTTGACGACGGCGGAGCTCGCGGTGATGCGGCCGTAGAGCTCGGGTGGGCAGTACTCCTGGCGGAAGGTGCCGGCGAGCACGTTGGACCCGACGATCCCGGCGGCGACGCCCGTACCGGAGAGGATGAAGAGGACAAGACCCGCTCCGGGCGTCGCGAACGGGCCGAGCAGCATCGCGGGCGCCGCGAGCCCTTCGCAGAAGAGGAAGGCGCGCGCGGTGCCGGCTCTGCGCGCCAGCCGCGCGGCGAAAGGTGCCCCGGCGACTCCGCCGGCCTCGGCGAGGGCCAGCACGACGCCGGTGGCCGTCGCGCCGAGGTGGAGGTCGTCGACGAGGAAGACGACCTGGATGGCCGCGTACCCGTCGAGGGCGAGGTTGGCGATCGCGGCGGACGCGACGAGCGTGCGCAGGTACGGGTCTTTCGCCAGGAACCGCAGTCCTTCGGCGATTTCGGCGCGGAGCCGGGTTTTCGCAGGCTCGGGCCGGGGTTCCCGCTTGCGGACCCGGTGCAGGCAGAGCACGGAGATCGCGAAGCTGACGGCGTTCGCCAGCACCCCCGTCACCGGTCCCGCTGCGGCGGCGAGCAACCCGGCGAGCCCCGGCCCGGCCACCTGGGCGGCGGATTCGCTGCCCTGGAGCTTGACGTTGGCCTCGAGCAGCCGGTCCTTCGGCACAAGCACCGGCAGGTAGCCCCGGTAGGCGAGGGAGAAGAACACCTTCGCGACGCCACCCACCAGCGCCGCCGCGAGCAGGAACGGCACGGACAGCACGCCGGTCACGTACGCGAGGGGCACCGCCGCGAAGGTCAGCGCGGAGACGACGTTGCAGACCAGCATCACGCGCCTCTTGCGCCACCGGTCCACCCACGCCCCGGCCGGCAACGCCACCACCAGCCACGGCGCCCACGCAATCGCCGACAACGCGGCGACCTCGAACGTGCTCGCGTGCAGGACCAGGAGGGCCGTCAGCGGAAGCACCGTGTCGGCGACCGCGCTGCCCAGCGCGCTGATCGTCTCGCCGGTCCAGACGAGACTGAAGTCGCGATCGCGCCGGAGACTCACCCGCGTTCTCCTGCGCGAACCGGTTTCGGTTGCCGCGCAACAACTTCCCGCGACCAACCCCGCTGCCGCGCCCAGCCCCACCACCCAGCGAGCCCCCGCCCAGTCCTAGGGGGACGGCCCTTGTCCAGTATATCGCGCCCCACCGGCAAAACCGCCTGCTCAGCCAGGTTGTCCACAGGGGAGCCGAGTTGTGGACAACCCCATCTCTCGACCAGATCGACCTGACTAGCCGGCTCGAGTGCGACTCCCAGCTCCACCAGGCCGTCCAGGCCGGCCACCTCGACCACGACAACCGGCCCGGCCGCCTGAACCGTCACGGTTCAGCACGAAAACCGCGCGCGAACAGGAACACCGGCTGCCGCTCGATTCCGTCGTCGGGCGGCTCGCGGTCGGCGTACTCCGCGAACAGCGCCAGGATCCGCGAGCTCAGCGAAGCCAGCTCCGCGGGCGACAGCCGCGCCCACGTCTCGTTGGTGAACCACGAGTCCCGCCATTCGGCCGGCGCGGTTTCCAACGCGGACAGCCACGAGCGCGACAGCGAAGCCTGCCGGTCGAGCGCGACGGCCTCCGCGGCGTCGCCGACGGGATCCCCGACGAAGTCCGAAGTGGACCACGACAGCGCCCCGTCGGGGCGGCGCCACCAGCGTTCGCGGCGGTCGCGCGCCAGCTCCGGCGCCTCTTCGACCAGTCCGGCGCCCGCGAGCACCTTCAGGTGGTGGCTGACGTTGCCGACCGCGGAGCCGAGCGCAGCGGCCAGACCGGACGCCGTCGCCGGGCCGTCGAGGCGCAGGACGTCGAGGAGGCGGCGGCGCAGCGGGTGCGACATGGCGGTCAGCACCCGGGAATCGCGAATCTCGTGGACCACGATGCACAAGAATAGTTGTACAACATCTCTTGTGCAATGGCCGCCAGGTACCCTCGCCCCATGGGCTTCTTCACCTGGATCATCTTCGGCGCGCTGGTCGGCTGGCTCGCGAACCTCGTGGTCGGCGGGCCGGAGCGGCGCCGGCAGGGGTGTCTGGTCAGCGTGCTCGTCGGCGTGCTCGGAGCGGCCCTCGGCGGCTTCATCTACCGCCTCGCGACGGGTGAGCAGCAGCGGTTCGAGTTCGACTTCCCCAGCTTCGGCGTCGCGATCCTCGGCGCGATCGTGCTGCTGGCGCTCCTGCGGCTGATCAGCGCGATCGGCCGGCGACCCAGTGACCGTTTGTAACGGTTTGCCCACGAACCGTCAGTAGCGTCCCCGAAACCCGTAAACTACTCAGTTCCGCGTCCGGGTGCATGCGTCGTCGGGGGATGCATGCACCCGGCCCGCCCTGGCGGCCTCCCGGACCACGCGCACGGCAAGCGCCGTGTCCACGAGCACGGGCATCGGCGCGGCGGAGATCTCCCGTCGCCAGGCGCACAGCAGCTCGAAGAGCGGATCGGGCACGGACATCGCTTCCTCGACGGTTTCGGCTCGGGCGCCGGGCCCGAACGGCTGGTACTACTGGGAGTTGTCGAGGAATTCGACTCGTCGTTACCGGTTTGTGGGCATGCCCACCCGCTGCGGGGAAACCCTTGCGGGGGAGCGCCCGCCAGCCCTGGGCGTGTCCGCCCGCCGACGGGCGGTAGCGTGGTGACGCCCAAATCGGACGTGAAACCGTCCCCTCCCTCCGATCGCAACGAAACGCGGGGAACCGACCCATGAGCGGCAAGCCCACCGGCAATCCCCTCACGCACGCAGTGCAGCTCGCGCGGGAGACCATCCCGCCGATGCACCCCGCCGGACGTCCGTTCGTCCTCGGCGGCCTGGCGGCGACGCTGGTGCTGCGCCGGTTCTCCAAGCGCCTCGGCGTGGTGGGCGCGCTCGCGACGGCGGCGACCGCCGCGTTCTTCCGCGAGCCCCAGCGCGTGGCGCCGGAGCGGCCGAACATCGCCGTGGCGTCGGCCGACGGGCTGGTGTCCCTCATCGAGGAGGCCGTGCCGCCGGCGGAGCTGGGGCTGCCCGCCGAGCCGCGCCTGCGCGTGAGCGTGTTCCTGTCGGTGTTCGACGTGCACGTCCAGCGGATCCCGGCGCCGGGCGTCGTCGAGAAGGTGGCCTACCGGCCCGGCAAGTTCCTCTCCGCGGACCTGGACAAGGCGAGCGAGGACAACGAGCGCAACTCCGTGCTCATTCGCACCGTCGACGGCCACGAGCTCGTCGTCGTGCAGATCGCCGGCCTCGTCGCGCGGCGCATCGTCTGCGAGATCCGCGAGGGCGACAAGGTGGCCGCCGGTGCCACCTACGGCCTCATCCGGTTCGGCTCCCGTGTCGACCTCTACCTGCCGCCCGGCAGCCGCGTGCTCGTCTCCAAGGGCCAGCGCACGGTCGGCGGCGAGACGGTGCTCGCCGAACTCCCGGCACTGGGAGAAGGCTGATCATGGTCCGCGTGACCACCCCGGGCATCCGGCTGCTGCCGAACGCCATCACCGTGCTCGCGCTGTGCGCCGGCCTCTCGGCCGTGCAGTTCGCGCTCACGAACAACTACGCGATGGCCATCGCGTCGATCGGCATCGCGGCCGTGCTCGACAGCCTCGACGGCCGCATCGCCCGCCTGCTGGACGCGACGTCGAGAATGGGCGCCGAGCTCGATTCCCTCTCCGACGGCATCTCGTTCGGCGTGGCGCCCGCGCTGGTCCTGTACGTGTGGCAGTCGCACGGCGACCGGATCGGCTGGGTCGCGTCGCTGATCTTCGCCGTCTGCATGATCCTGCGGCTCGCGCGCTTCAACACGCTGCTCGACGACACCGACCAGCCCCCGTACGCCGCGGAGTTCTTCGTCGGCGTCCCCGCCCCGGCGGGGGGCCTGGTCGCGCTGCTGCCGCTCATCGCCACGCTCCAGTGGGGTGAGGGCTGGTGGTCCGAGCAGTACGTGGTGATCGTCTGGACGATCGCCATCGCCGCGCTGCTGATCAGCCGCATCCCGACGCTGTCGCTGAAGACGGTCAAGGCCCCCGCCAAGGCCATCGCCCCGCTGCTGGTCGGCGTCGGCCTCCTGGCGGCGGCGATCATCCAGTTCCCGCTGGTCGCGCTGGCGATCGCACTCGTGCTGTACCTGCTGCACATCCCGTACTCGGTCTACCGGCACCGCTGGCTGGCCGCGCACCCGGAGGCGTGGACGGTGCCGCCGCGCGAGCGCCGCGCCATCCGCCGGGCCCGCTCCCAGCGCCGGCTGCGGCTGCGGCCGGCCTCGCGCCGTGTCGCGGGCGCCATGCGCGCCGTGCGGTTGCCGCGCAACGGGTCGGATTTCGTGCGCGTGACGCGCGCGCTGCGGGACCGGGACCGGGGTACCACCGGCACGGTCGGCGGGGCGAGCGGCAACGGCACGTCGGGCCCCGGGCAGCGCCGGCGGTCGTGGCGGCGGATCGGCATCCGCCGGCGCTAACCGGAACCGGTGTGGTTCGCGCCTGGAGTTCCCCCGGCCGGTGAGCGACATCCGTCGTTCGGCCCCTGGGGTGGCCTCGCGTCGCTAGGGTGAACGACGTGAGCGATCCGCAGATCACGCTGACCGTCCGGCACACACCGTCCGCGCTGGATTCGCGGCGGGGGGTTGTGCGGTTGCACCCGGAGGTGCTCGACGCGCTCGGGCTGAGGCCCTGGGACGCCGTGCACCTCACCGGCGCGCGCCGCAGCGCCGCGCTGGCCGCGCCGGCCGAAGAAGAGGGCACTCCCGGCGTCGTGCTGGTCGACGACGTCACCCTGTCGAACCTGGGCGTCTCCGAGGGCGGCGAGGTCGTGGTGGCGCCGGCCGCCGTGGCGGCCGCCAGGACGGTGACGGTCGCCGGCTCGAGGCTGGCCAGCGTCTCCGTGCCGCCGCAGACGCTGCGGCTGGCGCTGACCGGCAAGGTGCTCACGCGCGGCGACGCGGTGTCGCTGCTGCCGCAGGACCTGGCGCCGGCGCCGGGGTCCGACGTCGCGGCCGTGCGGGGGCAGCTCTCGCGCGTGATCGGCGCGACGTGGACCAACGAACTGCTCACCGTCACCGCGACCGAGCCCGCGGATGCCGTCGTGGTCGGACCGTCCACAGTGGTCAGCTGGCGCGACGGCGCGCGCACGGGCGAGCCGGCCGGCGACCCGACGCCCGTCCGCAGCGCCACCGCCCTCGTGCGCAGGACCGCCGTCACGGCGGCCGAGGACTACCTGGACGCGGAGATCGTGGAGGAGCCCGAAGAGCAGGAGCTGGCGGAAGCGGTCCCGCCGGTCACCGACCTCGTCGGCGCGGAGGGTGCCGCCCGCAAGCTCGCCGAGTGGTTCGACTTGGCGTTCCACCGGCCGGACCTGCTCGAACGGCTCGGCACGTCGGCGCACCTGGGCGTGCTGCTGTCGGGCCCCGAAGGCGTCGGCAAGGCGACGCTGGTGCGGTCCGTCGCGCAGGCCGAGAAGGTGCGAGTGGTGTCGCTGACCGCGCCGAACATCGCTGTGCTGGAACCCGGCGCCGTGCACGCGCGGCTGCGTGAGGCCATCGGCCACGCCGCCGACGGTGCGGGGCCCGGCGTGCTGCTGATCAACGACGTCGACGCGCTCCTGCCGGCCAGCCAGCCGCCGCCGGTGGCGACCGTCGTGCTGGAGGAGCTGCGCGCGGCGATGCGGCGCGACGGCATGGCCGTGGTGGCGACGACGCAGCGCGCCGAGTCCGTCGACCCGCGGCTGCGCGCCGCCGACCTGCTCGACCGCGAGCTCGGCCTGCCGCTGCCCGACGCGAAGACTCGGGTGGAGCTGCTGCGGATCCTGCTGCGCGACGTGCCCGTCGAACCGGGCGCCGACCTGGGCGTGCTCGCCGAAAAGACACCGGGGTTCGTGGCCGCCGACCTCATCGCGCTGCGCCGCGACGCCGCGCTGCGCGCCGCCTTGCGCCAGCGTGACGTCGAGGAGCCGCGCATCTCGCAGCAGGACCTGCTCGACGCGCTGGCCACCGTCCGGCCGATCTCCCTGTCCACTTCGGACAACCTCGCCACGGGCGGGCTCACGCTCGAGGACGTCGGCAACATGGTCGACGTCAAGCAGGCCCTCACCGAGACGGTGCTGTGGCCGCTGCGCTACCCCGACTCGTTCGCCCGGCTCGGCATCGACCCGCCGCGCGGCGTGCTGCTCTACGGCCCGCCCGGCGGCGGCAAGACGTTCCTGGTCCGGGCGCTGGCGGGCACGGGCGCGCTCAACGTGTTCGCGATCAAGGGCGCCGAGCTGCTGGACAAGTGGGTCGGCGAGTCCGAGCGGGCGGTGCGGGACCTGTTCCGGCGAGCCGCCGACGCGGCGCCGTCGCTGATCTTCCTGGACGAGATCGACGCGCTGGCGCCGCGGCGCGGCCAGTCGTCCGACTCCGGCGTGGCCGACCGCGTGGTCGCGGCCCTGCTGACCGAGCTCGACGGTGTGGAGCCGATGCGTGAGGTCGTGGTGCTGGGCGCCACGAACCGGCCCGAGCTCGTCGACCCGGCCCTGCTGCGGCCGGGCCGCCTGGAGCGCCGCATCTACGTGCCGCCGCCCGACGCCGAGTCCCGGGCGGCCATCCTCAAGGCGGCGTCGAAGAACACCCCGCTGGCGTCCGATGTGGATCTGGCGGCCCTCGCGTCCACCCTGGACGGTTATTCCGCCGCCGACTGCGCCGCTCTCATCCGCGAAGCGGCCCTGACGGCGATGCGGGAATCGCTCGACGCGCGCGAGGTCACGGCCGCCCACCTGGCGAAAGCCCGGGAAACCGTGCGGCCTTCATTGGACCCCGCTCAGCTGGCCACGTTGGAGGCTTACGCGCAGGCGCAGCAGGAACGCTGACCGATCGCTCGCCGGGCACGTTCGCGGGTCCGGCGAAAACGAAGGACCCGCCTCGGGAGGCAGCGGGTCCTTCGTTTTAGCTGGTCAGCTGCCCTTGTGGCCGCTCTGGTAGTCCTTCGTGATGATCACGATGACGCCCGGGCTCGAGTTCTGGATGCCTTCGAACCGCGGCTCGGCCACGAAGCCGAACTCGGCGGCCAGCTGCTTCGCGGCGGCTTCCTCGTCGGTGCCGGGGCGGAAGTAGGCCGTGGTGCGCGGGATCACGCCCTGGGAGTAGTTGCCGACCTCGGCGACGTTCCAGCCCGCGGCGCGGAAGTCGCTCGCGGCCTGCTCGGCGAGGTGCTGGACGAGGGAGTTGTTGTAGACGCGCAGGGTGACCCACTTGTTGGACGCCTGCTGGTCGCCCGGCTGCCCCGGCTGACCGCCCGGCTGTCCTGGCTGGCCGGGCTGGCCCGGCTGCCCGGATTGCCCCGGCTGTCCGCTCGGCTGGCCCGGTTGACCCGGCTGACCGGACGCGCTGCCCGGTGCGGACGACGGCGCCGAGGACGCGGCCGACGACGAGGGTGGCGTCGCGGGTGACGACGAACCCGGAGCCGGCGACGACGCCGAAGGGCTGCCCGAACTGCTGGTGGGCCCGGCGGTGTTGTTGTTCGAGCCGCCGCCCGACAGCGCGGTGACGCCGCCGATGATCGCGGCGATCACGGCGACCCCGATGAGCGCGACGCCCGCGGCCCGCATGGGCCGGGACAGTCCCGAGAAGAAGCTCATGACAGTTCGATCCCCAGCCGCCGGGCGCCGCGCTTGCGCTGCCGGGCGGCGCGCGTCTTGCGCAGCCGCTTCACCAGCATCGGGTCGGCCGCCACGGCCTCAGGCTTGTCCAGCAGTGTGTTCAGCAGCTGGTAATAACGGGTCGAGGACAGCGAGAAGCGTTCCCGGATGGCGTTCTCCTTGGCACCGGCGTGCCGCCACCACTGGCGCTCGAACGCGAGGATTTCCAGCTCTCGCTCGGTCAGGCCACCCGTAGTTTCCGGCGGCGACGGCTGATCACCAGCCATCGACTCCGCGGCGTCCATGCGGTCCTCGCAATCGCTTCGGCTGTCCTTCCGCGGGCGTCATTGAACCACGGAACCCACGCTCGACATGGGCATCCGGCGCGGCGCGTCACGGTCCGATCCAGGTGGATGCGCGGGTCCGACTAAACTCGCTGCTCGTGACCGTCCACCCCATCCGCATCGCCGGCGATCCCGTGCTGCACCAGCCGACCCGTGAGATCACGGAGTTCGACGACGAGCTGCGCACGCTCACCGAGGACATGTTCGAGACGATGTACGCGGCCGAGGGCGTGGGCCTCGCGGCCAACCAGGTCGGCCTCGACCTGCGCCTGTTCGTCTACGACTGCCCCGACGACGAGGGCGTCGAGCACCGCGGCGTGGTGGTGAACCCGAAGCTGGAGACCTCCGAGATCCCCGAAACGATGCCCGACCCGGACGACGACTGGGAGGGCTGCCTGTCGGTCCCCGGCGAGTCGTACCCGACCGGGCGGGCGTCCTGGGCCCGCGTGACGGGTTTCGACGTGTCCGGCGAGCCGATCACCGTCGAGGGCACGGGCTACTTCGCCCGGTGCCTCCAGCACGAGACCGACCACCTCGACGGGCACCTGTACCTGGACCGCCTCGTGGGCCGGCACGCGCGCGCGGCGAAGAAGATGCTGAAGAAGAACAAGTGGGGTGTGCCGGGGCTGAGCTGGCTGCCCCCGAAGGAGGAATCCGCGGAGGCCTGAGCGCCTCCGGTTTCCCGCGGAGTCTCCTCGCCCGGTGGGCGGGGAGACTCTTTTGCGTTGCCGGGCGGTTTCCGCTGACCGTCCCGGGGCACCGGAGAATTGCCGAGGGGGCGGGAAATCGCGGCGTCGCCGTTCTCGGCGTCGCGGAGGAAGTGCGGTGCGGGTGCCCGCGGTCCATTCGCCGGAACGGTTCGGCGGGGCAGATCCGGCGGAGCCAGGCTCGCGCTGGAACCGCACTCGCCCACACGAGTCGGGTGAGCAGGACTTCCCGCACGAGAAACCCCCAAAGCCGCGAATCGAAGCGCCCTCGTGAACCCCTGTCGGCCGCCTGCTCCGATCCGGTGAAGAACACACCGGTCGACAAGTCGCCTTGTGCTCGCGTGATCCGCCGTGGCATGGTCGAGGGACAACCCCATAACCAACGCGGGAGCTCGCGCCATGGCGGGCTGAGAGGGCGGCTGGTGTCTGTCTGAGGACACCCGGTGCCGCCGACCGCATGAACCTGACCGGGTAATGCCGGCGTAGGGAGTGAACGTCGTTGACGACGCTGGAGAACGAGCCCACCATCACGCCTTCCGTGACCACGGGGCCGATCACGGGCTCGCGCAAGGTCTACCACCCCACCGAATCCGGCCTCCGGGTCCCGGCGCGGCGGATCGACCTGACGAACGGTGACCACTTCGACGTGTACGACACGTCCGGTCCGTACACGGACACCGACGTTACGATCGACGTCCACAGTGGACTTCACCCGCTGCGCGCGGGCTGGGCCGACGGCCGCGCGCACAACACCCAGCTCGGCTGGGCCAAAGCCGGCGTGATCACGCGCGAGATGGAGTTCATCGCCGCGCGCGAGCGGTGCTCGCCGGAGTTCGTGCGAGACGAGGTGGCGCGCGGCCGGGCGGTGATCCCCGTCAACCGCAAGCACCCCGAGACCGAGCCGATGATCATCGGCAAGAAGTTCCTCGTGAAGATCAACGCCAACATGGGCAACTCGGCCGTCTGGTCCTCGGTCGAGGAAGAGGTCGACAAGATGGTGTGGGCCACCCGCTGGGGCGCCGACACCATCATGGACCTCTCCACCGGCAAGCGGATCCACGAGACCCGCGAGTGGATCATCCGCAACTCCCCCGTACCGGTCGGCACCGTGCCGATCTACCAGGCGCTCGAAAAGGTCGACGGGGAGCCGGAAAAGCTGTCGTGGGAGGTCTACCGCGACACCGTGCTGGAGCAGTGCGAGCAGGGCGTGGACTACATGACCGTCCACGCGGGAGTGCTGCTGCGGTACGTGCCGCTGACCGCGCGCCGCGTCACCGGCATCGTCAGCCGCGGCGGGTCGATCATGGCCGCGTGGTGCCTGGCGCACCACCAGGAGTCCTTCCTGTACACGCACTTCGAGGAGCTCTGCGAGATCCTGCGGAAGTACGACGTCACGTTCTCCCTCGGCGACGGCCTCCGGCCCGGCTCGATCGCCGACGCCAACGACCGCGCCCAGTTCGCCGAGCTCGAAACCCTCGGTGAGCTCACGCACATCGCGCGGGAGCACGACGTGCAGGTGATGATCGAAGGCCCCGGCCACGTGCCGATGCACAAGATCAAGGAGAACGTCGAGCTGGAGGAGCAGCTCACCGGCGAGGCGCCGTTCTACACCCTCGGTCCACTCGCGACGGACATCGCGCCCGCCTACGACCACATCACGTCCGCCATCGGCGCGGCGCAGATCGGCTGGTACGGCACGGCGATGCTCTGCTACGTCACGCCGAAGGAGCACCTCGGCCTGCCCAACCGCGACGACGTGAAGACCGGCGTGATCACCTACAAGATCGCCGCGCACTCCGCCGACCTCGCCAAGGGCCACCCGCACGCGCACGAGTGGGACGACGAGCTGTCCAAGGCCCGCTTCGAGTTCCGCTGGACCGACCAGTTCAACCTGGCGCTCGACCCGGACACCGCACGCTCGTTCCACGACGAGACACTGCCCGCGGAGCCGGCGAAGACGGCCCACTTCTGCTCGATGTGCGGGCCGAAGTTCTGCTCGATGCGGATCACGCAGGACGTGCGCAAGTACGCCGAGGAACACGGTCTGTCCACTGTAGAGGCCATCGAGGCCGGCATGGCGGAGAAGTCCGCCGAGTTCGGCGAGCAGGGCAACAAGGTTTACCTGCCCGTCGTGGGTCAGTGACCCGCGGGCAGTAGCACCAGCACAACCGGAGAAAGTCATGACCAGCACTCCCCGAACCGCCCTCACCATCGCCGGATCCGACTCCGGCGGTGGTGCGGGCGTGCAGGCCGACCTGCGCACGTTCTTCGCCAACGGCGTCCACGGGCTCGTCGCACTCACCGCGGTGACCGTGCAGAACTCCCTGGGCGTGCAGGGTTTCACCGAGATCCCGGCCGACGTGGTCACGGCGCAGATCAAGGCCGTCGCCGGCGACATGGGTGTCAACGCGGCCAAAACGGGCATGCTCGCCACCGCCGACATCATCCAGGCGGTGGCGAAGACGCTCGACGAGGTCCGCATCGGACGCGACACGGACACGCCGTTCGTCGTCGACCCGGTGGCGGCCTCGATGACCGGGCACGCGCTGCTGCGTGAGGAAGCGCTCGAGGCCATCCGCACCGAGCTCTTCCCGCGCGCCACGCTGATCACGCCGAACCTCGACGAGGTGCGCCTGCTCACCGGCGTCACGGTCACCGGCGCCGAAACCCAGCGCGCGGCGGCCGACGCGTTGCTGGAGTTCGGTTCGTCGTGGGTGCTCGTGAAGGGCGGGCACCTCTACGAGGCCGAAGACTGCGTGGACCTGCTCACCAACGGCACCGACGTGATCGAGCTCAGCGGACCTCGGATCGCGACGGAGCACACCCACGGCGGCGGCGACACGATGGCCTCGGCGATCACGTCGTCGCTCGCCAAGGGCGCCGACGTGCCGACAGCCGTGGCCGAGGCCAAGCGGTTCATCGAACGCTGCGTCGCGGAGGCCTACCCGCTGGGCGCCGGCGTGGGGCCCGTCTCCCCGTTCTGGCGGCTGGCCGACTGACCGGCCACACTGGACCCGTGACCGACGACGCCGCCGCCCGCGCACTGTGGGCCACCATGCCACTGGACCTGCAGTTCGAGGTCGACAAACTGGTTTCGGACAACCGCCCGGCGCAGGCCCTCAAGGTGATCCGGAAGTGGGGCCTGGACCCCAAACCCGGCATCGCCGAGAGCCGCGCGGTGACCGATTACCGGGCGAGCGTGCTGAAACCGCCACCGCGCTTCACGTGAGTCCGAACTGGATTTTCCGCGCGGTGCGGACGAAATCGCCCGCGCTCACGTGACGGGTTCGAGCGAGCGCGAGTCGTAGCCGCTGCGCGCCTCGCGGATCCGGTCGAAGTTGGACTGCGACCAGCGGCTCAGCGCCACGAGGTGCTCACTCACCTCGGCGCCCATGTCGGTGAGCGCGTACTCGACCGTCGGCGGCGTGGTCGGGAACACCGTGCGGGTCACGAACCCGTCGCGCTCGAGGCTGCGCAGGTCCTGCGTGAGCATCTTCTGGCTGATGCCCCCGACGGCGCGGCGCAGCTCGCCGAACCGGTGCGGCCCGCGGCTGAGCACCCCGAGCACGAGCGCGGTCCACTTGTTCGCGAGCAGGTCGAGCACGTCGCGGCAGGGACAGCTCTTGAGGTAGACGTCCCACGAATGCTGCTGGTCAGCGGTGGTTTCCATCGGGTACCTAGTTTACCGGGAAGTGCCTTCTGGCGAAAAGCGCCGGCTCCCCCGAGCATGGGTGGCGAAGATCCACGACGAAGGAGAGAGCACGGATGCGAGTCGTCACGCAGCAGGAGTTCGGCGGACCGGAGGTGCTGCGGGTCACCGAGGCGCCGCGGCCGGTGCCCGGCCCGACGGAGGTGCTGGTGCGGGTCCACGCCGCCGGCGTCAACCCCGTCGACTGGAAGTCGCGGGCGCACGAGGTGTTCCTGGGCGAGCCGCCCTACACGCTGGGCTGGGACGTGTCCGGAGTGGTCGAAGAGGTGGGCTTCGGCGCCACCGGCGTGCAGGCGGGCGACGAGGTGCTCGGCATGCCGTGGTTCCCGCGCCAGGCCGGTGCCTACGCGGAGTACGTGAAGGCGCCGTCGCGCCAGTTCGTGCACAAGCCGGCGGGGCTCTCGCACGTCGAAGCGGCCGGGCTGCCGCTGGCGGGACTCACGGCGTGGCAAGCGCTCGTGGACGTGGCCGGTGTCCGGAGTGGACAGCGCGTGCTCGTCGACGCGGCCGCCGGCGGCGTCGGGCACCTCGCCGTGCAGATCGCCAAGGCGCGTGGGGCGTACGTGCTCGGCACGGCCAGCACGGCCAAACACGACTTCCTCCGGTCGATCGGCGTGGACGAGCCACTGGACTACCGCGACGAAACCGTCACCGCGTCGGATGTGGACGTCCACTTGGGACTCGTCGGCGAGCGTGGTGACCTGCGCTGGCTGCCCGCGGTGAAGGAAGGCGGGCTGGTGATCAGCGTGCCCGGCGGCGTGGCGCCGTCGGTGCTCGCCGAAGCGGAGAAGCGCGGCGTGCGGACGTCGCCGCTGCTCGTGGAACCGGACCGGATCGGGCTGCTCGGCCTCGTCGAACTGGCCGAGCAGGGGAAGCTGAAGGTCCACGTGGACCGGACGTTCCCGCTCGACGAGGTCGCCAAGGCCCACGAACTGGGCGAGGCCGGCCGGGCGACCGGGAAGATCGTCCTGACTGTGTGACGTGACGCGGCCCCCGGGCGAGCACCCGGGGGCCGTGCACTGTGGACACCGTGCACTGTAGACACTCAGCCGCGGGCGATCACCTGCGGCAGCACCGTGGTCAGGCCGGTCCAGTCGGACGTCACGACGGACGCGTGCTGCTTCGCGAGGTCGGCCACGCGCTGGTTCGCCTGGTCGACGGTCGGGTTGTGGTCGTCGATGGCGGGCGAGACGTTCTGACCGTCGGTCATGATCACGTAGTAGTGGTTGGCGTCGTACCACCACGGGCCGGTCTGCGTGACCCACGTGTTGGCGTCGCCGTCGAAGACCACGAACCACGGCTTGAGGTTCGCCGCGTACTTGTCACGCGGGTCGCCGCCGACGGCGCCGTGCACGGTCGGGAAGATCTGGACGTCACCGAGTTTGCCCGCGTTCTTCTGCGCCAGCAGGTAGTTCACGTACTCGACGTCGGTGTGCAGCGTGTCGGTCGGGTTCTGCTCCTCGACCGTGCCCGGGATGATCTCGGTGAGCACTTTGCCCTGGAGCGCGTCCACGGTGGGCCAGTTGTCCGCTTTGGCAGCGTCGTCGAGCGTCGCGTAGCCGCCCAGGAGGTCAGCCGGCTTGAAGACGGCGCCACCGAGGTGGGCGCGGAACGCGGCGTCGAGTTCGTCCGGGCCGAGGCCGTGGTTGTCGGAGAAGCCCGTTTTCATCTCGAGCTTGAGGGTGAGCGGCGCGTGGCCCGGGTGCGCCGCGAGCCAGATGCGGATGTCGTCGAGGCAGTACTCGAGGTCCTTGTTCGCACCACCCCGGTACAGGTCGGCCGCGGTCGAGGCGGCGACGCAGTTGTTGCTGTTGCCCAACGGGTTCGAGTGGCTCACCTTCCACTCGTGGGTGATGGTGTCGGGCCACACGTCGAGCTCGATCAGCGACGAACCGTTGTCCAGCGCCTGCGCCAGGAACGGGTACGCCGCGGGGTCGTAGGTGTTGTGCACGCCGACCATCGTCACGTGCGAGAGCTTCGGACTGTCCGCGTTCGCCGCGGCCGTCCCCGACAACGTGGTGGCGATCAACGCACCGGCCACCACAACCACGTGAGAGAGCTTCATCCCGTCCCCTTCGCCCACACCGGCAGTGCAACGGCTTTCACACTGTGCCACCGTGGTGGACTGTGGATGAAGCACAGCTGACCAAATGGACTAGACCAGAAGTCGGAAAGCGACCATGACCGAAAACCCGAGCCCCCCGTCGGCGCTGACGATCGCCGGTTCCGACTCCGGCGGCGCCGCCGGGCTGCAGGCCGACCTGCGCGCGTTCCTCACGTGTGGCGTCCACGGGCTCGTCGCCGTGACGGCCGTGACGGTCCAGAACACCCTGGGGGTGCACGACCGCGCGGACATCCCGCCGCACGTCGTGGCCGGCCAGATCGAGGCCGTCGCGTCGGACATGGGGGTGGGCGCGGCGAAAACGGGCATGCTGGCCTCGGCCGAGATCATCCACGCCGTGGCGGCCGCGTGCGACAACGCGGGCATCGGGCGTGATCGCGAAGTGCCGTTCGTCGTCGACCCCGTGGCGGCGTCGATGACCGGGCACCCGCTGTTCGACGCCGAGGGGCTCGTGGCGCTGCGCGAGGAACTCCTACCGCGCGCCACCGTGCTCACCCCGAACCTCGACGAGGTGCGGTTGCTGACCGGCCTGACGGTGACCGACCGCGACGGCATGCACGCCGCGGCCGTCGTGCTGCACCGCCTCGGGCCGAAGTACGTGCTCGTCAAGAGCGGCCACCTCGTCGCCGACCCGGAGTGCGTGGACCTCCTCTTCGACGGCTCGAAGTTCATCGAGCTGCCGGGGCCGCGCTTCCACACCCCGCACACCCACGGCGCCGGCGACACCATGGCGTCCGCGCTGACGGCCGGCCTCGCCAAGGGCATGTCCGTCGAGGACGCGGCCCGCTACGGCAAGTGGTTCGTCTCGCACGCCGTCGAACACTCGTACCCGATGGGCGCGAAGGTCGGCCCGGTGTCGGCCTTCTGGCGGCTGGCGCCAGAGGACCGCTAGGCGACCGCAGCCTCGATCGCCTTCGCGAGTTCAGTCGCGTTCTCGGTGTGGCCGGCGAACGTGAACCGCCGGCCGTCGGTCAGGCGCACGACGCAGCGGAAGTCGAAGGCGAGGGCGTGGCGCGGGCCGGTGACCTCGGAACCCTGAGGATGCACTGTCGCGATCGCGCTCCACGGGATCGCTTCAGCGCCGCGGAGCAGTCCTCGTTCGTGCACCTCGATGACCTCACCGCGGCAACGGGCCCACTTGATCAGTTTGAGCACCGCGACGACCAGGAGGACCACGCCGCCCACGGTCAGCGCACCGGCCAGCGCTTCGGGACGTTCCGAGGAAGTCTCGCCCGGGCCGAACGGGCGGCTGAAGATGCTGACGCTGAGGGGGATGCCGGCGCCGAGCGCGACCACAGCGAGGGCGAGCACGGCGATTCCGGCGACCCGACGCTGGTCGTCGTCGGTCGGGTGGCTGCTGACGAGCGGGCCGAGATCCATGCGGAAGTCGTAGGCCGGGCAGCCGGGAGGGGTCCCTAGTTGTCGTCGGAGATGAGGGCTTCCAGGGCCGGGAGGGCGGCGGTGATGGCGTCGCGGTCTTCGCGGCTCAGTTTGTCGAGGCGGCGGTTCAGTTCTTGCACGCGGGTGGACCGCACGCCCGACACGAGGCGCTCGCCCTCTTCCGTCGCGCGGGCGAGCCAGGCGCGGCGGTCGACGGGGTCGGACTCGCGCGTGACGTAACCCGACTCGACGAGCGTGGCGATGATGCGCGACATCGTCGCGGCGGCGACGCCCTCCTTGGCGGCCAGGTCGCCGAGGCGGAGCTGACCGAAGTGGACGAGCGTGGCGAGGGCGGAGATCGCACCGTGGCCGGGGCCGGGGACGCCCGCCTGCCGCAAGGAGCGCGAGAGGCGTCCGACGGCCAGGTACAACCTGCCCGAGACATCCTGGACCGAGGACAGTGTCACGGCTGGCTCCTCCTGCTGCTGTTGCCCGCCGCTGGTGCGCCGGAAAGGTGCCGTCCACCATAAGGCCTCGCGGTGCTACGTCGGCGTCAAGCGCGGACGAAATCACCGGCCGGGGCGCGAAACGCGGCCCAGATGCACTGGGCGGCTTACCCGTGTGTACCCCGCGAGCGTGAAATCCTCGCGGGGAGACGGCGACCGCGCGTGGCCGGCCCAGCACGCGCAGGAGCCGGCACGCGCCGAACGCGTCAGCGCGGCGGGGAAGACGCGTGCGCCCAGAACCGCTGCGGCACCCGCCCGGCGTCGCGGGCCAGGCGGCCCGCCTCGACGCCCGCCTTCATGGCCGCGGCCATGCGTTCGGGGTCCTTGGCGCGCGTGACGGCGGTGGACAGCAGCACGGCGTCGCAGCCGAGTTCCATCGCGAGCACCGCGTCGGAGGCCGTGCCGATGCCCGCGTCGAGGATGACGGGGACCATGGCGCGCGCGACGATCAGCTCGATGTTGTGCGGGTTGCGGATGCCGAGGCCCGTGCCGATCGGCGCGCCCAGCGGCATGACGGCCGCGCAGCCGGCCTCCTCGAGCCGCAACGCGAGGACGGGGTCGTCGTTCGTGTACGCGAGCACGGTGAACCCGTCGGCGGCCAGCCGCTCGGCGGCGTCCAGCGTCTCGAACGGGTCGGGCAGCAGGGTGCGGTCGTCGGCGTGGACCTCGAGCTTGACGAGGTCCGTTTCCAGCGCCTCGCGCGCCATCTCCGCCGTCAGCACGGCTTCGGCGGCCGTGCGGCAGCCCGCCGTGTTCGGCAGCAGCTTGATGCCCAGCCGGCGAACCACGCCCAGCACGCCGGTGCCGTGCTCGGCGTCCGCCTTGCGCATGGCGACGGTCGTGAGCTCGGTGCCCGACGCGATCAGCGCGCGTTCCAGCACCGAGAGGTTCGCCGCGCCACCGGTTCCGATGATGAGCCTCGACGAGAGCTCGTGCTCGCCGATGACCAGAGCGTCGTCCACGTCAGCCTCCCTGAACAGCGGTCAGCACGTCGATGCTCGCACCTTTCGGCACCACCGACTCCGCCCACTCGCCCCGCCGCACGACCACGCCGTTCACCGCGACGGCCACGCCCTGGGGCGAAACGTCGAGCGCGTCGAGCAGCTGCGCCACCGTCGCGCCGTCGGGGAACTCGCGCCAGTCCCCGTTGACCTTGATCTCCATCAGACTCGTTCCTCCACTGCGGAATTCGGACGCGGAGCGGGCAGCCGGGCGGGCGTGGCCGCACCGATCTCGTCCGGCGGCCGCTCGCCGGTCAGCCACGCGACCACCGCGTCGGCGGTCACGGGAGCCATCAACAGGCCGTTGCGGTGGTGACCGGTGGCCGCGTACACGCCTTCGCCGAGCTCGCCGATGTACGGCAACGCGTCACGACTGCCGGCGCGCAGGCCCGCGGCCGTCTCGACGAGCTCGTACTCCGTGATCCCCGGCAAGATCCGTTCGGCGCCTTCCAGCAGCTCACGCACGCCCCGCGCGGTCACGGCCACGTCGAAGCCCGCTTCGTA
The DNA here is from genome assembly GCF_044452505.1 of Amycolatopsis sp. NPDC051903. Lineage (NCBI taxonomy): Bacteria > Bacillati > Actinomycetota > Actinomycetes > Pseudonocardiales > Pseudonocardiaceae > Amycolatopsis > Amycolatopsis sp. NPDC051903. The sequence continues at coordinate 62,059 of NZ_JBITBT010000005.1, read as the reverse complement.
CTGCGTCGCGCCGAGCACCAGCTCGCCGTCGGCGCGCGGCACCAGGTAGATCGGCCGGCCCTCGACCATCGCGCGCACCGTGTACGGCGGAGGCGGCAGGCAGCCCCGGCGCGGCCGCAGCCGCAGGATCTCGCCCTTCAACGGCCGCACGGCGTCGGCCAGCAGCGGGTGCAACCGGCCCGTCCAGGCGCCGGCCGCCAGCACGACGGGACCGGTCACGTCGTCGAGCCGGGACACCCGCGCGGACGAGAACTCGACCCCGCGTTTCGAGCACGCCTGCAGCAGCGCGGTGAGCAGCTTCCGGTTGTCCACGGCCAGGTCGCCCGGCACGTGCAGACCGCTGCGCACGGCCCCGAGCCCCGGCGCGAGCTTGCGCGCCGCCCGGCCCGTGAGCCGCTCGACGGAACGGCCCAGCGACGTCAGGTACTCCGCGAGGATGTCCAGGTGCCCGGCGTCGGCGCTGTCGAACGCGACGACGATCGTGCCGTGCCCGGCCAGCCCCGGGTCCGTACCCTCGGCCTCGAGGTCACGGGCGAAAGCCGGCCAGCGCCGAAGCGACTCCTCGCCCAGGCTGAGCACGTGCTCCTCACCCGGCCACGCTTCCGTGACCGGGGCCAGCATCCCGCCGGCCACCCACGACGCGCCGCCCCGCCCGGGCGAAGGATCGGCCACCGTCACGCGGTAGCCGCGGGCCGCCGCGCGCCAGGCCGCGGACAGGCCGATCACCCCGCCGCCGACGACGGTGAGGGTCTTGCTCATGGAAATCACGCTCCCTGCGCCGGCATGACCCGGATCAGGTTCCACGGTCGGAGCGGCAGCTCCCTCTCAGCCCGTGCCTCGGGCTCCCGTGCGGACCACCCCACCGTAGCGCGCGGGTAACGTCGCCGCCATGCCCGCCCTCACCGGAGAACAGATCCGCACCCGCCTGGCCGGTTCGCGGCTGTACCTGTGCACCGACGCCCGCTCCTCGCGCGGCGACCTCGCCGAGTTCGCCGACGCCGCGCTGTCCGGCGGCGTCGACATCGTCCAGCTGCGGGACAAGTCCGGCGGCGCGCCGCTCGAAGCGGCGCAGGAGATCGCGGCGCTGGAAGTGCTCGCGGAAGCCTGCGCGCGCCACGGCGCGCTGCTCTCGGTGAACGACCGCGCCGACGTCGCCCTCGCCGTGGGCGCCGACGTGCTGCACCTCGGCCAGGACGACATCCCGGTGCCGCTCGCGCGCCGCATCCTCGGCGACGACGTGGTGATCGGCCGCTCCACGCACTCCGTCGAGCAGGCCGAAGCGGCGGCCGCCGAGGACGGCGTGGACTACTTCTGCACCGGCCCGTGCTGGCCGACGCCCACCAAACCCGGCCGCCACGCCCCCGGTCTCGACCTGGTGCGCGCGACCGCGGCCAGCGGCACCGCCCGGCCGTGGTTCGCGATCGGCGGCATCGACGAGCAGCGCCTGCCCGAGGTGCTGGCCGCGGGCGCGTCGCGCATCGTCGTGGTCCGCGCCATCACCGACGCCGACGACCCGGCCGAAGCCGCGCGGAAGCTCAAGGCCCAGCTCGGTTAGGGAGTCGGGGTCGCCGACGCCGCCTTGGTCCGCGGCTGGCTCTGCGTGGTCGACGGCGCGCCGCCCGTGCTCGACGGCGGCGGGGTCTCGCTGATGGAGGTCTGGGACGTCGGCGTCTCGCTCGTCGAGGTGCTCGACGACGAGCTGCTCGGCGGCGGCGCCTGCGACACCCCGGTCGACGGCGGCGGGCTGTTCTCCGACGTCGCCGGCGGGTTGTCGTCCTTCGTCGGCTCCTGCTGTGTCGTAGTGGGCTTGTTGTTGTGGTAGATGAACCCGGCGCCCGCCTGACCGTGAGACACCGCCTCCACCCCGACCATCACGGCGATGGCGATCGCCGTCGCGAGCACGCTCGTGCCGGCGATGAGCGGCCAGCGCAGCTTCCGCAGCTTGTCGGCGAACGACTCGGGCTCTTCGGGCTGGGTCTGCGCCTGGGTCTGTGCGGCGGCCGTCGGCGAGAGCTTCGAGATGCGCACGGTCGGCATCTCCGACGGGTCGAGCGGCAGCAGCACGGTCGGCATCTGGGCGGGGTCGTCGACCGGCGCGAAACCCGGACGGCTCGCCCGCCGCTGTCCCGCCGTCACGAGCGCTTGGCGCGCCTTCAGCGCGGCTTCGCGCCCGCGCTGCAGCGAACGCAGGTACAGCTCACCACCCACGGTGGTGATGACGCTCGCGACCCCGGCCCCCACCACGGTGCCGGTCACGCCGAGCGTCGATCCCAGCAACGCGGCCGTCACCGCGGCGAGTGCGGTGGCCAGCACCTGCACCGTCCGCGGGCTCTTCTTCTCGCCCTGCTCCGACGTCTTTTCCCGCTCGTCGACCATGATCCCGTTCTGCAGTCCCGTTTATTCCCCGAGCCTCTCAACGATTGAGGCGCGTGGGGAACTCCCATCGTTGCCCGAGCGTGAGCGACGCCACGTCGACCGTCCACAGTGGATGGACCACGGTTCACACTTTCCTGACATACTCACCACATGCGATTGGTGACGATCTTCGAAATCGAGGCCGCGGCGAAGCGCGTGGCGGACCACGCCGTGCACACCCCGTTGCTGCGCCAGCCCTGGGCCGACGGCGAATTGTGGCTCAAACCCGAGAGCCTGCAACAGATCGGCGCGTTCAAGATCCGCGGCGCCTACAACGCGATCGCTTCGCTCGACGAAGCCGCCCGGGCGCGCGGTGTGGTCGCCTACTCCAGCGGTAACCACGCGCAGGCGGTCGCCTACTCCGCGAACGCCTTCGGGATCCCGGCCGTGATCGTGGTGCCCGACGTCGCGCCGCGGCTCAAGGTCGAGGCCACCCGCCGCTGGGGAGCGGAGGTCGTGGAGGTGCCGATCGCGGACCAGGCGCCGGCCGCCGCGGCGCTCGCGGCCGAGCGCGGGCTCACGCTCATCCCGCCGTTCGACCACGCCGACGTGATCGCCGGGCAGGGCACGGCCGGCCTGGAAATCGCCACCGACCTGCCGGACGTCGACACCGTGCTCGTGCCGGTGAGCGGCGGCGGCTTCGCGGCCGGCGTCGGCACGGCGATCAAGGCCCTGTGCCCGCGGGCGAAGGTCTACGCCGTGGAGCCCGAGCTGGCCGGCGACACCGCCGAGAGCCTGCGGGCCGGCCGGCGCGTCGCGTGGCCGATGGAGCAGCGGGCCCGCACGATCGCCGACGGCCTGCGCGCCGAGCCGTCGGCGCTGACGTTCGCCCACCTGCAGCAGGTGCTCGACGGGATCGTCACCGTGACCGAAGACGAGATCCGCGACACGGTGCGCGTGCTGGCCCGCCGCGCGCGGATCGTCGCCGAGCCCAGTGGTGCGACCGCCACCGCCGCGTACCTGCACCACGCGGACGAGCTGCCGGGCGGCAAGACCGTGTCCGTCGTCTCCGGCGGCAACATCGACCCGGCGCTGCTCGCCGAGCTGCTCGGGTAGGTCAGTCGCGCGCCGGGCCCGGGCGGACGTAAGTCGGCGGACCCTCCACGCCGCAGTGGAAACACTCGCCGGGATGTGGAGCTTCTTCGTCCACAACACGTTTCCGCTCGGGCTCGGCCACACCCGCGCCGAGCACGCCGTTGTGAATCCCCAACGCGATGAGGCCGCCGGCGATCGCCAGGACGGCGCAGATGAGCAACGCCATGCGCCAACCGGCGGTCAGCGCGACGGGGTCGCGGTACGCCGAACCGGTCAGTCCGGCCGCCGCGGGGAGCACCGCGACCGCAAGAAGTCCACCCGTTCGGGCGATCGCGTTGTTGACTCCGGAGGCGACTCCGGCAAATCGGTCAGGTGCCGCGGCCAGCACGGTCGCCGTCACGGGCGCCACCGTGCACGCCAGACCGAGGCCGAACACGACCACCGCGGGGAACACCGAACCGAGGTACGACGAGCCCGGTTCGACGCGGATGAGCAGCAGCATGCCGACGCCGATCACCATCGGTCCGACCACGAGCTGCAGGCGCGGCCCGATGCGCTGGGCCAGTGCGCCCGAGCGGCCCGACAGCAGCAGCATGATGATCGTGATCGGCAGCCCGGCCAGGCCGGCGAGCGTCGGCGGGTAGTTCAGCGACACCTGCAGCTGCAGCACGAGCAGCCACATCACGGCGCCGAGCGCGGCGTAGACCACGAAGGTGAGGGCGTTGGACAGCGTGAACGTGCGGCTGCGGAACAAGCTCGGCGGCACCAGCGGCTCGTGGGAGTGGTGCTGCTGCCACACGAACAGCCCGAGCCCGGCCACGCCGGCGACCAGCGCGATCAGCACGATCGGATCGGCCAGCCCGCGCACGGGCGCTTCGACCAGCGCTCCGGTGAGGCCCGCCAGGCCGATCGCCCCCGTCGCCGCGGCGGCGAAGTCGGGGTGCCCGGTGGCCGTCTCGTCACGCGACTCGGGTACGAACTTGAACGCCATCAGCACCACGACGAGCGCCAGCGGCAGGTTGATCAGGAACGCGAGCCGCCAGGACCAGACCTGGACCAGGACACCGCCGAGCAGCGGTCCGACCGCGGCGGCCAGACCACCCAGTCCGGACCACGCGCCGATCGCGCGCGCCCGGTCGTTGTGCGCGAAGGCCGACTGCAGGATCGCCAGCGACCCGGGGGTGAGCAGCGCGCCGCCGATGCCCTGGATGATCCGGAACACGACGAGTTCGGTGGTCGAGGTCGCGATCGCGCACAGCCCCGACGCGAGGCCGAACCAGATCACGCCGATCAGGTACACCCGGCGCCGCCCGTAGCGGTCGCCGAGGGAACCCGCGACCAGGATCAGGGCGGCGAGCGCCAGCATGTAGCCGTCGAGGATCCACTGCAGGCCGGCCACCGACGCCTGCAGTTCTTCGCCGATCCGGGGCAGCGCGACGTTGACGATCGTCCCGTCGAGCATCGCCATGCCCGATCCGAGGATCGTCGTCGCGAGCACCCCGCGCGCCAGGGGCGTACCCCAGCGGATCCCGCTGTCTGTCGTCGTCACCGTGCGGTCACCGCGCACGCTCGAAGCTCATGCGCACACGGTGGCGAACCGGACGGCCGGGCGCAACCACCTGCGCCCGGCACTGCCCGTTCCAGCTCACAGCCGCGGTCTCACGGCAGCAGCGTGGTGACGAACTTGTAGCGGTCGCCGCGGTACACCGAGCGCGCGAACTCGACCGGCTTGCCGTCCTTGCCGAACGAGTGCCGCGTCAGCATCATCACCGGCATGCCCACGTCGGCGCCGAGCATCTCGGCTTCCTCCGGGCCTGCGAGCGACGTCTCGATCGTCTCCTCCGCGCGCTCGAGTTCCACGCCGTAGTGCTCCTGGAGCACCGCGTAGAGCGACCCGCCCGCCGAAATGTGCTTGCGCAGCCCGCGGAAGCGGCCCAGCGGCAGGTGCGTCGTCTCGAGCGCCATCGGCTGGGAATCGGCCAGCCGGAGGCGACGAAGGCGAAGAATTTTCGCACCCTGCCGGATCCCGAGCAGTTTCGCGAGTTCGCCCTCCACGGGCAATTCCTCGAGTTCGAGCAGTTTGGACGACGGCTTCAGGCCCTGCTTGCGCATGTCCTCCGTGTACGAGGAGAGCTGCAGCCGCTGCGCGAGCTTCGGCTCGGCCGCGAACGTGCCCTTCCCTTGAACGCGGTGCAAGCGGCCTTCGGCCGTCAGGTCCGCCAGCGCCTGCCGCACGGTGGTGCGCGAGACGGTGAACTCGCCCGCCAGCGCCCGTTCCGTCGGGATCGGCGAGCCAGGCGGCATGGCGTCGAGCAGATCCAGCAGGTGCTGTTTCAACGCCCAGTACTTGGGTTCGCGCTGACCGCGCACACCCGCCGTGGTCCCCGCCTCACTCGCGGGGGTTGTCTCCAACATGACCGGCTCCCTCAGCTTTCCCTCACTATCGCGCCACATCCCCGTCAAGAAACGTACCCTTCACCACAAACACTCCGCCCGGCTAGCATTGGTCTAGACCTGAACGCACGCTGCTCAGCACACCCGGGGCTCCCAGTCCCGGCGGAGAGGAAAGTGATGACCCAACAACGCCCCGGCGAGCACATGGCCGCGGAAATCTCGGAGCAGCCTGCCGTACTGGCCGGCCTCGTCGAGAGGCAGGGCGAAATAGCGGAAGTAGCTGAAAAGATTTCACAAAAGCCGCCCCGTTTCGCTTTGCTCGCCGCACGGGGTTCGAGTGACCACGCTGCGTTGTATGCGAAGTACCTGATCGAGGTACTCCTGGGTCTTCCCGCGGGTCTCGTGTCACCGTCCACCGCCACGCTCTACGGCGCACGACCGGACCTGCGAGACGTGCTCTTCGTCACCGTCAGCCAGAGCGGCGGCTCGCCCGACCTCATCGAGGTCACCGAAGCCGCGCGGCGCCAGGGCGCGCTCACGGTGTCGGTCACGAACACGCCGGACTCGCCGCTGCGCGCGGCGGCCGAGCTGGGCGTCGACATCGGCGCCGGCGTCGAGAAGGCGGTGGCCGCCACCAAGACGTACTCCGCGACGCTGCTGGCGCTGTACCTGTTCGTCGACGCCGTCCGCGGCGGCAAGGCGGCCGACGCGCAGGAGCTCGGCGAGCTCGCGCAGCGGACGCTCGACGGCGCGGCCGAGGGCGTGCAGCGCGCGGTGGACCGCTACCGCTTCGTCGACCGCGTGCTCACCACCGGCCGCGGCTACTCGTACGCGACCGCGCTCGAGGGTTCGCTGAAGCTCGCCGAGACGAGCTACCTCGCAGCGCGCGCGTACAGCGGCGCCGACCTCCTCCACGGGCCGGTCGCGGCCGTCGACCGCGAGACGGCCGTGCTCGCCGTGACGAGCTCGGGCCACGGCGGCGAGGCGATGCGCGAGGTCCTCGACGCCGTCGGCAAGCGCGGCGCCGACGTGCTCGCGGTCGGCTCCGCGTCGGCCGACGTGCCGGCCGCGCTGCGGATCCCGGTGGCGCCGACGGCCGAAGAGCTCGCGCCGATCCTCGAGATCCTGCCGGTCCAGCGCATCGCGCTCGGCTTGTCGCTCGCGCGCGGCGGCGACCCCGACAGCCCGCGCGGGCTGCTGAAGGTGACCAAGACCCGGTGAGCCTGGTCGTCGGTGTCGACGCCGGTGGCACGTCGACCCGCGCGCTCGCGGTCGACGCCACCGGCGCCGTGCTCGGCGCCGCCACGGGCGGCGGCGCCAATCCGAACTCCCACGCGCCCGCGGAAGCCGCGGCGCGCATCGCCGACACCGTCGAACGCGCGCTGGGCGGGCGCACCGGCGTGCTCGCCGCCGTGGTCGGCCTGGCCGGGGTCAGCAAGCTGTCCGACCCGATCGTCGCGGCGGTGTTCGCCGACGCGTGGGACCGGATCGGGCTGGGTGGACTGGTCCGCGTGGTGGCCGACGCCGAAGTCGCGTACGCGTCGGCGACGCCGGCCCCCGACGGCACGGTGCTCGTGGCCGGCACCGGCTCGATCGCCGGCCGCATCCGCGGGCGCCGGATGATAGCGACGTCGGGCGGCTACGGCTGGCTGCTCGGCGACGAGGGCTCGGCGTTCTGGCTCGGGCGCGAGGCGGTGCGCTCCACATTGGATGCGCTCAGCCGCGGGCCGGACCTCGCCGGGCTGCCGGCCGCCGTGCTCGCCGAAGCGTTCGAACCGTCCCCTGTGGACGCGCACAGCCCGGCCCCCGCGGATTGCGGCAACAGAACTTTCCCCAATTCGCCTGTCACGGAAGCGAATCGACTGAATACCGCGCGTGCTCTCATCACCCGGGTCAACGCCGAACCGCCCATCCGGCTCGCCCGGTTCGCCCCGCTCGTGAGCTCCGCGGCGGCCGCCGGGGAGCCGGCGGCGACGGACATCGTCACCCGAGCGGCCGAGCACCTGGTCCGAACGGCCCTCGCCACGCGCGACCCGGATGAGAAAACTCCGGTCGTGCTCGTGGGCAGCGTCCTCGCGGCAACCGGTCCCGTCGGGCGGCTCGTGCGGACGAAACTGGCCGGCCTCGACGTGCTGACCAGCTCCGACGGCGTGCTCGGCGCCGCGTGGCTGGCCGCTGTGGACGCTTGGGGGGAGTCCGCGGCGCGGCCTTCCCGATCGTGAACCCCGGCAAAACCGGGTTCGAAGTGTCCAAACCGTCGACTCAACCCCTCCGGTCCGGGTACCGTAGGGATCGGCCCCCGGACCCTCCCCCCTCGCCGGGGGCCGCCTTATGTCCTCGGTCCGTTTTCCGGACGCGGTTCCGAACCCGGTTCCGGCGCCAGGCGCAGCCCCGGGTGATCGGGCGGGAGTGCTTTGTAGAGCACCCAGCCGCTCACCGCGACGGTCGCCGCGACCAGCGGCCACGACAGCACCGTGCGGGCGACGCCGAGTGCGACCACTTGCCCCGTCCACCACAGCAGGCCGTAGACGACCACGCGCACCAGGTACTGCAGCACCCACACCCAGCTCGCCCACGAGTAGGCGCGCACGAGCGCGGGGTCGCGGCGCCAGCGCATCTTCTGTCCGATCAGGAGCCCGACGATCACACCCAGCAACGGCCAGCGCACCACGATGCTCGCCGCGAACAGCAGCGCGCTGGCGGCGTTGGAGAGCAGCTGCAGCAGGAAGAAGTCCTCGGCGCGGCCGGTGTGCAGCGCGATGAGCGCCGCGATCACCACGGCGGCGAGGCTCACCACCACGGCGCGCGCCTTGTCGCCGCGGATCAGCCGGTAGGCACCGAGCACCACGGCGACCGCGATGGCGGTGATCGCGCCCCAGGAGATCGATTGCCCGGTGGCGAGCCAGCCGACCACGAACGCCGCGGGCGGGATGCTGGCGTCGATCGCGCCTCGGCGGCCGCCGAGGATCTGCGTGAGCGACTCGCGCGAGGGCGTCGTCTCGTCCGTCACATTCCCAGCCTGCCCGATACCTGCGCGAACGTCCCGGACTGGGAGAGCTACCCCACACAGAGTGTCCGCTCGATGCTCGTCCGAGTGGTTCGTCACCTCGCTCGACGGTGAAATTCCCGTAATACGAGCGACGGGGAAGCCGACAAGGTAAGAGACTGTGGCTTCCGGCTGAACCAGGGGTGGCGGACGGGAAGGATACGGGGACGTCCGACTGTTAGTTGTGGTGTACAACTTCACTCGGGGTAGGCGCGCAAGACGGGGAAAGGGGATCCCAGGGTGTTCGGAATCGACAGTTACGTGGCGATCGGTGACAGTTTCACCGAAGGCCTCAACGACGGGCTGCCGGACGGCTCTTTCAAGGGCTGGGCCGACCGCCTCGCCGAGATGCTCGCCGCGGGCCGGCCGGACTTCCAGTACGCCAACCTGGCCCTGCGCGGCAAGATGCTCGACGAGATCATGGAAGAGCAGGTGCCGATCGCGCTCGAGCTCAAGCCCGACCTGGTCACCCTGTGCGCCGGCGGCAACGACGTGATCGTGCCCGGCGCCGACGTCGACGCCATCGCCGCCCGCTTCGAGGCCGGGATCGTCAAGCTGCGCGAGGCCGGCATCCCGGTCGTGATCTTCAACGGCCCCGACACCAAAGCGCTGTCGGTGATGAGCGTGCTGCGCGGCAAGATCGGCATCTACAACACGTACCTGTGGGCGATCGCGGCCCGGCACGGCGCGAAGATGGTCGACCTCTGGACCATGGAGCCGCTGCACGACCGGCGCGCCTGGAGCGAGGACCGCCTGCACTTCACACCCGACGCGCACCGCCGCATCGCGCTGCTGACCGCCGAGGTCCTGGGCGTGCCGGTGACCGAGGACTGGCGCGAGCCCTACCCCGCGAGCACCGAACCGGCCACCTGGATCACGTCGCGCCGCTCCGATCTCACGTGGACCAAGGCGCACCTGCTGCCGTGGATCCGCCGTCAGCTCAAGGGCGAGTCCATGGGTGACGGGCTGTCACCGAAGCGCCCGCAGCTGTCCCCGCTCGTCCAGGGGGACTCGGCCGCCTTCGAACTCGGTCTGGGTGACTTCCAGGACAACGCCACCGCGAGCTGACCGAGGGTGGTCCGATCGGGCCAGCGCCACCCGAATGGCGCCCCCGACCAGGTCGCCATCGGGCCTTGACCGGCCTATGGTCCCTTTATGTCCGGTGTACGCGGGTGGCTCCGCCTGATCCCGATCGCGGTGCTCGTGACGGCCGTGCTCGCGGGCGTGGCGACGTTGGTGCGCGCCGACGGGATCGAGACGGACCTCGCCGGGCGATCACGCTCCGCGCTCGCCGCGGCCGGCATCACGGGCGGCGACGTGACGTTCTCCGGCCGCCAGGCGACGCTGTCGGGCTTCCGCGCGGAGCAGGCCGGGCGCGCGCTGGGGATCGTGCAGGGGGTGGCGGGCGTCGAGTCCGCGCGGGTGTCCGGCGGACCCGCGCCGGTGCCGCCTTCGCCCGCACCTTCGACCACGGCGTCTTCGAAGCCGCCGACCAGCAGCGCGCCGCCGACCACGACGTCGTCGACACCGCCGACCGACCGCGCGGGCGTGCAGGACGAGGTGGACGGGCAGCTGGCCGACGCGCCGATCACGTTCAAACCCGACAGCGCCCAGCTCACGCCCGAGGGCACGCAGGCCGCGCGGGCCATCGCGAAGCTGCTCGCGGCCGCGCCCAACAGCTTGCGCTACCGCATCACCGGGCACGTCGGCGAAGGCCCGGGCGGGCGCGCGGCGGCGGTCCGGCTGTCGCAGAGCCGGGCGCGGGCGGTGGTGCGGCTGCTCACCGCGTCGGGGGTGCCGGCCAGCCGGCTGCTGGCGCGCGGCACGGGGACCGCGGCGCCGGGTGAGGGTGGCGACCGGCGCGTCGAGATCACGGTCGAAGAGAGGTGACGGGGATGCTGTGGCTCTTCGGGCAGATCTGGTTGTGGCTGCTCGTCGCGTTCCTGCTGGGGGCGCTGGTGATGTGGCTGATCACGCTCGCGATCCGGCCGAAGCCGCGCCGCGAAGCGGAAGCGGAAGCGGCGGTGCCGCAGCGCGTCGACGTGCCTGAACCTTCCGACGCCGAACGCACCCAGTACATCCCGGTGACCCACTACGACGAGGCGCCGGAACGCGTCTACAACGACTACCCCGACGTGGATCCGGACGAGCCGTACGCCCCGGACGACCATTCCGGCCACCGGACCGGCGAACTGCCGGACGCCGAACCGCGCCTGTCCGGCGAGCTGAACTGGCCCGCCGCCGACGGGCCCGCCGACGACTGGCCGCACGAGGACGAGCCGCGCGAGCCCGCGCCCCGGCGACCTGGGCGAGGTGGCTGACACCCACCTGGTAAGTTCGGCTACGCACTGTGAGCGGGAGCCGTGAGCCCCGGACGACGTCAGGAGGTCCGATGGCGCTCCCGCACTGGACGCCGCAGAACCTGCTGCCGCCGGGCCGGCACCACGCCGATCTCGCCGACGTCTACGAGCGGCTCGTGTACGACGCCCCCCACCAGAACGAGCGCGAGATCCTCTTCAGCGCGCTCAACAGCTACCTCGGCGTCGCCCAGCGGGTGATCCCGTCGGGGCGCGCGTGGATCGGCGGCGCGTATGTCACGCGCACGGCCCACCCGCCGCGAGGGCTCGACGTGGTACTGCTGCCCGACGAGTGGGGCGCGCTCAAGCGGCTCGACGACAGCGGGCGGACGGCGTTGTACGGCTTGCTCACGCTGCGCGGAGTCATCGTCGGGCAGCCCGCGATGTACCTCGACCAAGTCCAGCCCGTGGGCGGCATCCTCGACGGGTTCCTGTGCCGGCCCGGCGACGAGGACGTGTGGGAAGCCGTGTGGGCCGAGGGCGGCAAGGGGATTCCGGAGTTGGTGTGGTGAAGAACGAGTTCCGGCGCATCGCCGACGAGATCCCCGGCGGAACCTGGCTCGACGACCTGGCGCGCGCGTCGGCGATGGCGGCCAACGCGAAGTTCGAGCGCACGTCGCGCTCGCCGCTGCTGCACGTGTCGGTGATCGGCGAAACGCACATCGACGCGTACACGTTCTCCGACATCAGCCGCGCGCTGCAGGACGCGACGGCGAAGATCGGGCACATCATCCGGAACCCGTCGAACGAGGTCACGTTCGTCCAGCAGGCCGACCGCGACAAGGCGCCGCTGATCCAGAAGGGCCAGGCGGGCAACGCGATCTTCTTCGGCTTCCCCGAGCCGGCGCTCGACGACGCGCTGATCCACGACGGCATCGAGACGCTGTCGGAGCGGGCCGTGAAGGAGCTGTGCGACTTCCTGCCGGCCAACGGTTCCGACGACGGCGCGCTCGACGCCGTGCTGCTGCAGCGCGACACGGTGCGCAACGCCGTCAGCGACGTCGTCAACGCGGTGAGCAAGCACGCCGGCATCGGCATGGCGCTCACCCCGACCGCGGGCGAGCAGGTCACGCGGAGCATGACGACCGAACAGGCGCGGGTGCTGCAGGGCAGTCTGCGCGAATCGCGCGAAGCGGTCGGCTACGAGACCGTGACGGGCCGCCTCGACGGCGTCCGCACGCGGCGGCGCATCTTCTACCTCGAGCGCGAATCGGGCGGGACGATCCAGGGTGCCGTCGCGGAGGACCTGCTGGACCAGATCAAGGAGAACCTGGACCGGCCGGTGACCGCGCGCCTGCGCGTCGTCCGCACCACGACCATCGACGGGCGCCGGGGCCGGCCCGTGCACGAACTGCTTGAGATCACTCCCGAGGTGAGCTTGTTCGACCACTGAAATCGGGCGCGGATTTGCTCACCAGTGCGAATTTCGCTGCCGTTTCGCATGCGCCGCGTATACAAGCGCGATATTTGCTGGGTCTTCCGACTTTCCGGGCGACGAACGACCAGGTCACGGGCCGGTTCCGAGGGCGGTAAATGACCGGTGGTTCATCGACGTGGTGAATAGCTGACGTTTTCCACTGCGTAACGATTTCGCCTCTTGCCCGTACGTGTGGGTTAACGTCGTCGCACTTCGACCCGGAAGGCCCCCCACGCATGACCTCCGATCCCCGGCACCCGTCCGCACCCGCGCGCCACGGCCGATCTTCTGGACGCGTACCCGGACCGCCGGGCGACCGGGGTCCTGTTCCGCCCGGTGGCACGGGTTCGTGGCCGGTCGAGCCGGCTCGTGGCCCTTCGGACTCGGGCGCGTGGCCGGTGGAGCCGTCCGCGGCGCGGGGCGGGCGGGGTGAGCCGCGTGCCCGGCAGGCCGATCCGCGCGACGGTTCGCGACGGCTCGACCGCGTCGCCGACGCCCGTGGCGCGGCCGCGCGACAGGCCGCGTCGGCCCCCGGCGGTGTGGTGCCGGTGCCGCCGAGCCGGCCGCCGGTGCGGCCGAAGCCGAACGCGCTGGGGATCGTCGGTCTGGTGCTGGGCCTCGCGGCGGCCGGGGCGGTGTTCGTGCCCGATTACGGGTACGTGGCGTGGCCGCTGGCGGGTGCCGGGCTGGTGCTCGGGGTCCTCGGCGTGGTCCAGGCCGCGCGCGGGAAGGCGCGCGGCAAGGCGATCGCGGTGGTGGCGGTGGTCGTCGCGGTCGTGGCGGCGCTGCTGTCGGCGACGATGGTGCTGTTCCCGTCCGTGTTCGGCGCCCGCAGCGCCGGCGAACTCCACATCCCGCCCGCGCCGGGTGACCAGCACCAGGTCGACTTCGTCGTGACCTCGGCGGGTGGGGCGACCGTCCGCTACGGCACCCTGAACGACCAGCGCACCGAAACGGCCCCCGCGAGCACCGACGACTGGCACGGCCGCGGCTCCTTCAGCGGCGGCACCCCGATCCTGTCGCTCACCGCCGACACCGCGAACGCGAGCGTCGCGAACCAGATCTCCTGCTCCATCGTCGTCGACGGCCAGAAGGTCGCCGACAACAGCGGTTCGACGATCGCGCTCTGCACCGCCAACGTCGAGTGAGCCGGGGCTGCGGGGCCACGCCCCAGGGGCCTGGCGGCCGGCCGGCCTACCCCCACGTCGGCCGGCCAACCGCCACCGAGCCGCTCCTGGCGGCTCTTCCGGGCCCACCGCACGCGACTGCGAGCCCGCGGCGCCGGCTTCACAGCCTGCCCCTCCCCTAGGGCTCCCCCGACACCGTCACCGACCCTACGCGGACTCGGCCCCGGGACGCTAAGAAACCACTAAGTATGCCCGGCCAGGGTATCCCCGACCTGCGCAAACGCGGGTGAACATTGTCCAAGAACCCGCTTGCGCAGATCACGCACGGCGATCTTCAGCCGAGCGAATCCGCCTCGGCGCGCACGTCCGCGACCTGCCGCGGGTTCACCCGCTCGTACAACCGCGCCGCCAGCTCGTACTCCTCCCGGGCCGACGCGACCGTCACCGGTGCCAGGCGCAGGATCCGCGCCAGCGTCACACGCAGGATGGCCTCGTGCAGGTCGAACCCGCGGGTGTGCGCCAGCGCGATCCCCTCGCGCGCGTAGCGCGAAGCGGCCGCCGGATCGCCCAGCCGCAGCGACAGTTCGGCCAAGTTGTTGAGGGACACCGTCACGTAGCTGTCGTCCCCGAGCTTGCGGTCGATGGCGAGCGACGCGAGTTCGTGGGCGACCGCTTCCTCCAGCCGGCCCGCGCGTTTCTCCGTCTCCGCGCAGTTGTTGAGGGCCTGGCCGCGCAGTTCGAGGTCGCCGGTGCGCTCGGTTTCGGCGACGGCGTCCAGGAGGCGGGAGATGGCCTGGTCGTGGCGGGATTCGAGCGACAGCATGCTGCCGAGGTGGATGTTGGCCACCGTGACGGAGCGCTTGTCGCCGAGCCGGGCGGCGAGTTCGAGAGCGCGTTCGGCGTCCCCGGGACACAGTGCCGGCAGCTCGAAGGTCAGCGCGATCGCGCAGCGCGAGATGAGCATCCAGCACTGGCCGAGCACCTCACCCGACGCTTCCGCCGCCGCCAGGCCGAGATCCACCATGCGCGTCCACTCGTCGAGCAGCGGGCACACGACGCGGTAGGTGTGCGCGACGCGCGCGAGCCGCCACGTGTCGGTGTAGAGACCGGCGGCGTACGCGGCGTCGAGCAGAGCCAGGACGCTCGCCCACTCCGCCGCGAACCAGTCCTGGGCCTCGTCGAACGCGTGGAAGACCGGCAGCGCGTCGGCCGGCATGAGGTCCGTCAGGTCGAGCGGGTCGACGATCCGCAGCATCCGCCGCCGCGCCGTGTCGGAGGCGGCTTGGTAGAACCGCACCGCGCGCGAGAGCACCGCGGCGTGCGCGGCACCGTCCAGTTCGGACTCCGCGAGCTCGCGCAGGTACAGCCGCACGAGGTCGTGGGGCGCGAAGACGTCGCGGGCGGTCTCGGTGAGCAGGTTGTGCGCCGCGAGGGTGCGCAGCGCGCGACGGGCCTGGACCACTGGTACGCCCGCCACCGCGGCGGCCAGGTGCGGGCCGACCTGCCGCACGGGCAACGCGCCCAGCCGCAGCAGCAGATCGGCCACCGGCGGCGCCAGCCCCCGGAACGACACGTCGAACGCGGCGCGCACACCGCCGTCGGCACCGTCGGCGCCGTCGACCTCCAGTGCCGCCAGACGGGTGCGTTCGTTGCCCAGTTCGTCCACCAGGTCCTGCGTGGTCCACTGTGGACTCGCGGACAGGCGTGCACCCGCGATCCGCAGCGCCAGCGGCAAGTACCCGCACAGCCGCGCCAGCGCGTGGTTGAGGTCGAAGTCCGCGGGCCCGGCCAGCTCCTCGATCACCCGCACGGCGTCCGCGGGTGCCAGCGTGCCGAGCACGCGCAACCGGGCCGCGTTGGACACCGCCAGGCCCTCGAGTTTCGACCGGCTGGTCACCACGGTCATGGACCGCGAGCTCGGCGGCAGCAGTGGCCGCACCTGCTCGGCCGAACGCGCGTCGTCGAGCAGCACGAGCAGCCGGCGGTCCGCGATGAGCGAGCGGTACAGCGCGACGCGTTCGTGCAGCCGGTCGGGCACCTCACCCGTCGGGACGCCGAGGCCGAGCAGGAACTGCGTGAGCAGGTCCGCCGGCTCCAGCGGGGCGTGCCGCGGGTCGAAGCCGTGCAGGGATGCGAACAGCACGCCGTCGGGGAAGCGCGCGGCCGCGCGGTGGGCCCACCACACCACGAGCGCGCTCTTGCCGACGCCCGCCGTTCCCGACACCACCGCGACGGTGCTCTCGCCCGTCTCCGCCAGCTCGTCGAGCCACGCCAGCTCGGCCTCCCGGCCGGCCAGCGACGGCACCGCGGCCGGCAACTGTGAAGGCGCTTTCCCCGAATCGTCCGGACCTGTCGCGACCACGTCCAGGTCGTCGTTCAGCACGCGCTCGTGCAGCGACCGCAGGTCGCCGCCGGGCTCGACGCCCAGCGTCCGCAGCGTCGCGCGCGAGACGGTGCGGTACAGCTCGAGCGCGTCGCCGCGCCGGCCCGCGTGGTACAGCGCGCGCATGAGCTGCCCGGCCGTGCGCTCGGCCAGCGGGTCGGCTCGCACGAGCGGGCTCAGCTCCACGATCAGCTCGGCGTGGCGCCCCAGCTCCAGGTCGGCGTCCACGCGCGCGCCGTGGATCGCCAGGCGCAGGTCTTCCAGCTCGGGCGCGCGCACGGAGTCGGGCACCCCGGCCAGCGCCGGTCCCTGCCACAGCGCCAGAGCCTCGCCCAGCAGCGCCGAGGAGCGCTCCGGCGCCTCCAGCACGGCCCGGTCGAGCAGCGCCCGCGCGCGGTGCGCGTCGATGCGGCCGGGATCGACCGCCAGCTGGTACCCCGGCGGGCTCGTCAGGATCTCGGCCACGGCCGCACCGCCCATGTCACGCAGCACGCGGCGCAAGTGGGAGACGTTGCCGTGCACGATCGTCCGCGCGGTGGCGGGCGGGTCGTGGCTCCACAACGCGTCGATGATCTCCTCGAGCGGCACGACCTTCCCGACGCGCAGCGCCAGCAGCGCGAGGAGGCCCTTCACGCCCGGACCCCCGATGGAAACCGCACGTGCACCGTCGAGCAGCTTCACCGGGCCGAGCAGCTGCACGTGCGCGCCCGAGAATTCGCCCATGCCGGCGCGCACCTCCCGTCCCGGCGTCTCCCCCGCCAGAAAGGCACAACCTACCGTGATCGAGAGCTGACAGATACAACTCTTTCGTGAACTCCACCCGCCGGACACCAGCACGTAAGCCGGTGTTTCACCGGTTGTGCACACGGTTTTCCCCAGCGAGCAGTGGCCGTAGCCCGAATGCCGTAACGGGATCACCCTCCGGCACAAACGAATCCGGCCCCGCACCATCAGTCCCGATCTGATGGTGCGGGGCCGGACTCGGTGACGTCGACTGGGCCGCCAGGGGGCGCGGTCCACCCGACCTCATAGCTGTCCCGGCGGGACGGGTGGGCTCACCCCGAGCGAAGAACCCGGACTGCCGCGGACAGCTGCTCCGCGGCGGACCCGAAGGGTCCCGACGGAGTGGCGACAAAGTAACAGGGTGCGCATCCTCCGCTACGGGCGACCCGCCCGGACGATGTCGTAACGCTGGTCACCGTCGCACCGGGGTGCTGTCGCGGCCGGCGATGAACGACGGCCGCGGCTCGCTCGCGGCGAACGGCGCGCCCAGCGCGTTCTCGACGCTGTTGAACACCAGGAAGATGTTCGACCGCGGGTACGGCGTGATGTTGTTCGACGAGCCGTGCATGACGTTGGAGTCGAACCACAGCGCCGAACCGGCCGTGCCGGTGAACTGGTCGATGCCGCACTCGGCCGCCATCTTCGTGATGTCGTCCTCGGTCGGGACACCGACGCGCTGGTCCTTCAGCGAGCTCTTGTAGTTGTCGTCCGGCGTCTCGCCGACGCACTGCACGAACGTGCGCTGCGAGCCCGGCATCACCATCAGGCCGCCGTTGAACGCGTAGTTGTCCGTGAGCGCGATCGAGCAGCTGACGGCCCGCGGCGTCGGCATGCCGTCCTCGGCGTGCCAGGTCTCGAAATCCGAGTGCCAGTAGAACCCCGTGCCCTTGAAGCCCGGCATGTAGTTCACCCGGCTCTGGTGGATGTACACGTCGGACGCGAGGATCTGCTGGGCCCGGTCGAGGATCCGCGGATCCTTGACCAGCTCGGCGATGAGGTCCGAGATCACGTGCACGTCGAAGATCGACCGGACCTCGCCCGTCTTCGCCTCGGTGATCACCCGCTCGTCGGCTCGCAGCCCCCGGTCGGAGGACAGCCGCACGAGCTCCTGCCAGTACGTCTGGACCTCACCGGGCGAGAGCAGGCCTTCGTCGATCGTGTACCCGCGGGCCTCGTGGTTGGCCAGCGTGGCGGCGTCGATCGGGCCGTCTGCCTCGGTGCCCCACACCGTGGGGTGCACGCGCGGAAGGTGCTCCGGGGTACCGGTGATCCGCGTCGGATAACTGTCTCCGACCCGGGTGTCCATGAGCGTCACAGTGGCTCGCCTCCTGGTTTCTAACGTTCTTTCTCGTCGGGGTGTGGTGGTGGCAGCGGGCGGTCGCCGGGAGGGCTCAGGCGGTTTCTTCGGTCACGAGCGGGTACACGCCGTTCTCGTCGTGCACTTCCTTGCCGGTAACCGGCGGGTTGAACACACACACGCACTTGATCTCGGTCTTGGGCCGTACTTGGTGCTTGTCGTGCTTGTTCAGCAGGTAGAGGGTGCCCGGCTTGAGCGGGTACACCTCGCCCGTCGCCTTGTCCTCCACCTCGCCCTCACCGGAGGTGATGAAAACGGCCTCGATGTGGTTTGCGTACCAGAAGTCGTTCACCGTGCCCGCGTACAGCGTGGTTTCGTGCACCGAAAAGCCTACGCCTTCTTTGGCGAGGATGATGCGCTTGCTCCGCCAGTTGGGCGTCTTGATGTCAGCGTCGGTGTCGGTGACTTCGTCGAGCGTACGGACCAGCAAAGGTCGCTCCTTGTCTTCTCAGGACAGAACTTTTTCAGCCCAGGACTTTCGGGGCCGGCAGTGATCTTCCGGCCGGTTCGAGTCCGAAGTGGCTACTTCAGGACGGCCGCGATGGACTCGTCGATGATCGACAGGCCCTGCGTCAGCTCGTCGTCGGTGAGGGTCAGCGGCGGCAGCAGTTTCATGACTTCGCCGTCGGGGCCCGAAGTTTCCATCAGCAGGCCGCGTTCGAAGGCAGCCTTGCACACGGCTCCGGCGAGGTCGCCGCTCGCGAACTCGATGCCCCGCGCGAGACCGCGGCCCTTGGCGAGCAGGTTCGCCTCGGGGTAGGCCTCGACGATGTCCTTGAAGGCACCGGCGATGCGCTCACCCTTGGCCTTGGTGGACTTTTCGAGTTCGTCGTCGCTCCAGTACTCCTTGATCGCCTCGGTGGCGGTCACGAACGCGGGGCTGATGCCGCGGAACGTGCCGTTGTGCTCACCGGGCTCCCACACGTCGAGCTCCGGTTTGATGAGCGTGAGCGCCATCGGGATGCCGTATCCGGAGATGGACTTCGACAGGCAGACGATGTCGGGCTTGATGCCCGCTTCCTCGAAGCTGAAGAACGGGCCGGTGCGGCCGCAGCCCATCTGCACGTCGTCGAGGATGAGCAGGATGCCGTGGTTCTGGCACAGCTCCGACAGGCCCCTGAGCCAGGCGGTGCGCGCCGCGTTGATGCCACCCTCGCCCTGCACGCCCTCGACGATCACGGCGGCCGGCTCGTTGAGGCCGCTGCCGGAGTCTTCGAGCAGCTTCTCGAAGTACAGGAAGTCGGGGATCGTGCCGTCGAAGTAGCGGTCGTACGGCATCGGCGTCGCGTGCACGAGCGGGATGCCCGCCCCGCCGCGCTTCATCGAGTTGCCGGTGACCGACAGCGCGCCCAGCGTCATGCCGTGGAACGCGTTGGTGAAGTTGATGACCGATTCCTTGCCGGTCACCTTGCGGGCCAGCTTGAGCGCGGCTTCCACCGCGTTGGCGCCACCGGGACCGGGGAAGACGATCTTGTAGTCGAGCTCGCGCGGCCCGAGGATCTTCCCCTGGAAGGTCTCCAGGAAGTCGCGCTTGGCGACGGTGAACATGTCGAGCGCGTGCGTGACGCCGTCGCGCTGGATGTAGTCGATCAGCGCGGCCTTGAGCTTCGGGTTGTTGTGGCCGTAGTTCAGCGCACCGGCACCGGCGAAGAAATCGAGGTAGGGCTTGCCGTCCTCGCTGTACAGCCGGCTCCCCTGAGCGCGGTCGAACACGACCGGCCAGCCCCTGCTGTAACTGCGGACTTCCGATTCGAGCTCTTCGAAGATGCTCATGACTTTTCTCTGCTCCTACTCGCCCCGAAATTGACGCGTTATTGACGGACCAACGGTCCGATGCGGTAAAGGTCTTCGGGCTCGTGCCCGCCTTCGCCGTCTTCCGGGAAATCTACGGTTTCGAACAGTCTGCTGCGGTCCAACGAAGCGTTCCACCGCTTCGCGAACGACGCGAACAGGCGGATCGAAGCTTCGTTGTCGGGGGTGATCGTGGTTTCGAGGTACCGCACCCCGTTGTCGACCAAGCGGGAATACAGGGCGTCGAGCAGTTGCCCGGCCAGGCCTTTCCCGCGCTGTGAAGCGTCGACTGCGACTTGCCACACGAGCGCGACGTCGGGCTCGGTCGGCCTCCGGTAGGCGATCACGAACCCCACCACCGCACCGTCGACTCGGGCGACCACCGAACTCTCCGCGAAATCGCGGCACCACAGCAGGTACGCATACGGAGAGTTGAGATCGAGCTTCTGCGAATCACGCGCGATTCGCCAGAGGGCGGCGCCATCGGCCTTGGTCGGGGATTCGATCAAGTGCTTTCCGGACATACTCAGGAAACGTAACAGAGAATTTTCTTCCTGCCAGCGACGCACACCACGCCCACCTCCCTCACCTGCGGCAACGCGAACCGTCCGGTGAGCAGGCCCACAAACACGTTTCATCCGCGCCCGCACGGGGCATACGCGCGCCTGGACCGCCCACCTCGGTGAGCGGCCTCCGGAGAGGTTCGCACTTCCGACGATGACGCCTCACGGGGCTCCGCGCAACGCGGACGCCGCGTTTCCCCGGTCAGGCGGCGCGTCCTGACCTGGGCCTTCGACTTCCACCGTGACGTGCCGAACCCGCTGGGTGATCAACGCGGGCGTCCCGAAGACCGGTGCGGACCAGCGGATTTCCGGCTGCGGGGCACCTCGGCCGGCCGCGTCGGCCAATACCACCCGGTATGAACTTTTCACTTCGCCACAATTGACGCTCGGTCAGCTCCCGGTCGTCGTCGCGCCGGCCGCGCGGGTCCGCCGCTTCGCGGGCCGCCGGGAGCGGTTCCGGCGTCGCAATGCCGCGACCGGGGTCCACACCGCGGGGAGCACCAGCAGCAGCACCACCAGCAGCCACCACACCGGCGCCTCCCCGTGCTGCCAGCCGGTGACGAGCGTGCCGAGCAAGCCGAAGAGCGGCACCGCCAGTACGGGCAGGAAGGCGGCGAAGAGCAACGCCAGCGCCACGAGCACGCACAGCAGTGTGAGCAGCATCCGCCACGTGCGCTTGAGCGTCAGCAGGCTCACCACGAGGAACACGACCGCGCCCGCGGCAACCGGCGGGCCGACCCACTGCAGGACCTGGCCGCCGTTGCCGCCGAGGACGAGACCGGCGACGGCGGTCACGGCGGCGGCGATGAGGTTCCACGGGCGCCCCAGCCGCGTCGCGCCCTGCGTGACCCACCAGGCGCTGCGGCCGGTGGCCTGCGCGACCTTGGCGGCCGGTTGCAGCGACGCCGGCACGCGGGTGGCGCTCGCGGCGGCGTTGACGCCCGTCGCGCCGGCTTTCACCAGCGTCTTGGTCAGCAGCATCGTGCCGCGTTCGCCGTCGAAACGTTCGGCCGAGACCTGGCAGGCTTGGAACGCACGCTGCGTCGCGGCGGCGTCCGCGGGCGGCGTGGCCATCACCTTGCGGAACGCCTCGGACGGTTTGCCGTTGCCCAGCGCCGCGTCGGCCGCGGCCTGCTCCGCGACGACCGGCAGCTCCTCCTGCGCGATCTCCAGCTGACGGGCCCGCGCGAGCACCATGGACGTCATCGGCAGGCTGGTCGGCAGCTCGTCGGTGAACGCGACGTCGCCCAGCTGAGCGTCCAGGCCCAGAAACCCGAGCTCCTCGCCCACCTGCGCCACCAGCGCCTCGACGTCCGCGGCCGGCACGTTGTCCGCGACGCTCGGCAGCTGCCAGCCGACGGCCTTGAACGCCTCTCGCACCTCGTCGCGGAACGCCTCCGCGCCGAGTACGTTGCGCAGCACCCGCAGCCGGTGCGGGTCCAGCAGGCACTGCACGAGCCAGCCGGCACCGTCGATGCGGCCCCACAGCCAGTCGTTCGCGCGCCACGAAGCCTTGTAGAACGCGCCGAAGAAGTCCGCCTGCAGGCCCGTGAGCTTGTCCCAGGCGCGCTGCCGGCTCAGATCGAGCAGCGTGCGCGTGTCCGCGCTGACCTGCACGAGATCCACGCGCTGGTCCACCGACGGCGGTTGCGAGAGCAGGCCGCGGGTCGCGACGTGCAGCAGGAGCAGCTTCGACAGCAACGCCTGCTCGGAGACTTCCGGCTCGGACAGGCCGAACCACTCGAGCAACGTCGAGACCGCGTCGGCCGCGTTGCCCACGGCCTGGCCCAGGTCGGCCGGCAGCTCGCTCCCGTCGTTGCCGCGCACCCCGCCGGTCTTCGCCATCAGCGCTTTGTCCGACGGCTCGGCCAAGAGCTCCCTCAGCACCGGCGCCGCGTCCCGCAACGCCGAGGTGAGGAGCGACCACGCCTGCACCAGTGCGTCCGACTTGCCCAGCCGCGCCCACTCCTGCGCCAGCTGGGTGACCCAATCGGGCAACGACGTGCCGTCGGCCGGCGGCTCGTGCCGCGCCACCCACGGACCGAGGCGGACTCCGCGGGCGGCCTTGTGCCGAGCCGCGTGCAGCCGGGCCCGGACGTCGTTCAGCTTCGCCGCCTGCCGCTGATCCGGGAACAGGTGGAACGCGGCGTTCAGCAGTTGCAGGCCGGCCGCAACGGAATCGTCGAGTGCCGTGGTGCGGTACGCCTCGAGCTCCTCGGCCCGGCACAGCGCGCCGGGGGCCTGGTCCGGCATCCCGTTGCGGAGTCCGAGCGAAGCGATCTGCTGCAGGTCCTGGGACCTGCCGGTCGCCCACTGCGTCCGCGGAGCCGCCGAACCCGACAGCGCGTAGTACCTCGTGGCCGTGCGCACCAGCTCGGCCGCGTCTTCGGCCACCCGCCGCTCGAGGTAAGCCGCCATCACCCGGTCGTCGACCAGCGCCCCGCTCTTGAGTCCGAGTGCGGCGAGCGAAACCCGGGTGTTCCGCGTGGCGGAGACGGCGAAGTTGTGCTCGGTCAGCTCCTGGAGGTCGGCGCTGATCGTCTGGTTGATCACGGTCGAAGCGATGCGGGCCAGCCCGGTGCCCAGCAACGGCGGACTCGCCGGGTCGACGGGGAGCACCGCTTCCTCGCGCTCGACGGTGGGCACGACGTACAGCAACAGCCGGCGGACGTCCTCCACCGACGAACGCTCGAAGATCTCCCGCATCGCCGGGCGCAGCGGTTTGTTCACGAGCATGCCGCCATCGGTGAGCCAGTGCGACCGCGTGAGCTCGGTGTAGTCGGTCATGTCGGGGTGGAGCCGGTCGGCGACCTCGCTCCCGACGGGCAGCCGGGACAGCTCGAACGCGCCGGGGAACGACGCCGTGGACCGCGCCGCGAGCGCCAGCGGCGCGGGCACCGTGTTGTTCCACAGTGGACCTTCGAACCGGAACAACATGCGGTGTTCGTTGTCGCGCACCAGGTTTCCGAGCGCGTCGCTGTAGCGGACGGTCTCGCCGTCGAGCATCGTGGCGGGCATCAGCAGGGTGACGTCCGGAGGTTCCACGGGTGTCGCACCCGAGGCGGTGATCGCGCGCAACGCCCCTTCGAGATCACCGAGCAGGCGGTCACCGTCGAGCAGCGACCGCGGCTGCTTCTCGTTGGGGTCGCGGATCAGGTTCTCCAGCGAAACCGAGGACAGCAGCGCGTCGCGCAACGGTTGCGGCGAGGACTTGAAGGCTTCCGCGAGCCCGAGTCCCGCCGCGCCGATGCCGCCGGCGCTCGTGCCCGTGAGCACGTCGACGCGCACCTTGGCCCGCAACAGGTCCAGCAGCTTCCGATACCCGCTGGTGCCGGTCTCGGACCTCGACGCCCGCGTCAGCGCCGACGTCTCCGTGGCCACCCCGCTCATCCAGACGGCCAGGCTCGCGCCCCCGACCATCGTCATCGCGAGCCGGATCTCCTGCGGCCACGGGGCCGCTCCCTCAGTCATGCCGCACCCCTCGACGTCCTGTCCCGACGGCAGCACAGTAGCGGGGTGATCAAGAAGCGAGGTGTTCGAGCAGCAGAACTTGGCCCTCTCCTACCAAAAAACCGAGTACAGCGCCCGTCGCGATGAGGATCCACTCGTCCTGCTGGAACGCGGGGCGCAGCAATTGCTCGAACTCCTCGGGCGAGAGTTCTTTCATCTTGGTGACCAGCACGTTGCGGATGTCCATCGCGTCGGTGGCGTAATCCTCGATGTAGCGCATCGTCTCGGGCAGGCGCGCCATGATCTGCTCGGAGATCGCGAACTTCACGTCCTGGTAGCGGCGGCTGCCGATGGCGAACACCAGCAACGGTTTCGCGACGTTCGCGGCGCGGCCGATCTCCACGTCGAGCTGGCGCTGGATGAGCGCGAGCACGCGGTCGGAAAGCGGACCGCGCAGGATGGCCTCGATGACGTTGTGCGGCGTGATGATCTCCTTGGCGATCAACGCGCCGTACGATTCCGCCACCTCCGCGCGCCGCTTGAGGAACAGGCCCTGCCACTGCACGCCGAAGTACCGCTTGGGCTCCAGCGGGTAGAAGATCATGCGCAGCGCCAGCCAGTCGGTGAACCAGCCGGTGAAGAGACCGAAGATCGGCATGATCGGCGGGAACTTGAACAGCACCCACGCGATCATCTGGATCACGCCGATCAGCCCGCCGAACGCCAGGCCCGACCGGGCGATGAACTTGAACTCCTGCGCTCCCGCCTCCTGGAAGATCCGGTTGAGCAGGCGTTTGTCCTTCACCAGGCTCGTGACGACCATGCCCTTGAGGTCGAACACGCTGTCCACATCGGACTTGATGAGCTCCAGCACGGCCTTGACCATGTGCGGCGATTCGGTCTGCACGCGCTGGATCACCAGCCGCTGCACCCCCACCGGCAGCGACTCCCACAGGCCCGGCTGGTAGTGGCCCGCGACCTCGCGCACGATGTCCTCGACCGCCGCCTGCAACGGTTTCTCGATCTCCCGCGCGATCCGGTCGGCGTCCAGCCGCGCGACGATCTCGGCCGGTTTGATCAGCTGCTCGGTCATCGTGTCGCACGCGATGCTCGCCATCCGCGCGGCGCGCTTGGGCACGATGCCCTGCCAGCCGAGGAACGGCTTGATCCCGAGGAACTCCACGGGCTGGAACATCATCCGGATCGCGACGAGCTTCGTGCCGTACCCGATGAGCGCGGCGACGACGGGGATCGTGACGTAGAGCGGCCAGTGGCGGACGAAGTCGTCGACGACGCCGGCGAGGAAGGCGCCCACGCTAACCCAAGCTCGGGTCGCAGGCCTGCCAGAACTGCGCGCCGAGCCGGGAGATGTGCACGGTCCGGCGGATCACCTTCACCCGCTTCACCTGCTTCTCCACCTCGCGCACGGTCTCGTCGGTCAGCAGGATCTCGTACTGGGTCTCGAGCGCGGGCACCTCTTCGTCGAGGTCGACGAGGCCGAGCCCGATCAGCCGCGTGACGTAGCCGGGCACCTGGTCGGGCAGCGACACCCCGGCCGCCTTGCCGACCGTCGACGCGTTGCGCAGCACGATCCGGCCGGTGGCGCCGAGGTTCGTGCGCTCAGCGACGTCGACGGTGGGGAACGGCGAACCGTCGGACAGCGCGGCGAGGATGCGCGCCTCGTCGGGGGTGAGCTGGCGCAGGATGATCGCGTAGAGGTACTCGCGGGCCCGGTCGCGGCCGAAGCCGATGGAGTGGTTGAGCAGCTCGGCCATCGCGGCGCGCAGCGGCTCTTCGTGCTGACGCGCCGGCACGAGGGTCACGGTCGACTCGACCACGCGGCCGTTGACCTCGCCGCGGTTCATGGCCGACGCCGCGGTGAGCGCCGCGTGGTACGGGTCGTCGACCTCGTCGAGGCGGCGGCGCAGCTCGCTCAGCAGGGTGCGCTCGACCTGCCGGATTCCGCGCTCCGCGGTGTCGACGCCGGGCAGCTTGCGCGTGAGCCCGAAGCCGGCGCGCGCGGCCCAGCCGGCCAGCTGCCCCGCGCGGCGGGCCACGGTGGCCACGTCGTCCACCGGGGTCCGGCCGTTCGGTCGCTGACTGTCCACAGGCGTGTCCTCCTCGTGTTCCGCGCTGATGCTACCTGCGGGTAGGCAATCTGGCGTGGTGTTGGATGACGCCCATGACCGCGACGCTCTGGGGACCGCCGATCGACGTCCTCCCGCTGTTCGCCCGCGAGGAACAAGCCCTGGTCAGCGTGCTCACGGACCTCGACGCGGACCAGTGGGCCGCACCGACCGCGTGCCCCGGCTGGAGCGTCCACGACCTCGTCGCCCACGTCCTGGGCGGCAAGCTCGGCCGGCTCTCCCGAGACCGCGACGGTTACGAGGCGACCTCGCCCGCGCCGGGCGAGCCGTTCCCCGCGTTCATCCACCGGATCAACGACGAGTGGGTGCGCGCGTGCCGGCGCCTGTCGCCGGAGGTGCTGTTCGCGATGGTCGTGGACAGCACGGCGCAGCTCACCGAGATGTGGAAGCGCCAGGACCTCGACGAACTCGGCGGGCCCGTCACGTGGGCGGGTCCCGCACCGGCGCCGCGGTGGCTCGACGTGGCGCGCGAGTACACGGAGCTGTGGGTGCACCAGCAGCAGATCCGCGAAGCCGTGGGCGCGCCACTGCTCGACGACCCCGAGTTCCGCGCGCCGGTGGTGGACACCTTCATGCGCGCGCTGCCGCACACCTTGCGCGACGTCACGGCGCGCAGCGGCCGGCAGATCGGCTACACCGTCACGGGCCCGGGCGGCGGCCGGTGGACCGCTCGCGCCGCGGACGGCGGCTGGACGCTCGACCGCGGGGCGCCGTCGTCGCGCGCACCGCTCGCGTCGGTGACCACCGACGCCGACACGTTCTGGCGGCTGTGCGTGCGCATGGTGAAGCCCGCGGACGTGGCGGGTCGCGTCTCCGCGAAGGGCGACGAAAGCGTTTGCGCGGCGGTGCTCGAGATGGTGTCCGTCATCGCGTGACCACGGCGTTCGGTGGCGCGCAAGCGTTTGCGGCGACCGGGGCTGCCCCGTCGGACACAGGTGTCACCGGTGGATGTCGCACCGCCGGCTTCGGCGCGCGACATTCACCGGTCCGGACCCCGTCACTTCTGCAGGCGCTTGGACTGCTTCTTCAGCTGGAAGATCCGGGCCCCGCCGACCAGGGCGATCACGATCATGCCGCCGAGCGCCGCCAGCAGCATCGCGATGCCGAGCGGCAGGCTGCCCGACATGCCGAGGAAGTGCACCGTCACGCTGTCCAGGTTCTGCAGGATGAACACCAGCAAGAACGCCAGCAGCACGATGGCGACGACCGCCGCGATCCAGGCACCGCTGACGCGCGTGGGGCGCTTCCCGGTCTTGGTCGGCGTGGTCGTGCCACCCGGCTGAGTCGGAATCGGCTCGGTCCCGGGCACCTGGACACCCGGCACCTCGGGGGTCCCGGAGCCGGTCGCTCCGGTGGTGTGCTCACTTCGTGCGTGGGACATGCCCCGATTGTCCGCCCCGACCCGCGCGAACGCCGGTTCTGGAACCCTAACGGGTGAGTACCGGTCTTTCAGCGCTTGGCGTCGACGTCCCGCAGCACGCGCAGCGCATTGCGGCCGGCGAGCTTCGCGCAGTCCTCGTCGCTCCAGCCGCGGTCCAGCAGCGCGGCGAACAGCACCGGGTACTTCGACACGTCCTCCAGGCCCTCCGGTAGCGAGGCGACGCCGTCGTAGTCGCCGCCGAGGCCGATGTGGTCGACACCGGCGACTTCCCGCGCGTGCTCGACGTGCGCGACGACGTCGGCGACCGTCGCCTTGGGCTTCGCCGGGCCGCCCCACGTCTCGGCGAAGCGGTTGCGCTGGCCCAGGTTGCGGAACTCCTGGCCCGCGGCCGCCATCGCGGCCTTGAGCTCCTCGTCCCACGCGGCGACGGCGGGCGAGATGAAGGCGGGCACGAACGTCATCATGGCGACGCCGCCGTTGCCGGGCAGCTGCGCGAGGACGTCGTCGGGGATGTTGCGCGGGTGGTCGTTGACCGCGATGCACGACGAGTGGCTGAAGATCACCGGCACGCTGGAAACCTCGAGCGCGGCGCGCATGGTGCTCGGCGCGACGTGCGAGAGGTCGACCAGCATGCCGATCTCGTTCATCGTGCGCACGACCTCGCGGCCGAAGTCGGTGAGCCCGCCGTGCGCGGGTTCGTCGGTGCCGGAATCGGCCCACGTGGTGTTGAAGTTGTGCGTCAGCGTCAGGTACCGGACGCCGAGGCGGCGCAGGATCCGCAGCACGCCGAGGGATTCGGCGATGCTGTGGCCGCCTTCGGCGCCGAGCAGCGACGCGATCCGGCCGTCGGCGAACGCGGCCTCGGCTTCGTCGGCCGTGGTCACGATGCGCAGGCGGTCGGGGTAGCGCTCGGCGAGCTGGTACACGACCTCGATCTGCTCCAGCACGGCCGTGACCGCGCTGTCGCCCTCGAACTGGCACGGCACGTAGACCGACCAGAACTGCATGCCGAGCTTTCCGTCGGCCAGCTTGGGGAAATCGGTGTGCAGTGACGGCTGGCGCACGGTGAGGTCGAGCGCCGCGGCCGCGGCCGCGGGGTCGGGTCCACCCTGCTTCCGCAGCTCCCACGGGAGGTCGTTGTGCCCGTCGGACAGGATCGTCTTGCTCAGCAGGTTCGTCGCGCGCTCGAGTGCCCCGGAAGTCATGGGCTCGACCCTAGCGAGCGAGCCACTCCCGGGCCGCGCGGACGCCGTCGAGCGTGATCTGGTGCCCGCCGGGCTGGCGGTGGATCGTCACGTCCGCGTGGCGTTCCTCCAGCAGCCGGATGTACTCCTCCGTCGAGGGCAGCGGGGCCATCGGGTCCTGCTCGCCGTTGGAGAGGAACACGCGCGAGCCCGACAGGTCGAACTCGGGCGGCTGCGGAACCGGGGACATGCCGGAGAACAGCGCGGCTTCCTTCAGGACTTCGGGCCGCAGCAACGTGACGGCAGCGGCGATGTTGGCGCCGTTGGAGAAGCCGACGGCCACGAGCCGGCGATCACCCAGGCCGTACTCCTGGCGCGCCCACTCGACGAAGTCGGCGAGTTCGCCGGCGCGCTTAACCACGTCCGCGTGGTCGAACACGCCCTCGGCGAGCCGGCGGAACCACCGCGCCGCACCGAATTCGGACACCGGCCCGGCCGGGGCGAGCGTCGCCGAGCCGGGGCTCAGCTCGCGCGCCAGGCCGAGGAGGTCGTCGGGGCCGCCGCCGGTGCCGTGCAACAGCAGCAGCACGGGCTTCGTCGCGTCGCCTTCGGCGTACTTGTGCTCGAGCGTGCTCATGCCAGCTCCGGGTTGTTCTCGGTGGGGAGGTTGAGCTTCGGGAGCATGTGCCGGATCTCGTCGCGGCGCGGTTCGAGCCACGGCGGCAGCTTCAGCGCGCGGCCGAGTTCGAGCAGCGGCTCGTCGATCGCGAAGCCGGGCGCGTCCGTGGCCACTTCGAGCAGAGTGCCGCCGGGTTCACGGAAGTAGATGGAGCGGAAGTACTGCCGGTCCAAAATGGACGTCACGTGCACTCCCTTGTCCACCAGCTCTTCCCGCCACGCGGCCTGCGTCGGCTCGTCGGGCGCGCGCCACGCGACGTGGTGCACGGTGCCGGTGGCCACGAGTCCACGCGGGACTTCCGGCGTCACCAGGACGTCGACGTACGCACCGGGGCCGCCCGCGCCGGCTTCGAAGCGGAAGCGGTTTTCTTCCTGGCTGCGGAAGGAAAGTCCCAGCCCGTCGGTGAACATGCCGGCCGTCGCGTCCTCTTCGGACACCGAGAGCGTGACGGAGTGCAGGCCGCGGATGGCGTTCTCCGCCGGCACGAGCTTCGTGTCCCACGGGTCGCGCGGGTCGCCCTGCGGGTGCGCGACGAGCGCGATCTGCAGGCCGTCGGGGTCGCGGAAGGTCAGCGTCTCTTCGTTGTCCGCGTTGCGGATCTTGCTGGTTTCGACGCCCTGTTCCTTGAGGTGCTGCTGCCACCAGCCGAGCGAGGTCTCCGGGACGGAGAACGCCGTGGTGGTCGCCTGGCCCGTGCCGAGGCGGCCGCTGGGCGCGTCGGGCCACGGGAAGAAGGTCATGAGCGAGCCGGGTTTGCCGGACTGGTCGCCGTAGTAGAGGTGGTAGGTGCCCGGGTCGTCGAAGTTGACGGTGGTCTTCACCAGCCGCAGCCCCAGGGTCCGGGAGTAGAAGTCGACGTTGCGCTGCGGGTTGCCGCCGATGGCGGTGACGTGGTGCAGCCCGCTGGTCTTGATGGACATCAGGTCTCCTCGGGTGCTGTTGCTCAACGCTAACCCGCAAAACCTCTCGCGCGCAAGATATATTCCGGTGAGACTGTGGGGTAGCCTGTGGCCCGTGACACCTGACCCGCGCACGGACGACGACGAGATCGTGACCTGGTGGGGCCTCGTCATCGAGGGCTACCTGGCCACCCAGGACACGCTGATGGGCGAGATCGCCGACCGCTTCGGCCTGGCGCCCGCGTCGTTCGACATCCTGCTGAGGCTCGTGCGATCGCCCGACCACCGCATGCCGATGACCCGTCTGGCCACCGAGGCCGCGCTGTCCAGCGGCGGTTTCACGAAGGTGGCCGACCGGCTCGTCGCCGCGGACCTCATCTGCCGCATCCCGAGCCCGGACGACCGGCGCGTCACGTTCGCGTCGCTGACCGAGCACGGCTTGGACGTCGCGCTGAAAGCCCGGTCGGCGTGTGCGGAGATCCTGCGCCGCATCGTTCTGACGCCCCTGGGCGAAGACGCCGCGTCGCTGGCGTCGGCCATGCGGACCCTGCGTTCGGTCAACGGCTGAAAAACGGGCACTACCGGCGTTTTACCTGGTCGGCGCATGCTTTTGACATGCTCACCGACTCGACCATCACGACCATGCTCCCGGTGAACGACGCCAACCGCGCCGCCCACTTCTACTCGGACGCCCTCGGCCTCGCCCCCGTCACCACCGGCGAGGACGGCACCCAGTACTTCGCGGCCGGCGCCGGCACCATCGGCCTGCGCCCCATGCCCCCGGGGTCGCAGAGCCCCAACACGGCCCTGAGCTTCGAAGTGACCGACCTGCGGGCCGAGATGTCCGCCCTGGAGAACCGCGGCGTGGAGTTCCAGGACGTCGACGTGGAGGGCCTCAAGACCGTCGACCACATCGCCGAGGTGGGAAAAGAACGGGCGGCGTGGTTCTCGGATTCGGAGGGGAACGTGCTCTGCCTCCACGAGATCAGGGGCTGACGACGGTCTGCTGATTAGCGGATCCCGCTGATTCCGCTGAGCGGCTGTTGTCCGCCGGCCGGCGGATCCCGCTGATTCCACTGAGCCGCTGTTTTCCGCTGCTTGGCGGTTTTCCGCTGATCGGCAGCGCTTGCTGCGCGTCTCACCGGGTTCGTCCGCTGCTCAGGGATAGCTGTACCCCTGCGCAGTGAGCCGATACCTGAGCACCGCCAGGCACCGGCTCCTCAACTTGCCCAGACTGCTCGGCGACACACCCAACTCGGCCGCCACTTCCCGAGCCGACAGCTCCGGCCGGTGCGCCAGCAACCACATCAACCGCCGATGCCGATCCGGCAACCCCTCCACCGTGCGCCACAACGCGGCCGCCAGATCCCCGCGCACCGCCACCGCCTCCGGCGACTCGGCCGCACCGTCGGCCGCCAAATCCATCCCGGCGCCCCGCGCCTGCCGCCGCACCGACCGAATCGCGTGCCGCCGCGCGACTGTCGACAACCAGGCACCGAGCCGCGACCGATCCCGCACCCCGACGGGCCGCCCCAGGAACTCCACCCACGCCGCCTGGCACGCGTCCTCCGCCTCACCCCGCAACCCCGGATCGGCGGCCACCACTCGCACGACCAGCTCCGAAAGCCGCCGTAGCTCCCCGTTGTCGGCCATGCCCACGTCCTTTCGTCCGCAACGCAGACGACGCGCGCACCCTCGCCGGATCCCCTTGCCCCGACACGCCGCCGAATCGGGCGAAAAGATGTATCCGCAGGCAGACGAGCTGCACCGGGTGAAGCGAGGGACCTACTTCAGCCCCGGCATCAGCTTCAGCGCGTTGCCCGCCAGCACGTCGCCCAGGGTGTCCTCCGGGAGGCCCAGCCCGGCGATCGCGCGGACGTTCGTGGCGGTCCCCGGGACGCCCGGCCAGTCGGTGCCGAAGATCCACTTGCGGGCCAGCCGGGAGAGGTCGAAGCGGGCGTAGTAGTCCGGGAGTTTCTTGGGTGGCAGGCCGGCCAGGTCGAGCCAGACGTTGGGGCGCGCTTGGGCCATGAAGGCCGCGATGTCGTACCACCAGCCGCGGCCGCCGTGGGCGAAGACGAAGTTCACGGACGGGAAGTCTTCGACGACGTCGGAGAGCAGGGCCGGGTCGCCGAAGCTGGCGCGGGAGCCGGGGAACACGGACCAGCCCGAGTGCAGGATGACGGGTACGCCGAGGGAGGCGCAGAGCTCGTAGACGGGGTACAGCTCCTTGTCCGCGGGCGAAAAACACCCGTGGACGGGGTGGATCTTCAAGGCCACCGCGCCCAGGTCGAGCTGGCGCTGGACCTCGTCGCGCAGCGGGTGGTGCAGGTGCGGGTTCACGTTGGCCACCAGGCGGAACCGGGTGGGGTTGTACGCGACCAGCGGCAGGTTGTCCTCGATCGGCTGGATGCCGGTGGCGCGCGGGCTGTACTCGCAGAACAGCAGCACCCGGTCGACGCCCTCGGCTTCCATCAGCTCGTCCATCGCGGCGGGAATCACCGACCCGGCGTCGTCATACACCGTGCGCCACGGGTACGCCCCGGCGAAGTCGTGGGCCCAGTCCTTCCACGCCTGCTTCACGGTGGGGATCCGGGGGGTGTGGACGTGGGCGTCCACCACGAAACGGCCGTCGATCATGCCGATCAGTCGATCACGGTTTCGCCGGAACCGGCAGCAGCGACTCGCGCACCAGGTCGCGAATCACGTTGCGGCGGATCTTGCCCGTCGCCGTCTTCGGCAGCTCCGGCAGCTCCACCACGCCGCGCGGGCGTTTGAACGCGGCGAGCCCGGCGCGGCAGAACTCGATCAGCTCGTCCGGCTCCACCGCGAACCCGGGCGCCGCGACGACGCACGCCACCGGCTTGTCCAGTCCGTCCGAGTCCGGCGCGGCCACCACGGCCACCTCGGCGACGGACGGGTGCTGCAGGAGTCGTTCCTCCACTTCGGACGGTGACACCCAGATCCCGCCCGCCTTCAGCATGTCGCCGAAGCGGCCGAGGCAGGTGAACGTGCCGTCGTCGTTGCGCACGTAGCTGTCGCCGGTGCGCAGCCATTCCCCTTGGAACACGCGTTTCGTGGTCTCGTACCGCGCCCAGTAGCCCATCGCCGTCGACGGGCCCGCCACGAACAGCTCACCCGGCTGCCCGGCACCCTCGATCAGCGCGCCGTGTTCGTCGCGGATCTCCACGGCGTAGCCGGGCACGGCCGTGCCCGTGCTGCCCGGCCGGATCGCGCCCGGCCGGTTGGACAGGAAGATGTGCAACGCTTCAGTGGACCCGATCCCGTCGAGGATCTCGACGCCGAACCGGTCGCGGAAGCGGGTGAAGATCGAGGCGGGCAACGGTTCCCCGGCCGACACGCCGTAGCGCACCGACTCGAACGAATCGTCCGGCACGTCGCTGGCCAGCACGGCGGCGAAGAACGTCGGCACCCCGAAGAACAACGTCGGCTTGTCGGCCCGGGCGCGGGCGGCGAACAGCGCGGGCGTCGGCCGCGCCGGCTCCAGCAGCGTCGTGCCGCCGGCGGCGAGCGGGAAGAACGCCGAGTTCCCCAGCCCGTAGGCGAAGAACAGCTTCGGCACGGACAGGAACCGGTCGGCGGGCGACGTCGCCAGGATCTCGCGCGCGTACGTCTCGCACACCGCGCGGATGCTCGCGTGCCGGTGCATCGCGCCCTTCGGCCGGCCCGTCGTGCCCGACGTGTACAGCCACAGCGCGGGCGAATCCTCCCACGTACGAGCGGGTTCGAGGTCCGGATCGTCCACAGTGGTCACCGCCGACCATGCGTGGGTCGCGACGCCCGGCGGGAACTCCGCCGCGTCCGCGCGGTCGAGCAGCACGTCCGTGACCTCCGGAGCGGCCGACAGCGCCGCCACCGCCTGCCCGGCGAACTCACCCGACACGCACAGCACGCGCGCCCGCGAGTCGGCGAGCACCTTGCCCAGCTCGAGACCGGTGACCATCGTGGACACCGGCACGGCGACGGCACCCGCGAGCATCGCGCCGAGGATGCCGGTGAGCAGCTCGACGTCGTCGACCATGCAGAACATCACGCGTTCCTCGGGGCGCACGCCCAGGGACCGCAGTCCCGACGCGACCCGGTGGGCCTCGTCGGTCAGCTCGGCGTAGCTCAGGGTCCGCCGCGCGGAGACGACGGCGGGTGCGCCGGGACGCCCCTGGGCCAGCAGGTACTCGGCCGCGTTGAACCCGCTCATGGGGCCCCCTCTAGGTGAGGTGCACGTACTCGTAGTCGAACGGCTTGCCGTTGATGCCCTGCCGCGGCGGCGCGACCCAGCTCGCGATCTTCCCCCGCTGGTACACGGGCTGCATGAGCGAGCGGACGAAGGTCAGGTCCTCTGCGGTCGGCAACCAGCGCTGCCGGTTCGCCTCC
The DNA here is from genome assembly GCF_044452505.1 of Amycolatopsis sp. NPDC051903. Classification (NCBI taxonomy): domain Bacteria; kingdom Bacillati; phylum Actinomycetota; class Actinomycetes; order Pseudonocardiales; family Pseudonocardiaceae; genus Amycolatopsis; species Amycolatopsis sp. NPDC051903. The sequence goes on along the minus strand of NZ_JBITBT010000005.1, from coordinate 27,259 downwards.
CACGTCGCCTCGTCGACGATGTTGCCGTCGGGAGTGATGTGGTGGCCGGAGTTTATGCCGACCTCGCGGTTGAAACCAGGGTGCGGCAGCTTGAACCGGAAGTCGATGTCCGCGTCGGCGAGGATCTTGTTCCAGCGGTTGACACCCGTCTGGCAGTCGGCGGTGTACTCGCCGCGCAGGTCGAGGTTCAGCAGCAGGATCGCCTGCAGTTCGTCGCTCGACCACGTGCCGTCCTCGTTGGGCCGGTCGAGTTCGCGGGCGTCTTCGGTGAGCTTGTGGTCGTCCTTGCGGCGGGTCTCCTGCCAGCGGCCCTTGAGGCCCGCCGTGTAGTAGTTCGCCGCGTTCGTGGAGGTCTCGCTGCCGAACAGGTCGAGCGACACGGTGTAGTGGAAGTTCAGGTACCGCTGCATGACGTCGAGCGGGATGCCGCCGTGCGAGCCGATCTCCATCGTGTCGTGCTCGCGGATCAGCTCGGCCGAGCGCTGCACCACGCGGTCGACACCCGTGGTGCCGACGAACATGTGGTGCGCCTCTTCCTTGAGCATGAACTCGCACGTGCGCGAGAGCGGGTCGAACGAGCTCTCCTTCAGCGTCCCGAGCTGGTACTTCCCGTCCCGGTCGGTGAAGTAGGTGAACATGTAGAAGGCCAGCCAGTCGGCCGTCTCCTCGTTGAACGCGCCGAGGATGCGCGGCGCGTCGGGGCTGCCGGAGTTGCGCAGCAGCAGGCCCTCGGCCTCCTCGCGGCCTTCCCGGCCGAAGTACGCGTGCAACAGGTACACCATCGCCCAGAGGTGACGGCCCTCTTCGACGTTGACCTGGAACAGGTTCCGCAGGTCGTACAGGCTGGGCGCGGTCAGGCCGAGCAACCGCTGCTGCTCGACCGACGCCGGCTCCGTGTCGCCCTGGATCACGATCAGCCGCTGCAGGTCCGCGCGGTACTCACCCGGCACCTGCTGCCACACGGGCTCGCCCGCGTGCTCACCGAACGCGATTCGGCGATCGCGGTCGCGCTCGGCGAGGAAGATGCCCCACCGGTAGTCCGGCACGTTCACGTGGTCGAAGTGCGCCCAGCCCTCCCGGCCGACGCTCACCGCCGTGCGCAGGTAGACGCCGTGCGTCTCGAGGGTGGGGCCCATCTCGCCCCACCAGTTCATGAACTTGGGCTGCCAGCCCTCCAGTGCCCGCTGCAACCGCCGGTCGTCGCGGAGGTTGACGTTGTTCGGGATCTTGGCGTCGTAGTCGATCCGCTCGGGCATCGGCTCAGACCCGCTTCCTGTCGAAGATCGCCTTCTGGCCCGTACCGTAGCGCCGCAGCGCGCCCTCGGGGCCAGAAGCGTTGGGCCGGGTGAAAATCCAATTCTGCCACGCGGTGAGGCGGCCGAAGATCTTCGTCTCGATCGTCTCCGGGCCGACGAACCGGTGGTTCGCCTCCATCCCGGTGAGCGCGTCGGGGCTCAGCGAGGCCCGGCCTTCGAGCGCGATTCGGATCTCGTCCTCCCAGTCGAGGTCGTCCGGCGCGTCGGTGACCAGGCCCAGCTCCACGGCCTCCGCCGGCGTCAGCGTCCGGTCGCGCTCACGGACCAGCCACGCGAGGTGGTCGTCGTCGCCGTAGAAGCGCGACTGCAGACGGGTGAGGCCGTTGCCCATCGGGAACGGGCCGAAGTTGGCTTCCGACAAGGTGATCGACGCGCGCTCTTCGGAATCTTCGTCGTCGAGCGGCGGACCGTCCAGGATGTACTGGCGGTCGGCGGCGAGCGCGAGCTCCAGCAGCACGCCGGCGAAGCAGCTGCCCGGCTCGATGAGCGCGACGAGCGTGCGGCTCGTGACGTCGAGGCGCTTCAGGGTGCGCTTGTAGTAGTGGAGGATCTCGTTGCCCAGCCAGTCTTTCGCACCGAGCACGGCTTGTTCGTGAAGGAGCACCTTCGCCGGGTCGCCCTCGGTGCGCAGGACCCACGTGCCGAGCTCGGTTTCGTTGGTGCGCAAGCGGAGGATCGTGTCGTCGAGTTCGCGGGTGAGGCGCAGCAGCCAGCCGTCGGCGCCGTCGGCGTGCAGGTCGCCGGGTTCACCCTCGGGGCCGCGGACGGTGATCGTCGCCAGCGCGGCCGCCCGGTCGTAGGTGACCTCCACGTACCGGTACTCGATGCCGTCCTCGGTGACCTCGGGGTCGAGCGGCGTGAGGGCGACGCCCTGGTCGCCGGGCAGGCGCTCGGACTCGGCGGCCAGTTCGTGCGCCCGCGCCAGCACGGACTCGCGGAACTCCTGGCGCGGCACGAGTTCGTCGACGAGCCGCCAGTCGACGGCCGTTTTTCCCTTCACGCCGTCGGGGCGCGTCGCGAACACGTCGGCGAGGTCGCGGCGCACGCGGCGCTTGTCCACCACGCGGGTGAGGCCGCCGGTGCCGGGCAGCACGCCGAGCAGCGGTACCTCCGGCAGCGCGACCGTCGACGAGTTGTCGTCCACGAGCAGGATCTTCTCGCAGGCGAGCGCGATCTCGTAACCGCCACCCGCACAGCTCCCGTTGACCGCCGCGAGGTACCGCTGGCCGGAGAACTCGGTGGCGTCCTCCAGGCCGTTGCGGGTTTCGTTGGTGAACTTGCAGAAGTTCACCTTCCACTCGTGCGGCGACGACGCGAGCATCCGGATGTTGGCGCCCGCGCAGAACACCTTGTCCTTGGCGCTCGTCACGATCACGGCGCGCACCTCGGGGTGCTCGAACCGCAGCCGCTGCGTGGCGTCGTAGAACTCGATGTCCACGCCGAGGTCGTAGGAGTTCAGCTTCAGCTCGTAGCCCGGCACGAGGCCGCCCTGCTCGTCGACGTCCATCTCGAGCCAGGCGACCTCGCCGTCGACGGTGAGCTTCCAGTGCCGGTAGGTGTCCGGGTGGCGCTCGAACGTCACTGTCGTGGAGGTGGTCACTCCCTGATTGTCTACATATCGGTGACTAGCGTCAATGTTGTGTAGACGCTTGATCGAGCACGCTCACCCGGTTGAGCTTCGACGCGGCCCACGACACGAACAACCACAACGCGATCGCCGCCGCGGTGTCGGTGAAGATCGTCGAGAACCAGAACGCCGGGATCTGCGGCACGCCCACCAGGAAGTGCCCCGCGCTGACCAGGCCGGCCAGCGAGTAGACCACCAGGAACCCGAGCGCCCGCCAGTACCGCTCCTGCACGTAGTAGCGGTACCCGAAGAAGCCGAACGCCGTGAACAACACCCACCCGAACGCGACGGTGATCTGCGCCGCGAGCACCGAGATGCCCGGGATCTGCGGGTAGTCCTGCGCGCGGATGATGTTGTGCGCGTAGTGCAACGTGGTCGTGAGCAGCGTGAACCCCAGGATCACGCGAAGGGTGGTCAGTCCTTTCCCCTGCAGAACGTCCATGTGTTTTCGCCCCCTTGCGATTTGATAGATCGCTCTAGCGAGGAGCGTAGCGCTGATCGGCCGACAGGCCAAGTCGATCCGGTATCGAATTGCGAACTGGCCGGACTTTTCGAAAATCGCCACCGCTCTCTCGCGGATCCGGACGACGACGAGCACCGAATCGGTGCGGTCCGGAAAACGGCGTCAGTCGGTCGGGACTTCGGCCAGCAGCGTGCGGACAGTCTCAAGCGTCCGCAGTGTCACTTCGAGATCTTCCGGCGAGAGCCCCGCCGCCACGGCGTCCGCCCAGCGGTCGCGGCGCGCGCCCAGCTCACGGAGGGCCGCGCGGGCCTTCGGCGTCACGGCGAGCAGCGGCGCCCGAGCGTCGGCCGGGTTGGGCGAGCGCGTCAGCATTCCGTTGCGCAGCAACCGGTTCACCGTCTCCTGCACGCTCTGCCGGCGCAGGCCGCGGCGGCGGGCGAGCTCCGCCGCGGAAGCCGGGCCGTCTTCGAGGAAGCCCAGCACCAGCCACTGCGCGGCCGTCAAGCCGGACGGTGCGGTCAACGCATCTCCCGCCGACAGCAGTGCTCCGTTGGTGACGATGACGTCGTTGACGAGCTGCGTAACGCGTTCGGCCCGGGCGGTCATGCGTGCTAGCCTCCCATATTGACAGGTACCTGTCGAAAGGAGATCGCCGTGGAGATGCCCGCGAAGACCGAGGCGCACGAGGCGCTGACCGCGCTCGTCGGGGAGTGGACGGGGACCGAGGAGCTCGCCGCGTCGGCGTGGGCACCGGCGACGAGCGCGAAGGCGACCGCGAGCTACCGGGAGGCGCTCGCCGGGTTCGCCGTCGTGCAGGAGTACGCGCAGACGCGCGAGGACGGCGGGCACCTGTTGGGCCACAACGTCTTCACGGTCGACCCCGCGACGCAGGAGACGCTCTGGTACGGCTTCGACAGCTACGGCTTCCCGCCCGGCGAGCCGGCGCGCGGAGGCTGGCGCGAGGGGACCCTCCACCTCGAAAAGCACACCGCGCGTGGCGTCGCGCGGCATCGGCTCACCCCGCACGACGACGTGCTCACCCACGAGATCGACGTCCGGATGATCGACGCGGCCGAATTCACCCCGTTCCTGCGCGCCCGGTACACGCGCACCCAGTAGAAAGGGGCCATGACCGAGGCGACGATCGAGGCCAACGGCATCACCCTGTGCCACGAGGAGTTCGGCGACCCGGCGGACCCGCCGCTACTGCTGGTCATGGGGCTGGCCGCGCCCATGACCTGGTGGGACGACGACTTCTGCGCGCAGCTCGCCGGCCGCGGGTTCCGCGTGATCCGGTTCGACAACCGCGACGTCGGGCGCTCGCAGCGCATGTCCGGGCGCACCCACATCGCCCGCGCCTACCTGCTGCGCACCGCGCCGTACTCGATCGCCGACATGGCGGACGACACGGCGGGGCTGCTCGACGCTCTCGGCATCGAACGCGCCCACGTCGTCGGCGCGTCGATGGGCGGGATGATCGCGCAGGCGCTCGCGATCCGGCACCCGGCGCGGTCCGATCACTGACGTCGATCATGTCCACCACCGGCAGCCGCCTGATCGGCCACCCGAGCCCGCGCGCGGCCGCGTCGATGCTCGCGCCCCGGCCGCGCGGCCGCGCCGAGTACGTGGAGCTGCTGCTCAACACGTTCCGCCTCATCGGCTCGCCCGGCTACCCGTTCGACGAGAGGCGCATGCGCGAACGCGCCGAACGCACCTTCGACCGCGGGATCAACCCGGCCGGAGCCGCACGTCAGCTCGCCGCGATCCTCTCGACGCGCGACCGCACGGCCGCGCTGCGCCGGCTCAGCGTGCCGTCGCTCGTGGTCCACGGCGCGCGCGACCCGCTCGTCCACGTCTCGGGCGGCCGGGCCACGGCGCGTGCGCTGAGAGCCGACCTCGACGTCGTGCCCGGGATGGGCCACGACCTGCCGGAGGAGGTCTGGCCGCGCGTGCTCACCGGCATCGAACGTGTGGCCGCCCGTCGGCCCTAGCCCGGAACTCAGCCCGCGAGCACCTGTTCGCGCAGGATGTCGGCGTGTCCGCAGTGGTGGGCCAGCTCCCGCAGGACCTGCAGGTACACCCAGCGAAGCGTGCGTGGTCCGGATCGGTGGCCGGTCACGACGGCGTCCAGCGGCAGGCCGGCGACCACCGCCCGGGCCGTGGCGCAGGCGTCCCGGTGGGCCGCCGTGACCGAGGCGACGGTGTCGCCGTCGGCGAGCCGGAAGGATTCGTCCGGGCTCCGCACCAGGCTGAGCTCCTTGCGGGACGTGCCGCCGACGCACTCCTCGAACCACACCCGCTGCATCCACGTGACGTGCTTGAGCAGTCCGAGCAACGTCGTCGCCGACGAGACGAGCCGGCGGCGGGCCTGGTCCTCGGTGAGACCTTCGAGAGTCGCCTCGATGCCGCTGCGGTACTCGTCGATGAACGCCTCGAACTGCGTGCGTTCGTCGTCGAGCGGCACATCGAACGAACCCATCGGGTCTCCTCTCTCGCTACTGGAAGCCACCCCCAGGTGACCCGACGCCAGTCAACCAGTTCGCGACCCCCTCCGACCGCCGACGCCCGGTCTCGGCTCACTGCGCCACCAGACCCCCGTCCACGGCCAGCGCCTGCCCGGTCACGAACGACGCGCGGTCCGACAGCAGCCACGCCACCGATTCGGCGATCTCCTCGGGCCGGGCCGAGCGGTTGATCGGCTGCATGGCCGCGATCTCCTCCTCGGTGACGACCCCGGTCGCCACGACCTGCTCGTACATGCCGGTCCGCACGGTGCCGGGGCAGACGGCGTTGACCCGGATCCCCCGCGTCGCGTATTCGAGCGCCGCGGCGCGGGTGAGGCCGACGACGCCGTGCTTGGCCGCGACGTAGGCGGACAGCCCGAGCCCCATGCCGACCAGGCCGCCGATCGACGAGTTGTTCACCACCGCCCCGCCGCCGGTCGCGAGCATCGCGCGGATCTCCGACCGCAGGCACAGCCACACCCCGTCGAGGTTCACCGCCATGACGCGGTTCCAGTTCTCCCGCGTCGAATCGGCGACGGATTCGAACGCGCCGTCGATGCCGGCGTTGTTGAACGCGCCGTCGAGCCGGCCGTACGTCACGACGGCGGCCTCGACCATCGACCGTACGTCGTCCTCAAGGGACACATCGGCCTTCACCGCCTTGGCGACGCCACCTTGAGCCGCGACCAGCTCCGCCGTCTCGGCGCACGTGCCGTGGTCGACGTCGGCCAGCAGCAGTTTCGCGCCGTGGCCGGCGAGCACGAGGGCGGCGCTGCGCCCGATCCCGGAGCCCGCCCCCGTGATGACGATGGCCTTGTCTTCGAGCAGTGCCGTCACGATTCGTGCCCTTCGGTGTGGTCGGGCCCGCCGACCGCGGCCGCACGTGGTCGCGAGTGGACGGTCAACGGCAACCGGTCCAGGTGGACGATGCTGGACACGACGGTCTTCGGCCGGTACCCGGCGGGAACCACGAGGCGGCGCCCGGCGACCACCCTGGCAACGGTGACCTTCATCTGCACCCACGCGAACGCGTCGCCGACGCACTGCCGGTTACCGAGGCCGAACGGCAGGAACGCCTGCTGCATCCGCTGCGTCGGCGCATCGCCGAGCCAGCGGTCCGGGTCGAACCGCAGTGGGTCGGCGAAGATCGACGGATTGCGCTGCATCGCGGCCGGGCTGTAGAGCACCTCGTCGCCCGGCTCGACGCGTACGCCGCCGAGGGTGAGCGGGTTGACCGCCCGGCGCATCAGGATCCACAGTGGATGGTGCAGGCGCGTGTTCTCCTGGACGAACGCGTCGGTGAGGGTCAGCGCGGGCAGGTCGGCGGGCGTGAGGTCCCGCCCGCCGAAGACCTCGTCGACCTCCGCCTCCAGCCGCTGCCGCAGGCCGGGATTGCTCGCGAGCTCGTACATCGCCCAGCTCATCAGCGTCGCCGGAGTTTCGATTCCGGCGATCAGCAACGTCATGATCTGGTCGCGGATCTCCGTGTCGGACATCGTGGTCCCGGTCCGCGCGTCGCGCGCGGACCTGAGCAGGGACACGAAGTCGTGGAGATCACCGTGGTTGTCGCGGTATGCGGCGACGAGCCGGTCGGCCGCCGCGCGCAGGTTGTCGCACGCCGCGTCGAACCGGCGGCTGACGCCGGTCGGCACCCGGGCGAGGAAGTCCGGTAGCAGCGTGCGCTGCCCGAGACCCGCGAGCAGGGCCGGGAGCTCGTCGCGGGCCAGGTCGACGACCTCCCGCGCCTCCGGGGCGCGGAACATGGTCTGGCCGATGATCTCGCTGGCCAGCACGTGCATCTCGCGGTCCATCGCGACGGTCGAGCCGGGCCGCCAGCTCGCGACCTGGTCGCGCACCACGTCGTTCATGATGCGGACGCTGCGCTCGATCTGTCCCTTGTGGAACGCCGGTTGCACCATCCGGCGCTGGCGCAGGTGTTCGGAACCTTCGGCGGTGAAGAGCCCGTCGCCGACGTACGGGCGCGCCTTCTGGAAGATGCGGCCGCGGTCGAAGTTCTTGCCTTCCTCCACCATCACCCTGCGGACGAGCTCTGGGGAGTTCAGCACCAGGAACGGGCGGGTCCCGATGCGGAGCCGGACGAGGTCGCCGGCCGGTTGCAGCGACGTGAGGTAGCCGACGCGGTCGCGCCGCAGCAACGACAGCGTGTGCCCGAGCAGGGGCAGGTCACCCGGCGCGGCAGGCGCCTGGCGGATCGTGGGCGTGGTCATGGAACGCTCCCGTGCGGAGTGTGAGCGAACGGAGAAGAGCGGAGCCGGCTAGGCCGTGGTCGGCCAGTCGAGCAGATCATCCACATAGGATGCTTTCGCGCCGGGTGCCGGCGCCTCGGCGTCGGCGAACCGGATCGTGTCGGTGCGGTCCCAGGCCTCCATGCCGGCCGCCCAGGACTGCATGTCCTGCGCGCACCGCACGACTGGCGCGAGCCCGTCGAGCCCCAGCGCGGCCATCGTCCGCGGCAGCTCACGCGCCGCGGCGAGGTGGTCCTCGACGCGCGCCTCGATCCGGGCGGCCACGGCGTCGATCGCGTCCTGGACACCCAGGTGCTCGTGGTGCTCCAGCACGGTGACGAGGTTGATCGGGTCACCCTGCTCCATGTGCAGCGAGTGGATGTCGTTGATCCAGCACATGATGTCGGCCGTGCCGAGGACCAGCGTCCGGTACTGCGGCGTCCGGTACAGCGCGTCGGGAATCGCCGCGCCTTCCACGAACTCCACGAGGTCGAGCGTCGGCAGCACGGTGGACGCGTCCCGCCGCACCGCGACGTAGTCCGCGACCGTGGGCACGGTGCCCGACGTGCGGTAGGCGTTCTCCGCGAGGTGGCCCGTCAGCCAGCGGTCCAGGTTGTGGCGGAACCGCGCCACCCAGGGGGCGGGCCGCCCGGGGAGCGTGCGCCCCAGGAGGTCGCGCAGAGCCTCGACGAGCGGGTGGTTGTCGTGCAACGCCGGCCGGTCGTCGCCGTCGATGATCCGGCGCATCGTCGCCACGAGGCTTTCGTAGAGCTCGACGCGGCCGGTGGTGACCGCGACGTTCTGCTGGTCGTCGGTGACGAAGAAGAAGCTGTTCCAGTCGGTGATCAGCACCAGGCCCTCGAGCGGCGCCTCCGGGCAGAGCGTGGCCATGATGCGGCCGTAGCCGAGGGCGTGGAACTTGGCGGCCACTTCGGGCGAGCGCAGCAGGCCGAGCCGGCGGCACCACGCTTCCGTGAGCTCCTGCGAGCGCTGCGCTTCGGGGTGCGTGGCGGTGACGAACGGCAGCCGCAGATCGGGCACGACGTAAGTGTCCACTTCAGACCGCCGCGGGATGCTCGGCCGGCTGGCGCCGGTGCACGGTCATCGGCAGGCGGTTCGGCCGGATGAGGGCGCTCGCGACCTCGCGGACCGCGGTGCCGGGCACGACCTTCAGCTCCCACCGCGAGCAGATCACCGCGGTGATCAGGATGAGCTCCAGCTGGGCGAACACCTTGCCGATGCACTGGTACGCACCGGCTGCGAACGGGATGTACGCGCCCTTCGGGATGCGCTGCGCGTTCTCCGGGAGCCAGCGGTCGGGGTCGAACCGGTCGGGCTCGGGGAACCAGCGCGCGTCGTGGTGCAGCAGGTACGGGCTGTAGATCAGCTCCGCGTCGGCCGGGATGGTCGACTGGCCGGCCCGGACCTCGGTCAACGTGCGCCGCGAGAACAGCAGCGGCGTGTGCAGGCGCAGCACCTCGTCGACGACGCGGCCGAGGTACTCCAGCGCGGGCAGGTCGTCGTACTGCGGGGCGCGGCCGCCGAGGACCGCGTCGAGTTCGGCGTGCACGCGCGCGGCCACCTCGGGATCGCGGCCGATCTCGTACAGCACCCAGCCCAGCGTCGCCCCGGGTGCTTCGACGCCGGTGAGCGCGAGCGTCATCACCTGCGCGTGGAGCTCCTGGTCGGACAGGCCGTTGCCGTCGTCGTCGCGCACGGCGAGCAGAGCGGACAGCACGTCGCCCCGGTCCTCACCCGCCTCGCGGTAGGCGGTGACGACCTCGTCGATCGAGCGGTTCATGCGGTTCATCGCGCGGGTGAAGCGGAGATTGCCGGGCGTCGGGACCTTCTCCCAGGCCGGCGGCAGCACGATGCGCTTGAGCAGGCTGTGGGTCAGCAGGCGCATGCCGTGCTTGATCGCTTCGGCGGTCTCCGCGGTGGCGGTGAACTTGAAGAGGCTGCGGGTGAGCGCGGTGAGCGCCAGGTCGTTCATGGCCTCGTCGGCCGCGAGGACTTCGCCGTCGCGCCAGGAATCCGCCGCTTCTTCGGCGGCCGTGCGCATGATCGACGAGTACTCGACGAGGCGCTCGCGGCTGAACACGGGCTGCAGCAACCGGCGCAAGCGGCGGTGCTCGTCGCCGGACGCGGTCGCGATGCCTTCGCCCAGGCCCGGCTTCAGCCGCTCGAAGCAGAGGCCCCGCTTGTAGTCGAGGTCGCCGGGCACCAGCACGTCGCGAACGGCGTCCGGGTCGGCGATGACGTAGACCGGGAACCCGCCGAACCGCACCTTGACGACGTCGCCGTAGCGGGCGAGGGCGGGCAGGAACTCCAGCGGCTTGCGCAGCACCGGTACGACGTGGCCGAGGACGGGCCACGCTCCGGGCGCGTCGACGGCCGGTCTGCCGGTTCTCGGTCTCGCCGCTTCCGCACCGTCGTCCGTCTGATGTGGACACTCGGCCGGTGGCGCGGCGGTTTTGGGCGCGCTGATCGGACGTTCACTTGCGCGTGACACGGCTTTCCCCTTGGTGCAGTGGTGGAATGGGCCCGCCGACTTCAGATCGGAGTCGCGGATCGCAGAGGTCTGAACCTCGTGCGCCACCGATTTCAGGCGTGTCACCGGAATCTGTCAAGCACCCGTTCGTCAGCGGAGGTGACTACCTGTTCGCCGGCGTTGCGCCGAGCGGGTGCCCTCTTCCCCGAAATCCGCGCGAATCGCCCCGGGCCACCCCCGGGTCACCCCCGGGGCCCGGCCCGGGTTCGCCTCCGGTTGTCACCCGAGCAGCGCAAACCCCGCGGGATGCCGAACGGGCAAGACGAGCGCCCGAACGAACGTTGAAAACGGAAACCGTTCGGGCAACCGGGTTACAACGTCACCGAGCCCAGGTGCGTGAAGTGCGCGGCGATCCGGCGGCCGATTGCGGCGGGTGGCGTCAACCCGTCCGTCACGACCAACCGGCCCGCTCCGCCGGCGTTCGCCAGCGCGTCGGCCGGATGACCCAGCGCCGCGCCCGTCGCGGTGTCGACGATCTGCCCGTCGGCTTCCAGCAGCACGGCTTCCAACGTGAGGTCGAGCCCCGCGGGCACCACGCCGACCGGGCCGAGCCGCACGGCCTCGACCTCACCGTCGCTCAGAATCGCGAGCCCGCCGTAGACGTGGGAAACCGCGGACAGCGCGGTGACACCCGGGCCCGCGATCGCGTCGCCCAGCAGGAAGGCGAGCACCGGCTGCGCCAGCGACCCGGCGGACGCGGGCGCCGTCAGCATCGCCTCGGTGAGTGGTGTCCGGGTGCCACCCCGGGAGATCAGCCCGATCACGCGTCCTCCTCCGGAGCGAACACCGCGGTCACACTGCCGAGCCCGGCGACCGCCGCGACGACCGTGTCGCCCGGGCTCACCGGGAACGCGCGGGTCATCGACCCCGGCAGCACGACGTGGCCCGGCTCCAGCGTCACACCCAGCGGCCCGACCGTGTTGGCCAGCCAGACGAGCGCGTTGAGCGGCGAGCCCAGCACCGCGCCGCCGGCGCCGGTCGCGACGAGCGAGCCGTTCACGTGGAGCGTGCAGCCCGCGAGCCGCAGGTCGACCTCTCCCAGCGCCGTCGGGCGGCTGCCGAGCACGACGCCGCCGGACGACGCGTTGTCGGCGATGGTGTCGAACAGGGAGATGCGCCAGTCGCGGATGCGCGAGTCCACGATCTCCAGCGAAGGCAGCACGACGTCGACGGCCCGCACGGCGTCGGCGACGGTGACCCCCGGCCCGCGCAGCGGCGCGCCGAGCACGAACGCGATCTCCGGCTCGATCCGCGGCTGCAGGAACAGCCCGACGGGGATGGGCTGGTGCTCGAGGTGGAACATCGACGCGGTGAGGTGCCCGTAGTCGGGCTGGTCGACGCCCATCTGGCGCTGCATCGCCGCCGACGCGAGCCCGACCTTGTGCCCGCGCACGGCGTCGCCGGCGGCGACCCAGCGGCGGACGAGCTCCAGCTGGATCCGGTACGCGTCCTCGGCCGTCCCGCCGGCGAAGGGCTCGACGGGCTCGCGCCGCGCGTGCGCCTTCTCGAGGGTGGTGACGGCTTCCTGCAGTTCGGTGGCCTCCACGACGGAGCACTGTGCCTGGCCGGCCCGGCTTCCGCCAACGAGCCCGTTCCACTGGGCGGCACGGCAATATCTCTCGCTAGAAAACTTCTTGCGCGCGAGAGATATTGCGAGTAGCGTGCTATGACATCAGCCCCAGAAAGGACGTGATCCCGATGGCTCCCACCGAGACCGAAGTCGCGAAGCTCACCGAAGCCCGTGACGCGCTGCGGACGAAGCACCTGCACCCCGCCGCCGACCGGGCCACGACCGCCGGCCGCGGCATCCACCACACCGCGCTGATCTCCAGCGACGTCGAGCGCACGATCAGGTTCTACCAGGACGTGCTCGGCTTCCCGCTCACGGAGCTCATCGAGAACCGCGACTACCCGGGCTCCAGCCACTTCTTCTTCGACGTCGGCAACGGCAACGCCGTCGCGTTCTTCGACCTGCCCGGCCTCGACCTGGGCCCGTACGCGGAGGTGCTCGGCGGCCTGCACCACCTGGCGCTGTCGCTCACCCCGGAGAACTGGGCGGCCGCGCGCTCGCGCCTCGACGCGGCGGGCGTGAAGTACCAGGAGGAGAGCGGCACGTCGATCTACCTCGCCGACCCGGACGGCGCCCGCGTCGAACTCATCGCCGACGACCTCGGTGAGATGTACGGCTCGAAGATCGGGTGACGCGGAATCCTCCTTTCGCGGAGGACGTTGTTCCCGACATGCAAGCTGAAGAGATCCTCGCGAACGCCACGACGATCGCGGTGGTCGGCCTGAGCCGCGACCCGGCGAAGGCCGCGCACGGGGTGCCGGCCACGCTGCAGGCGCACGGCTTCCGCATCATCCCCGTGCACCCGTCGGCAACCGAGCTGCTCGGTGAGAAGGTCTACCGCTCCCTCAAGGACATCCCCGAGCCGGTGGACCTCGTCGACGTCTTCCGCCCGGCCGCCGAGGCGCCGGGCATCGCGGCCGACGCCGTGGCGATCGGCGCCAAGGCGCTGTGGCTGCAGCAGGGCATCGTCTCCGCCGAGGCCCGCCGCATCGCCGAAGAGGGCGGGCTGGAGTACGTCGAGGACCGGTGCACCGCCGTCGTCCGCGCCGTCGCGGCGATCAGCAAGAACTGATCCCGGTGGCGTTGGCTGGGCTTCGGCTGCCCGCGTAGCCTTCGGCTGCCGCCGGTACGAGCCGGGCGGCCGCGCTCCGATCCGGCGAGGCACCGTGACCGAGGACCAGCCCCACCACTGCGGCGATCCGGCCGTGTTTGCGCGGGACGTGCTGGCCCAGGGTGAGCCGGAGGCCGAGTTCAACCCGGGCATCGCGAGCCGGCTGCCGCGCAAGAGCGCGGCCGCCGGTGTGTTCGCCCGTGACGCCGGTGGACGGGTGCTGTTCGTCCACCCGACCTACAAGCCGTTCCTGGACATCCCGGGCGGGCTCGTCGAGGACGACGAGTCCCCACTCGCGGCGTGCCGTCGTGAAGTGCGGGAAGAACTGGGGATCGAGCTGGCGGTGGGGCGGCTGCTGCTCGTCGACTGGCTGCCGGCCCACGGGGTCTGGCGGGACAGCCTGCAGTTCGTCTTCGACGGCGGGGTCCTGAGCGCCGCGCAGATCGACGCGATCGAACCCGCCGCTGACGAGCTCAGCCGGTGCGAGTTCCGCACGCTCGGCGAGGCCGCACCGCGGCTGCGGCCGGCGATGGCCAGGCGGCTGGAGCTGGCGCAGCAGGCGCTCGGCACCGGCGAGACTCGCTACGGCGAGTTCGGCCGCTCACTGCGGTAGCTGCACCACGGCCGAACGAGCGGTTCTCCGGCAGGAAGAGTCTCCAGCCGGCGGCGGGGCCGCTCGATCACACTCCCACTCCGAAGTGGACGACGCGGTCGTTTCCCGTGTCCGCCACGAAGATCCGGCCCTGCGCGTCGACGGCGATGCCGAGCGGGAAGCTCAGCGCGCCCGGACCGGCGGTGCCGAACTCGGTGCGGTAGGGCCCGGTGGTGCGGAATTGCGCCACCCAGCCGTGGTCGGGGACGGTGACGAACGCGTCGCCGCCGGCGTTCAGGGCGACGCCGGCCGGGTTGGCCAGTCCGCCGGACTCGCTGCGGCGGTCGCCGCCGATCGAGCCGAGCACCTTGCCGTCGGCGTCGTAGTGCACCACGGCGACTTTCCCGCTCGCCGAGCGTCCGCTGTGGACGATCCACACGCCACCGTTGCCGTCGCTCACGATGCCTTGCGGCGAGCTGACCTTCTCCGTGATGTCGGTGAGCGCCTTGCCGGTGAGCGTGTCGAAGCGCGCGACGCGCTGGTGCCCGGTGTCGGAGACGAGCAGCCGGCCCGCGGTGTCGATGGCGACGCCACGCGGGTTGGCGAGTTCGCCCGCACCGTATTCGCGCGAGAACCCGCCCCACCACGAGTACTGGACGACGCGGTTGTTGCCGGTGTCGGCGACGTAGACGTTGCCCGCGCGGTCCACGGCCACCGCCTGCGGCGCCTTGAACCGGCCGGCGAGCACGCGCACCAAGCAGCCGTCGCGGGTGAAGGCCTGCACGCGGTCGTTACCGGTGTCGGCGACCCAGATCTGGCCGCGCGCGTCGACCGTGAGGCCCGCCGGGCTGCTGAACTGCACGGGACCGCGGCCGCTGCGCCCGAACGCGCCCAGGAAGGTGGGCGGCGGGATCTGCGCGACGGCTCGCACGGTGAAGCGCGCGGGTTCGGCGAGCCGGGCGGATCCGTCGTTCGCGAGGGAGAACGCGACGTAGTCGCCGGGCGGCAGCGAGCCGGTCGAGAACGAAACGGTGCCGTTCGCGTGTGGGGTGTGCTCCCACCTCGTCGGCGGGCCGACGGGCCCGTTGCCGGGGTCGGGGTAGAGGCCGACCCGGTTCTCCGGGGTCACTGACGACTGCGGCGTCGTGTAGGTGAAGGTGATCGGCTCGCCCTGCTCCACGGAGGTGGCACTGCCGATCAAGGTGCCAGTAGCCACGGCCCCAGCATCCGCCGGCACGGCCGTACCAGGAAGCGCCGGGAAAGGGTGTTCAGGAAGAGTTCTTCCAGGTGACGAGCCGGTAGCCGACCCCGCGCACGGTTTCGATCGTGTGCGTGCCGAACGGGGCGTCGATCTTGCGCCGCAGGTAGCCCACGTACACCTCGACGACGTTCTCGTCGCCCTCGTAGTGGGCGTCCCAGACGTGGCCGAGGATCTCGTTCTTGGACAGTGCGGCGCCCTGGCGGCGCAGCAGGAACTCGAGCAGGCCGAACTCGCGGGCCGTCAGCTCGATGCGCGTCTCTCCCCTGTGGACGGTCCGCGCGGCGGGGTCGAGCCGCAGGTCGCCGGCGGAGAGCACGGCCGGGCGGGCGGGGGCGCCGCGGCGAAGCAGGGCGCGCAGGCGCGCGACGAGGACGACGAAGGAGAACGGCTTGGACAGGTAGTCGTCGGCGCCGAGGTCGAAGGCGTCGGCTTCGTCGTACTCGCCGTCCTTGGCCGTGAGCATGAGGACCGGCGTCCAGTTCTCGGCCGCGCGCAGGCGTTTGAGGACTTCGTAGCCCGACAGCTCGGGCAGCATGATGTCCAGCACGACGGCGTCGTAGTCGTGCTCGGTCACCGACCACAGGCCGTCGCGTCCGGTGTGGACGACGTCGACGGTGAAGCCCTCCGCGACGAGTCCACGCCGGACGGTTTCGGCGAGTTCGCGTTCGTCTTCGACGATCAGCAGGCGCATGTCAGCCGTCCTCCTCGATCCGCGGGAGCTCGATGCGGAAGTGCGCACCGGGGTAGCTGGGATCGGTCTCGTCCGCGTAGTGCGCGCGGCCGCCGTGGCGCGCGGCGATCCCCGCGACGATGGGCAAGCCGAGCCCGGTGCCGCCGTGGCCGCGCTGGCGCGACGAATCGAGGCGGACGAACCGTTCGAAGACCCGTTCCCGGTCTTGCGCGGGCACGCCGGGGCCGTCGTCGCTGACCTCGACGACCGCGGCTCCGCGGTGGACCCAGCTGGCGATTCGGACGCGTTCGCGGGCGTGGCCGCGCGCGTTGTCGACGAGGTTGCGCACGGCGCGGCGCAGTTGCGCTTCGCTGCCGCGGACTTTCGCGGGGCCGGCGCGGACCTCGATCTCGACGGGACCTTCGGCGCGCAGCCGCTCGGCCTCCGCCCGGACGATGTCGTCGAGGTCCACTTCGGTGCTCGCGGGGCGATCGGTGGTGTCGTCGGTGCGGGCGAGCATCAGGAGGTCGTCGACGAGTTCCCGCAGCCGCGCGGTTTCGCGGGTGATCACGGGGACGAGCTCGCCGGTCGTCTCGGGGTGGCGGCCGGAGACGTCGAGCGCAGTGCTGATGGTCGAGAGCGGGGAACGCAGCTCGTGGCTGGCGTCGGCGACGAACCTCCGTTGCGCGGCTTGGGTGGAGGCGAGGCGGGCGAGCATTTCGTTGAGCGTGACGGCGAGGCGGTGCACCTCGTCCCGGCCGGGCGGCAACGGCACGCGCGCGGCGAGGTCGCGCGTCGAGATTTCGGCGACGGTGCGGCGCATCCGTTCGACGGGCCGCAGCGCGGCGCCGACCGAGCGGTAGACGGCGAAGCCCGCGATCGCCAGCAGCGGCAGGGAAATCAGGCCGAGCAGGAGCGTGAGGCGGGTGGACGCTTCGGTGACGGGTTCGAGCGAGCGGGCCGAGATGACCGTGTAGGGACCGCCGGGACCGCTCACGCCCTGCGAGACCACGCGGTAGTCGTCACCGTCGCCGTTGAGCCCGAGCGGGAGGGTTTGCACACTTTCGCCGCCGGGCGCCGGGCGCGCGCCGGTGAGCGGCGGATGACCGACGATGGCGGGGTCGCCGGCGATGGGTGTGCCGCGCCGGTCGAGCACCTGCGTGACGGCTTCGGTGTCCCCGGTGCTGGCGACGTCGCTGGAGGAGAGGTCCTTCGAGCCCTCGCGCACGAGCTGGATGGCGACCTGGCGGGCGGTGCTGCGTGCACTCTCCGTCACGCTGCGGTCGAGCGACTCGTCGAGCAGCAGGACCACGACCACGCAGGCCGCGGCGATGGCCAGCGCGAGCGCCAACACCGCGACGGCCGTGGTCCGCATCCGGACGCCGGTCACGGCAAGCAGTTTCACGTACGCAGCGTAACGAGCTTGGTGTGAATCCACTGTGGTCACCGAACGGCCGCCGGTTTCGGTTCAGCGGGGTGCATCGGCGAAACCGTGCCCGCGTGGCGCTGTGATTTCCCTGAGAGCGTGACCGGTGTCGCGGAAATGGTTTGTTACTTGTCCTAACGATCGGAGGTTGAACCATTCGGGGTGTCCATGACCAGGAGCAATACGAAAGTAGGTCAAGATCTTTCGCACATAGATCGGAGCTGTTAGCGTCCAACCCCGCTTAGCGGAAACACGTGCCGGTGAGCGGGAATCAGGTGAAGGGGCGGACGACGTGGCGGAACGGACACTGGACCAGAGCGGCACCCTCGAGCGCGGGCTCGCGGTGCTCGAACACGTCGGGCAGCACCAGGAGATTTCCACCAATGCGATCGCGAGGCAACTGGGTCTTTCGCGCAGCGCCGCGTACCGGATCGTCGGCACGCTCAAGCGGCTGGAGTACCTGGAGGCCGACAGCGTCACGGGCCGCGTGCGGCTCGGCACCCGGCTCGTCGAGCTCGGGGCGCGCGCGATGGCCGCCACCGACCTGCACCGGTGCGCGCCGCGCTACCTCGCGTCGCTCGCCGAGCGCTCGGGCGAGACCACGTACCTCGCCGTGCCGGACAACGACACGATGGTCTACGTCGCGACCGAGCGCAGCGCCAGCGCCGTGACCTTGGCCTGCCGGCTCGGCACGCGCCGTCCCCAGCACGCCACGTCGCTCGGCAAGGCCTGGCTCGCGGCACTGCCCGAGCACGACCGGGTCGAACGCGTCCGCCGCATGAAGCTCGACAGCCTCACGCTCAAGACCATCAACGACCCCGGCCGCCTCCTCGACGAACTCGCCCGCACCCACCGCCGCGGCTGGGCCGTCGACGACGTCGAAAACGAACCCGACGTCGGCTGCGTCGCCGCGGCCGTCCGCGACCACTCCGGGCGGCCGATCGCCGCGATCAGCGTCGCCGGCCCCGCGCCCCGCGTCCTGCGCCGCGCCGAAGAACTCGGCGCCACGGTCGCCGGGACGGCCGCCGCCCTGTCCCTGCGCCTCGGCTACGTCCGCAGCCGGTAGCGGCCTGTCTGGCTTCGGCCACTCCGACGGCTCCGGCTCGGACACCCGTATTCGGCAAGGCCACGCGGATACACAGCGTCCGCAGGCACGCCGCAAACGCCGATCCTGGCTCAGCCCAGCCGGCCGACACCCATCGACTCCGACAAGCCCAACCCACCCCGGCTCGGCACCCGCCGCAGCCGGAACTTCCCCATCCCCTCCGCCTCCGGGAACCGCCGCCGCTCGGGAGGTGCGACGAATCAGCAAAGGGGCTGACGCGTGACCTGGATCCAGGACTACCAACCGGCGGGCGGACTGTGGGTGTCCGCGCTGCTCGCCGCGCTGCCGATCATCGTGCTGCTGGTGGCGCTCGGTGTCGTGAAGCTGTCGGCGCACCTGTCGGCTGCGCTGGCGCTCGTCACGGCGCTCGGGGTGGCGCTGCTGCTCTACCGCATGCCCGTGGGCCTCACCCTCGATTCCGCCGTGATGGGCGTGTTCTTCGGCGTGTGGTCGGTGGCCTGGATCGCGTTCCACGCCGTGTACTTCCACAACGTCACGGTCACCACCGGCCGCTTCGACCACATCAAGCGCGTGCTCGCGGGCTTCAGCGAGGACCGCCGGCTGCAGGCGCTGCTGATCGCGTTCAGCTTCGGGGCGTTGCTCGAAGGCGTCGCGGGCGGTGGGTCGCCGATCGCGATCACGGCGGCGATGATGGCGGCGCTCGGGTTCCCGCCGGTGAAGGCCGTGGTGCTGGCGCTGCTCGCGAACACCGCGCCCGTCGCGTTCGGCGGGCTCGGCAACCCGCTGATCGTGCTCGGCCGCCTGACCGCGCCGATCATGCACCTCAAGCCGGAAGAGGCGACGGCCGCCTTCTCCTCGATGGTCGGCCGCCAGGTGCCGTTCCTGGCCGTGATCATCCCGGCGTTCCTGATCGTGGTGCTCGCCGGGTGGAAGAAGATGCTCGAGGTGTGGCCGGCCGTGGTCACCGCCGGGCTGGCGTTCGCGCTCATGCAGTTCGCGGCGTCGAACTACATCAGCGCGAGCCTCGTCGACGTGCTCGCGGCCCTCGCCGCGATGGCCGCCCTCTACGTGCTCACGCGGTTCTGGCAGCCGAAGACGGTCTGGCGCTTCGAAGGCGAGGAACCGGTGCGTGCGTCGACGAGCCTGGGCGCGGCCCGAGCCGAACGCGGCGCGCTGCACGCGTGGACGCCCTACATCATCCTGATCATCGCGATCTTCCTCTCCCGCATCGGCACGATCTTCACGCACCTGCCCGTGTGGTTGGACCTCACGAAACTCCTCCACAAGGCCGACTGGGTCTTCGCCTGGCCGGGCCTGCACGACCACGTGATCCAGCACGCGCCGATCACGCCGAAGAACACGCCCTACGCGGCCACGTTCACCGTCGACTTCCTGTTCTCCCCCGGCACGGTCGCCCTGATCGCCACGGTGCTCGCGGGGTTCGCCATGGGCGCCCGGCCGAAGCAGCTGCTCCGGACGTACCGCGACACGTTGCACCAGATGCGCTGGGCCCTGGCGACGATCTTCACGATCCTCGCCATCGCGTTCGTCATGAACTACTCCGGCGCCACGCAGACGCTCGGCCTCGCGCTCGCGACCACCGGGGTCCTGTTCCCGATCTTCTCCGCGTACATCGGCTGGCTCGGCGTGTTCCTCACCGGTTCCGACGCGTCGACCAACAGCCTCTTCGGGCCCATGCAGGTGATCTCGGCGCAGCAGCTGCACCTCGACCCCGTGCTGGCGGGCGCCACGAACACGTCCGGCGGGGTGATGGGCAAGATGATCTCGCCGCAGAACCTGTCGATCGGCGCGACGGCGATCGGGCAGAGCGGCAAGGAAGGATCGCTGCTGCGCCAGACCTTCCTGTGGTCGCTCGCCCTCACCGCCGTGGTCGGCGTGATCTCGCTGCTGCAGGCAACCGTGCTCGGGTTCATGATCCCTTGACGAAGTTCCCGCGCTTCCGGTCAGCCAGTCACCGTCCACAGTGGGCGGTGGCTGGGCTGTCCGGATGAAAACCGGACACCTCCGCCGCCGCGCGACCTACCGTGGAACACATGCCACTGACGCTGATCAAAGGCACGTTCCAGCTCCTCGGTGCCGCACCGGACGGCGACTCCGTGCGGTTCTACCCCGACGACCCCGAAGCGACGAAGAAAGCCGGCCTCCGCGTGCGGCTCAACTCCCGCGGCGGCATGCAGCTGCGCCTCGACGCGATCGACGCGCTGGAGACGCACTACCGCCCCCGCGGTGGCGACATGCTGCACCAGCCCGCCGGCCTCGGCGGCGCGGCGGCCGACCGGCTCGTCGCGCTCCTCGGCTTCACCTCCGTGACCCGTGACGACGGCGGTGTCGTCACGGCCGCGAAACCGGAGAAAGTCGCCGGGCACATCCTCACCCGGTTCGCCGACAAGTACGGCCGCGCGGTCGCGTTCACCTTCCCGGGCCAGCGGCCCGGCCGTTCGGTCGACGGCAGCGAAGTGTTCCTCGACGGGAAAGCGCTGAAGAACTCGGTGAACTACCAGCTCGTCGCCGAAGGCCTCACCTACCCCACTTTCTACTCGTTGCTGTACGTCGACCTGCGCCAGTCGCTCGCCGAAGCGGCCGAAACCGCACGCGCCTCGGGCAGCGGCGTGTGGGCCTCGGACGTGACGACCGCGGGCTTCCGGCTGCGCTCCCGCGCGCAACTGGAAGACGAGCTCGTGGTGCTGCCCAAGCTCTTCCGCCGCCTCGCCGACTACCTCGCACTGGACGAGACGGGCGGCGTGTCCCTGGCCGGCTTCGCACACTTCCTCGACACCCGCGACGACCGCCTGTTCACCGTCCCGGAAGGACAGTCGACGGAGCTCGCCACGCTCGTCGAAGTCAAGCGCCAGACCGTGAGACTCATCGTGCCACCGGAACGCATCGTCTTCGTCGAAGCGTGAGCACTTGTCCACAGGGCAGGCGAGTTGTGGACAGCTCGGGCCCGGATCGGCTTGGGGCCGGGTTTTGTCGGGGGTGGCGGATAGAATGGGCTTGGGGACGCCCCCCTGGGAGGGCGGGGGACTTTTCTCCCGGCGGGGGTGGGCCAACAGTTCACCCGATGGGGCTGTGACGGTGCTGGTGGTCCGCGGTGAGGAACTGTGGGATGCCTTGGGGTGTCCCGGTTCCCGGGAGGGCTCGCGCGGTAGCTCAGTCGCGGCTGTGTCCTGGGGACGACGGCGGCGATCGTGTCGAGAGAGATTCTCGGACCGCGGGCCCCGCTGGCGATCCGGAATCTGTTGTCCTGAAATGGAAACTGCTCCGAAATCAGCAGCGCTGGCTGGTGCCACGGCCGGCGTTTCGTACTCCGGCAGCAGATCCTGAGCCTGGCGACCGGCTTTCCTGGCCTGTCGCCACCGGGGCAACGTAGGCCGCCCGATACCTGGCCAGCGGCCTGCCACCCCGCTAACAACGCCGAATGCCGCAGCACAGCGCGGGACCCGACCAGCAAGCCGCGCGGCTTCCCCGCTCCCTAGCCCGCCGTCGCTGGTGCACGCTAGGTCGCCCGTTCACCGAACAGCAGCTTGCGCCCCGCGCGAAACGCCGAATGCCGCTGCACAGCGGCGGGGACCCGAGCAGCAAGCCGCCGCGCAGCCTCCCTGCTCCCCGGCCCGGCGTCGCCGACGCAACGTAGGCCGACCGATACCCGGCCAGAAACTGGCCGCCCCGCGCACAACGCCGAATTCCGCAGCACAGCGGCAAACCCGATCAGAAAACCGGGTCGCTTCCTGCTCCCTAGCCTGCTGCTACCGGCGCAAGGTAGGCCGCCTGTTCCGGACCAGCGCCTTGCCGCCCCTGCTTGCAACCCCGAGTAGCGCTGCACAGCAGCAGAACCGGAGCAGCAAGCCGCCGCGCCGCCTCCCGCCCCCTGGCCTACCGCCGCCGGCGCAACGTACGCCGGCCCAATACCCAACCAGCGACCTACCAGCCCGCCCACACCCCCGAATGCTGCCGCGCAGCGGCAGAACCCGATCACCAAGCCCGCTGCGCGGCCTCCTTGCCGCCACCAGCGCAAATCCAACCAGCGGCCCGCCACCCCCGGCGCACAACGCCAGATACCACCACACAGCAGCAAAACCCGATCAACAAGCCGCCGCGCGGTTGAGGAGGAGGGTGCGTTCGCGGGCGTTGCCGGTCATGTCCGCGGCGCGTTCGAATTCCGCCTTGGCTTCGCGCAGGCGGCCCAGTTTCGCCAGGAAGTCGCCGCGGACGCTGGGGAGGAGGTGGTAGTTCTTGAGGGCCGGTTCGTCCAGGAGTTTGTCCACGAGGGCGAGGCCGGCTTCCGGGCCGTCGGCCATCGAGACGGCGACCGCGCGGTTCAGTTCGATCACGGGAGACGGCGTGAGCTGGGCGAGGCCGGAGTACAGCGCCGCGATGCGGGTCCAGTCCGTCTCTTCCGGGGTGCGGGCGCGGGCGTGGCACGCGGCGATCGCGGCCTGCGCCGAGTACGGCCCGTACGCGCCGTCCGCGAGTTCTTCCGAGCGGGTCAGCGCGGCGAGTCCACGGCGGATCAGCAGCTGGTCCCACCGGCCTCGATCTTGTTCCAGCAGCAGAACCGGCTCGCCACTCGGGCCGGTGCGCGCGGCCGAACGCGACGCCTGGATCTCGAGCAGCGCCGCGAGCCCGTGCACCTCCGGCTCATCGGGCATCAACCCGCTGAGCACGCGCGCGAGCCGCAGCGCGTCTTCGCACAGGGCGGGGCGCATCCAGTCGTCGCCGCGGGTGGCGGAGTAGCCCTCGTTGAAAATCAGGTAGATCACTTCGAGCACGGAGGAAAGCCGCGCCCGCCGTTCTTCGCCGACGGGCACCTCGAAGGGCACCTTCGCGTCGGCCAGCGACTTCTTCGCGCGCACGATCCGCTGCGCGACCGTGGACTCCTTGACGAGGAACGCGCGGGCGATCTCGTCGGTGGTCAGACCACCGAGCATGCGCAGCGTCAACGCGACCCGCGCCGGCGTCGCCAGCACCGGGTGGCACGCCGTGAACACGAGTCGCAGGATGTCGTCTTCGATGTGCTCCTCGTCGAGCGCGGCGTCGAAGTCCGGCAGCACCCCCTCGCTGAGCTGCTGGTCGCGCCCGATCTCCTCGAGCTTGCGGCCGAACGTTTCGTTGCGGCGGAACTGGTCGATCGCGCGGCGCTTGGCCGTGGTCATCAGCCACGCGCCGGGGTTGCGCGGCACACCGGTCTCCGGCCACTGCTCGAGCGCGGCGACCAGCGCGTCCTGCGCGAGCTCCTCCGCGAGCCCGACGTCGCGCACCATCCGCGCGAGACCCGCGATCACTCGCGCGGACTCGATCCGCCAGACCGCCTCCACGGCACCGTGCGTGTCCACGAGCCCATCAGACAGGCTGGTTCGCCCGAGGGCAAGCCTCGGGCGAACCACGGGTCAGACCGTGTCGAACAGCGGCCGGATCTCGACGGTGCCGGGCTGCAGCTCGGGGTTGGGTGCGCGCTTGACCAGCTCCACGATCTCCGCGAGCGACTCCCCCTGCAGGATCCACACCCCGGCCACGAGCTCCTTCGTCTCCGCGAACGGCCCGTCGACCACCTGGGGCTCGGGCTCACCGCCGAAGTAGACCAACCGCGCGCCTTCCGAGCTCGGGGTCAGTCCTTCGGCCGCCACGAGGTGGCCCGAGGCCGCGAGCTCGTCGTTGAACTTCTGCATCTGTTGGACGAGCTCGCGGCTCGGCGGGACCCCGGCTTCGGAATCCGCGTTGGCCTTGATCATCACCAGGAAGCGCATCAGGCGTTCTTCGCCGCCTGCTCGCGCAGCTTCTCCTCGGCTTCGCGCAGCTCCGGGGTCAGGTTGTCGCCGAAGTCCTCGGCCTCGGCGATGCGCCGGATCTCGATCTCGTGGTGCGCGCCGTCGGTGTTCGGCACGCGCTTGACCCACTCGATGACCTCTTCCTTCGACCGGACCTGCAGGATCCAGAAGCCGGCCACGAGCTCCTTGCTCTCGGCGAACGGGCCGTCGACCACCGTCGGCTCGGACTTGCCGGAGAAGCGCACCCGCGCGCCGTCCGCGCTCGAGGTCAGGCCCTCACCGGCGAGCATCACGCCGGCCTTCACGAGCTCCTCGTTGAACTTGCCCATTTCGGCGAGCATCTCGGTGCTGGGCAGCTGGCCGGACTCGGACTCTTCGCTGGCCTTCATGATCACCATGAACCGCATTTCGGAGATCCTCTCTGTGTGTTCGGCTTGTCTTCACCCCTGCGTCGAACGGGCGGCCACTGGATCGACAAGGCCCCCGAACTTTTTCCCAGGCGCCGAAACTAGCAGGTCAGGCTCCGGCTTGGGGACAAATCGGGCGTGGGAGAATGTGGGGTCGTGGCACACCTCCCCGACGACCTGCGCACCGCCCTCGACGACGAGCTCGGCCGGTTCCCCGAATCCCGGCTCGCCCAGGCGGTCGACAAACTCAGCTCTCGCTACCGCTCGGGCGATTCCGCGACGGCGCCGATCCTCGCGTCGGAGCTCGACGTCGCCGCATACGCGGGGTACCGGATGCCGGCGACGTTCGCGGCGGTCAGCTCCGTGCTCGGCGAGGTCGCCGCAGCCACCCCGTCGTTCGCGCCGCGCACGCAGCTCGACGTGGGCGGCGGCACGGGTGCGGCGGTCTGGGCCGCGGCCGGGGTGTGGCCGACGCTGGAGAAGTGCACGGTCGTCGAACAGGTCGCGGGCGCGGTGGCGCTGGGCCGCAAACTGGCGGCGAACGCCGACGAGCCGGCGGTACGCGGTGCGACGTGGCAGCGGGGGCTGATCGAGCCGTCGGTGCCCTTGCCGGCCACGGATCTCGTGACGCTGTCGTACGTGCTGGGTGAACTGCCGGAGGCCAAGCGCGCCGATGTGGTGCGCTGGCTGGCCGCGTCGGCGGGGGCGGTCGCGCTGATCGAGCCGGGCACACCCGCCGGCTTCGCGCGCATCCGCGCCGCCCGCGAAGTGCTGCGGGAGCTGGGCCACGCGGTGGTCGCGCCGTGCCCGCACGACGGCGAGTGCCCAATCGTCCCCGGCGACGACTGGTGCCACTTCGCGGCGCGCCTGCCGCGGTCCGGGCTCCACCGCCGCATCAAGTCGGGCACGCTCGGGTTCGAGGACGAGAAGTTTTCCTACGTCGTCACGGCGCCGGCGGGCACCTCGCTCGACCGACCCGGCGCGCGGATCCTGCGCCACCCCCGAAAGCACAAGGGTTTCGTGCAGCTGGATCTGTGTACCGTGGAGGGCCTCACGCCGGGGGTCACGGTGTCCAAACGCCACGGTCCCCGCTACCGCGCCGCCCGCGACGCTTCCTGGGGCGACGCTTGGACCACAACGGAACAAGCCGGCAGCTGAACCACGGAGGAGCACGCCGATGGGGAAGGTCATCGCGGAGATCAGCATGTCGCTCGACGGCGTCGTCGCCGGGCCCGGCACGAACACCGAGCACCGGCTCGGCCGCGACGGCGATCTGCTCCACACGTGGATGGCCCACGGCAACGAAGTCGACCACGACGTGCTGGCCGGGTTTTTCACCCGCACCGGGGCGTTCGTGCTCGGGCGCACGACGTTCGACATGGGCATCGACGTGTGGGGTCCCGACGGGGCGTTCGAACGGCCGTCGTTCGTGCTCACCCACCGCGCGGCCGAACCGCGGGTGCAGGGCAAGACCACGTTCACGTTCGTCACCGACGGCCCGGAAAGCGCGCTGGCGCAAGCGAAAGCGGTCGCGGGTGACCTCGACGTCGTGCTGATGAGCGGTTCGGCGATCAACCAGTGCCTGCAGCTCGGCGTCGTCGACGAACTGCGCATCCACCTGGTGCCGCTGGTGTTCGGCGAGGGTGTGCGGCTGTTCGGCGATCTGGCCGAACGGCACCTCGCGCTGCAGCGCACCGACGTGGTGACCACGCCGACGATGACGCACCTGACCTACGAGGTGGTCCGCTGACCCGCCGCGGCGGCGCGGGTCAGCGCGCGAGGTAGCTGTCCAGCATGACGTCGAGCAGCCGGTCGACCTGCGCCTGATCGCCGTGCTCCTCCGTGGCCCAGGCGACGCCGGTGACGGCGACGACGAGGACGTCGAGCGGCCGGAGGTCGGCACGAACGGGCACCAGCCTCGACGAGCTGGGAAACAGCGTCGACGAGCAGTGCTTCGCTGTCGACCGGACGCTCACCGGCCTGGCCGACGACGCGGCGCAACGCTGGGGAGAGACCGCGTTTGGTGCGTGCGTCGGTCGGGGCGGTCGGCGACGTCGCCGGCCGGGTGGTGGTGCGGGCCGCTGGACGTGGTGGTGAACAACGCCGGGTTCAGCGTGATCGCCGCCGCGGGCCTCGAAGGGTTCAGCGAGTCGCTCGCCCAGCACGTGGCGGGGTTCGGCATCCGGGTCACGATCGTGGAGTGGGTGTATCCGGACGGGGTTCGCGCAGGCCTTGCGGTTCGCCGAGGCGGTGCCGGCGTACCGCGACGGGGCCGTCGGGCGGTTCCGCGAGTTCGTGCCCGCCGCCGGGGCCGGCGTTTCACCGGGGATCCGGCGAAAGTCGCCGCGGTGGTCCATGAGATCAGCCGCCGGGTCGACCCGCTGCGGCTGCCACTGGGTGCGAGCGCGTTCGGCGGCGTGACCACGGCGCTGCGCGAACGGCTCGCCGCCCTCGAGCCGCTCGCGGACCTGGCGCGGTCGATCGCGTTCGACGCGATTCCGGAACACCCTTGATGTCCCGTGTCCGGTCCGCCGGCGCGGTTCCGACTTCCCCGTGAACCGAACGGGAAAGGACTTCCCAATGGGGATTGTCAAGTCACGCTGCTGCTGGGATCGGGGGTGAGGCGTGGTAGTTGGCGTTGTCGCGGAGCATGGCCCACAGGA